>JALGWI010000058.1 GCA_025774245.1 bacterium
CGGGTCCTCACCGAGTTCGGCTTCGGCCGCTACTTCGTGAACAGCGTCATCGTCGCGACGACCGCCGCGTTCTTCGCGACGCTCTTCGCCTCGCTCGCTGGTTACGTCTTCGCGAAGAAGGACTTCATCGGGCGCGACAAGCTCTTCGGGTTCTTCCTGGCGTCGCTCATGATCCCCGGCATGATGTACGTCGTCCCGCAGTTTGCCATCATCAACAAGTTCGGCTGGATGAACACGTATCGCGCCATGATCGTGCCGCATCTGGCTAACGTCTTCGGGCTCTTCCTCATGCGGCAGTACATGACCACGATCCCGAACGAGCTCCTCGAGGCCGCCAGGATCGATGGGGCGGGGGAATGGCAGGTATTCCGCACGATCATGGTGCCGCTCTCGATCCCGATCATCGCGACGCTTTTTCTACTGACATTCCAGTTCCATTGGAATAACTTCCTGTGGCAGCTCATTGTCGTGAACGTGGAGAAGCTCTACACCGTGCCGGTCGGGCTGGCGCTCTTCCGGAGCCAGCACGAGGCGTCGTACACGCTCATCATGGCGGGCTCGTGCATCTCGGTGCTGCCGATCGTGGCGATCTTCTTCTTTGCGCAGCGCTACTTCATCGAGGGCATGACGATGGGGGCGGTCAAGGGATAGCCGACACGCGCCGCAAGCCCGAGCGCCGGACGTTCCACAGAATATAAGCGGGGGTGATCAGGGATGAGAAGAGCCATCGTCTGGACGGTCGCAGCAATGCTCTGCGGACTGGTTGTCCTGGGTGGATGCGGGAAGAAGAAGGAGGCCGCGACACTCACGATCTGGCAGACGTACAACGACGAGGAGTACCCGGTCTTCAAGGAGATCGTGAGCCGCTTCAAGGAGGCGCACCCGGGGATCACGATCGACATCGTCCGGCTCCCGTTTGCGGGCGCGGAGCCCAAGATCCAGACAGCGCTCACGACGCGCACCGAGCCCGACATCGCGAGGGTCGACGTCTCGTTCCTGGCGAAGATCGCTGGGAAGAACGCGCTCCTCTCCCTCGAGGAGCACGTGCCCGCCGACTTCCGAGCCGAGGTCCTGCCGGTGGCCCTTCAGAGCTGCGTCTACGGCGGGACGCTCTGGGGACTCCCGGATCAGACGAACGGTCTGTGCCTCTTCTATAATAGAGAGCTCTTCCGCCAGGCGGGGCTCGACCCCGACAGCCCGCCGGCGACGTGGGACGAGCTCATCGCGTACGGGAAGAAGCTCACGAACGAAGATGAGGGTGTCTTCGGGATCGGGGTCCGGAACTCGCTCTGGTGGTCGCTGCCCTTCTTCTACACGCACGGTGCCACGTTCCTCTCGGCGGACGGGATGCACTGCCTCCTGAACAGCGAGGAGGCGGTCGCCGGTTTCCAGCTCAAGGTCGACCTGTACGGGAAGCACGGGATCGAGGGCGGCGCGTGGAGATCGGGCGGCATCCAGAACGACCTCGGGTTCCAGAACGGCCGGTACGCGATGATCCTGAACGGTCCGTGGGCCGTCGAGAGCCTGAAAAAGACCGGTCTCGACTTCGGGGTCGGCCTCGTTCCGGCGGGGCCGGCTGGATCGAGGACCAACGTGGGTGGGAACAACCTCGTCGTCTTCCGGAGCACGAAGCGCCCCGAGCTCGCGGCCGAGTTCCTGATGTTCGTGGCCAGCGAGGAGATACAGCGGATGTGGGCGGCGAGCCTGGGGCAGATTCCCGTGAACGTGAAGGCGATGGACGCGATCACGTCCGATGAGCATCCGTACCTCGCGGTCTTCGTGGAGCAGATGAAGACCGCGATCGCGAGGCCGCAGACTCTGTACTACCCGGAGATCGAGAACATCATGAATCCGGAGATGCAGGCGGCTCTCGACAACACGAAGTCCGTCAAGGACGCACTCGACACCGCCGTCGCCGAGATCGACAAGCTCCTGGCCGGCGAATAGGCGGGCTCTTCCAGCGCGGGGGAGGAACATGAGAAACGCACTGGTACTGCTTCTGGTCGGAGTGATCCTCGGGGGCGCGGCGGTCGCCGCGGCGGAGGTCCTGGCCATCTGGATCGATCCCGAGGGCGACGACCGCGGGGATGGGGACTACGTCTATCCCATGAATGAGGCGTTCGGCGAGGGAGGCGAGGCCGACCTCCTGTCGTTCGCGATCGAGAAGGAGAACGGCTACCTCATCTTCGAGTTCAAGATCAGGAACCTGGTCGACCCCTGGGGCGTCGGCAACCGGCTGACGATGGTCGCCGTGGCGATCGACACGCAGGAGGGGGGAGACAAGGAGCTCCGGCACAACGCGAACTGCCTCCTCCAGGCGCCGTCGGAGTATCAGATCTTCGCGGCCGGCGAGGAGATCCATGTGATCGACGCGAACTCGGAGCCGGTCGACGTCGAGGCAACGGTCGAGACCGACATCGAAACGGGCACGATTCGGATCACCGTTCCGATCGAGGCGATCAACGGCGCCGCGTCGGACTGGCGGTACACGCCGGTCGTCGGCCTCCAGGACGACTACGGGGCCGGCGGGCTCGGTGACTTCCGCGACGTCAAGGCCGACGCGGGGGAGTGGTGCGGGGGCGGTGGACACGACCTCGCGATCGATCCGAACATCTACGACATCGTCGTGCCGAAGGCCAAGAAGATCCTCGTGATCTTCGGAGGCAAGCAGCAGTCGCAGGAGGAGATTCTCGGGTCGTACAATCTCGACAAGGGCGAGATGGCGACGGTTCCCGCCCTCGAGATCGAGTAGTCCGGGAACGCGGCAGGCGCAGGAGGCGTGAGACCGGCGCACCGGCAGGAGCTCTCGGCCGGTGCGGGGCGCGCGTCCCATGGCTCGACGAGCATTCGATCGCCCGGCGGCTGGACGGCCGGGCGAACACTTCTTATAAGGAGAGCGTGCTCTCGGAAGCGGAGGAGACGGGATGACACGGAAGGGGTTACGCGCGCTCGTCGGCGCGCTGGTTGTCGGGGCCGCGATGGCCGCGGCGGCGGGCCCGGTTACTGCGGGGGACGCAGCACCGCCCGAGGTCGTCGAAGGCGGTGTCAGGTTCACGTTCTCGGCGCCGGGGGCCACCAGCGTGCACCTGGCGGGCGAGTTCAACGCGTGGGACCCGACCGCGATCCCGATGTCGGACGACGACGGCGACGGCGTGTGGGAGGTCGTGACGGAGCTCCAGGCGGGGAGGACCTACGAGTACAAGTTCGTGATCGACGGCGGGACCTCCTGGCGGGAGGACCCCTTGAACCCCCACACGGTCGACGACAACCACGGCGGCGTGAACACGGTCGTCTCGCTCGGCCCCGACGGAACCCTCACCCTCGGTTCGTCCGGCGACGCTCCGGGCGGAAGCGAGCCGGTCGTCGAGGAGCTTGCCTCAGTCGGCACGCCTCTCTCGGTGGCCGTCGTCTGGCACCAGCATCAGCCGAAGTACCTGAAGGACCTCGAGACCGGGGAGTACGCGGAACCGTGGGTCAGGATGCACGCGATCAAGGACTACTACGACATGGTCGCGATCCTGGCCGAGTTCCCCGAGATCCACCTCACCGTCAATATGACACCCGTCCTCCTGACCCAGATCGAGGAGGTCGTCGAGGGCTACGACAACGGGACCGGCACGGACGCGTACCTCAGGATGACCCTGAAGGACGCCGGCCAGCTCGACGAGGAGGATCGGCTCTTCCTCCTCACGCACTTCTTCAACGCCCACTGGGACAACATGATCCACGTCTGGCCCCGCTACGGGGAGCTGAAGGACAAGAAGGGCGGGGACGGCCGGGCGGAGCTCCTCGCGGCGGCCGCGACGTTCACCGAGCAGGACTGGCGCGACCTCCAGGCGTGGTTCAACCTCGCGTGGTTCGACCCGGACTTCCAGGAGGGCGACGTGACGCTCCCCGACGGGACGGTCGTGAGCGTCAGGAGCCTCATCGAGAAGGAGCGCGGGTACACCGAGGCCGACAAGCGGGCGATCGTCGAGGCGCAAATCGCCGTCATGAGGAACGTCGTCGCGATCCACCGCGAGATGCAGGACCGCGGACAGCTCGAGGTGATCACGACGCCGTTCTACCACCCCATCCTTCCCCTCGTGTACGACACCGACCTGGCCCGGGTGGCGTCGCCGGGAATCCAGCTTCCGGAGCGCCGGTTCAGCTATCCCCAGGACGCCAGGCGTCACGTCGAGCTGGCGGCGTCGTACTACGAGACCCTCTTCGGGCGTCGGCCGGCCGGCATGTGGCCCGGCGAGGGTGCGGTCTCCCAGGAGATCGTCGGCATCGTCGCGGACGGCGGGTTCGAGTGGATCGCGTCGGACGACCAGATCCTCCAGCGCTCGCTCGGCGGTCCACCCCTGAGTTCGCGGCAGCGGTACCAGATGTACTGGACCGGGGACGGCGGGAAGCGCGTCGCCGCGATCTTCCGGGACCACCGCCTCTCCGACGACATAGGCTTCAACTTCGGGAAGATGGAGGGCGTCGCCGCGGCGAACTCCATGATGCGGAGCCTCCACGCGATCCACCGGGAGCTTGCCGGCGACGAGCGGAGCTACGTCGTGCCCATCATCCTCGACGGAGAGAACGCCTGGGAGTGGTACCGGCACGACGGCAAGGAGTTCTTCCGGTCGTGGTACGATCAGATGAGCCGAGCTTCGTTCCTCGAGACCGTGACCGTCTCGGAGTACATGTCCGAGCACCCGCCGACGGAGACGATCGACACCCTCTGGGCCGGCTCGTGGATCGGGCACGACCTCGCAACGTGGATCGGGGAGCCAGAAGAGAACGCCGCGTGGGACTACCTCGCGGTCGTCCGGGGCGATCTCGATGACTCCATTGCCCGGGGAGACGTCGACGACGAGGCGATCGCGCGGGCGTTCGACGAGATCCTGGCTGCCGAGGGGAGCGACTGGTTCTGGTGGTACGGTTCCGACCAGAACTCTCCGAACGAGGGCGAGTTCGACCGGATCTTCCGGGGGACGCTGGCCAACGTCTACACGCTGACCGGCAGGGAGGTGCCGGCGTTCCTCTCAGAGAGCATCCTCGGCGCGACGGCCGGACCGGCGATCGGCGCCGCCGGCGGGGCGATGGCGAAGGGCGGCGGAGACACGGAGGGTGCGGCCGCCGCGGGCGACCGCGGGCTCCTCGAAGGACCGTTCCAGGTCGAGGGAGGCTACCTCTTCAGCTTCAGCGACGAGGCCGCTGGCTCGGTGCACCTGGCGGGCGAGTTCAACGGATGGAGCACGGACGCGACCCCGATGGCCGACGAGGACGGGGACGGTGTCTGGACCGTCGAGATCGAGCTTGCGCCGGGCCGCTACGAGTACAAGTTCGTGGTGGACGGCGGCGCCAGGTGGGTCGCGGACCCCGGGAACCCCGAGAGCGTGGGGGACCCGTACGGCGGTCAGAACTCCCTCATCGTGGTGGAGTAGGGCGTGTCGCTGCCGATCCGCGCCACCGGAGCGCCGCGCTGTCCGGCCGCGCCGACCGACAACGCCGGCCGTCAACGCCGCTGACGCGGCGACCCCGTGACGCCGGCTCGGGCCGTCAACGGAGACGACGCCCGGACGCGGCGCCGGTTCAGGGAGCGGGCCTGCCTGGGCTCGTGGTAGGATGGCAGGAGTGTTGCAGGGGAGAGACATGAGCGCCAAGCGCAAGAAGGAACGGAAGGGTTCCACGAGGAAGCTCCCCGTCGTCGGGCGGCGGGAGGGCCTCCAGATCGTCGTGGGCCGTCGCGAGTCCCGCGAGTACATCCTGACCAACAAGGAGAAGGCGTACTTCGCGGGCGAGACGGGCACGACGAACACGAGGAGCTACGAGGGGCTCATCGTCGAGCTCCACAAGTTCCTCGAGGGCTGGGACCTCCTCCTCGGTGACGTCCCCCTCTCGTCCTGGGGCGTGAAGCATGCCTGCGTGCTTCCGCAGAGCATGACGCGCGAGTACGTCGTCGGCCAGACGACCGAGACGGTCTTCCTCGCCGACCGCGAGAACCTCCTGATTCTGTCATACAGCACGAGCAGCCGGGGCCGGGCCGCCTTCGTCCCGCGCGTCGACATCCGGAGCATCTGGGAGGAGGGGAAGTTCGAGTACGAGACGCACTGGGACACCGAGCGTCGCGTGCTCGCGCTCTCCAGGGTCGACCACTCCGAGAGGAGGCCGGACGAGGATTACCCGGTCTGGATCGCGATCGCGTGCGACCACCCGGTCTTCTACGTCTCGGAGGCCGACCACCGACCGACGACCTACACGAAGGACGCCGCCAGACGGGCGATGGCGTCGGCGATGCCGTTCTGGCCCGGGCGCCTCGAGTTCAGCTTCGCAGGCGACGAGGCGTTCGCCGCGAGTGTCACGTTCGGCATCGCCGTCGGCGACACGCTCGAGGGGGCGATCGAGCTCGCCCGCCGGGGTGTCGAGGAGGAGTTCGCCCTGTACGACGAGAAGATGCGGCGGATGTCGACCGTCCTCGACGGGGTCGGCGTCGCGACCAGGGACAACGACTACCGCTACGCGCTCCTGTGGGCGTCCGCCTCGGTCGACGCCCTCATCATGAACCAGATGGGGCGCGGGATCTTCGCGGGCCTCCACTGGTTCCCTAACTACTGGGGACGCGACAGCTTCATCAGCCTTCCAGGCGCGTGCCTCGTGCGAGGCGAGTTCGACTCCGCCCGGGAGATCCTCGAGAACTTCGCCGACCTCCAGGAAGTAGCGGAGGACAGCCTCTTCTACGGCCGGATCCCGAACTTCGCGATGCCCGGCGAGAGGTTCTACAACACGGCGGACGGAACGTGGTGGTTCGTGCGGGAGGTCTACGAGTACGTGCGCTACACCGGGGATCTCGACCTCGCGAAACGGCTCTTCCCGACGATCCACCGAGCGATCGAGGGGGCCCTCCTGAAGCGGACGGACGACGACGGGCTTCTCGTGCACGGCCAGGCCGAGACGTGGATGGACGCGGGTGGCGAGGCCCACCCGTTCTCTCCGCGCGGCGACCGCGCCGTCGAGATCGAGTCGCTCTGGATCACGGCCCTCGAGTCGGGCGCCGCCCTCGCGGAGATCGCCGGGGAGCTCGATTCCGCCGCGCGCTGGCGGGAGACGGCCGGCGACGCTCGCTCGTCGTTCCAGCGGCTCTTCTGGGACGAGAAGCGGTCGGCCCTCTACGATCACATCGACCTCGACGGGAGTCCCGACACGAGGATCCGGCCGAACCAGATCCTCGCCCTGACCGTCCCGTGGACCGACATCCTCCCGCGCGACCGAGAGGAGGGCGTCCTCCGTCTCGTCCGGGAGACGTGCGTGTTGCCCCACGGCGTTACGACGCTCGACCCGGCCGATCCCGATTTCCACCCGCGCCACCTCGACCTCGACCGCTACCACTTCGACGAGGCCTATCACAGCGGCGACGTCTGGGTGTGGCTGACGGGGCCGGTCGTGAGCGCCCTCGTGAAGCACGGCTTCGTCGAGGCGGCGTGGCAGCAGACGAAGGTCCTCCGGGATCTCGTCTTCTACGAGGGCGCGGCCGGAACGCTCCCCGAGCTCAGGAACGGCGTTCCCCCGGAGAGCGGCGAGAACGTCGCCGGCGCCGTCTCCCAGGCGTGGAGCCTCGCCGAGTTCCTGAGGAACTTCTACCAGGACTATCTCGGCATCAGGCCCGACCTCATCGAGCGAACGCTCGACTTCCGGCCGGCGTTGCCCCGGGAGCTCTCGTGGGTGAGCGCCCACGTCCGGCTCGGTTCGGGCTCGGTCGTCGCCTTCTGCGACGTCGACGGAGAGAACGCCAGGGCGCGCTACCGGCTGACGGCGAGCGCTTCGCTCCCGCCATTGACCGTGCGGTTTCGGACGGCGGTGCCGCCCGATGCCGAGATTCGAACCGAGGTCGTTTCGGCCGAGGCAGTGGTCGAGCCGTGCCACGCCGTCGAGTTCGTCGTCAAGAAGAAGGATGGACGCTGGTCCGTGAGCGTGCACGACGTGACGAGCCGCCCGCATAAGTAGATCGCGCGGTGTAGCCCCCTGAGGTACAACACCTTGAGCATCTTCATCAATCAGCCGCACGGGTGGATCTTCCTCGTGCTTCTCGCAGCGTCGATCGCGTCGGTCGTGTGGTTCTACCGCCGCGTCCCGCCGACCGTTGGACCGGGCCTCCGACTGACGCTCGCGATCCTCCGCTCTGCCGCGTTCGCGCTGCTCTTCCTCGCGCTCCTCGAGCCCGTCATCGCGCTCACGCGGGTGATCTCCGAGCGTCCGGTGATCGCCGTCCTCCTCGACGGATCCCGGAGCATGGCGATCGCCGACGGGACGGGCGGCGCCCGGCGTGGTGACGAGGCCCTGACGCTCCTGAACGAGATCGTCCTTCCACGGGTCGCGCGCGAAGGGGAACTTCACGCGTACGCCTTCTCGTCGGGGCTCGCGCCGCTCGACGTCGAGCGCGGGACGATCGACGGACCTGCACCGAAGGACGGGGAGTCGACCGACATCGCGAAGGCGTTCGCGGCGCTCGGCAGGGAATTCTCGGGGCGCAACCTCGGCGCGGTCGTCGTCGCGTCCGACGGTGCGAACAACCGCGGGGTGAGTCCCCACGAGGCCGCGCTCGCGCTCGACGTTCCGATCTACGTGCTCGGCGTCGGGAGGAGCGAACCCCAGGCCGACATCGCCGTCCGCGAGGTCGTCACGAACCGCATCTCGTACGCCGGCGAGGTTCTCCCCATCCAGGTGAGGGTCTCCAGCGCCGGATACGGCGGCTCCGAGACGACCCTCGAACTCTCGGAGGACGGTGAGCTGCTCGACTCGTCGCCGATCCGTCTCTCGGACACGGGCGAGGAGATCGAGGTCACGTTCAAGGTGGTCCCGGCGACGCCCGGCGTCCATCGGTATACGGTCTCGGTGCCCCAGGCCCCCGGAGAGCTCACAACGACGAACAACGCCCGCGTCGTCGCGACGAACGCGTTCAAGGGGAAAATCCGCGTCCTCCTCGTCGCGACGAGACCGAGCTGGGACTTCGCGTTCGTCCGACGCGAGTTCGAGGCCGACGAGAACGTGGACCTCACCGCGGTCGTGGTGAAGGAGGGGGCCGTCGTGCCCCACGGGCGCGGCCTGCCGGCATCGAGGGAGGAGCTCTTCACGTTCGACCTGGTGGTCCTCGTCGAAGCAAGCTGGGGCCGACCACTCGTGCCGGCTGAGTGGCTGGCGGGGTTCGTGCGCGAGCGGGGCGGCGGGCTTCTCATGGTCGGCCTTCCCGACAGCGCGCCGCCGGAACCGTTCTCCGAGGCGCTCCCGGTGGTGACGGGAGGGCGGAGGACGTCGACGCGTGAGGTCCGCGTGGAGCTCACCGAATCGGGCGAGTCCGAGCCGACCACGCGCGTCGTCGGCGACCGGCGGACGAACGCGGAGGTCTGGCGATCGCTGCCGCCGGTGTGGACCGGGGAGAGGCCGTGGTGGAGCGCGAGGGCCGACGCCCGGACGCTCGCGGTGGGGCGCGGGCCCGCCGGCGACGAGATCCCGGTGGTCATCGCGTGGAGGGCGGGCGCCGGCAACGCGATGGTCGTCGCCGCCGAGGGGATCTGGCGGTGGAAGCTTGCGGGTCCCGACGACGTCGACGTCTACGACCGCTTCCTGGCGAACGCGGCGAGGTGGCTGACGGCGCGCGGCGAGCTCGAGCGGGTCGTGGTCACGACCGACAAGGACGTCTACGCGGCGGGGGAGGCCGTCCACCTCTCCGCGCAGGTCTACCGTGAGGACTTCCGGCTGGCGGGCGACGCCGAGGTCACCGTCGAGATCGCCCGGGGCGAGGGCGCGGCGCCTGTCGCGTCGGTCGTCCTCACGCCCGAGGGCGACTTCTACAGAGGACGCCTCGGTCCGCTCGAGCCCGGCCGGTATCTCGTCAATGCCACCGGCGTCCGCGGCGGCGAGGAGATGGGGACCGCCGATGGCGAGTTCACGATCGAGGAGTTCAGCCTCGAGGACTCCGAGGTCAGGAAGCGCCCGGCGCTCCTCAGGAGGCTCGCGGAGGACTCGGGCGGCGTCTACCTCTCTCCCGAGACCGCCGACGAGATGCCGGAGACGATCGACCTCGACTGGACGCAGCGGATCTCCTCGAGGGAGTTCGAGGTGTGGAACTCCCCGTGGCTCCTCCTCGGGTTCGTCGGCCTGCTCTCCGTGGAGTGGACCCTGAGGAGGCGGAAGGGTCTGCCGTAGCCCCCCCCGCGAGCGACATCTCCCTGGTTTACAGATCCCCCTTTCCCGACAGCACGACCCACCTCCCTGCCCCACGAATCAGAGCGGCTTGCCCCGGCTCACCCCTGTACGGGTGGCAACCGATGCGAACGGGCAGCTCCCGGTCTCTCTCAGTGACGATCCTCGTTCTCTCTCTGCTCGCGGCCCCGCGGCCGGCGCGACCGCAAGTGGTCATCAACGAGGTGCTCTACGATCCCGACGGTCCCGACACGGGGCACGAGTTCGTCGAGATCCTGAACTGCGGACATACCGGCGTCCTCCTCACCGGATGGGTCCTCGAGACCGGCAACGGCGCGAACCCGGACGACTGGACGGTCGAGTGGATCGGCGGCGATCTCGACTACCTCGAGGTCGGGGAGATCTTCCTGATCGGCGAGCCGGAGGTGGTGCCTGTTCCGGACTACGTTGCGCCGCTCGACCTCCAGAACGGGCCCGACGCCGTCCGTCTGACCGACGGCTCGACCGTCGTCGACCTCGTCGGCTGGGGCGAACCGCTCTTCCAGGAATACTATGAGGGCACGCCCGCGCCTGACGTGTCGGGAGGCTTCTCGCTCGCGCGGTCGCCCGACTGCTGGGACGACGACGCGAACGTCTCGGACTTCGTCGCCTCCGCCGTCCCGACGCCCGGATCGAGAAACGTCCTCGCGTTCGACTTGTCTCTCACGGTCCGCCACGCCGGGAGGACGATCTTCGGGAGCGGCGACCCCGTCGCGGTCGGGTGCGTCGTGCGAAACGAGGGGTCGCTCCCCGTCGCGGCGCACGAGCCTGTCTTGAGGCTCCTGGTCGACGCGTCGCCCGAGCCGGTGGCGTCGCACACCCTCGACCTCGCCCTCGCGCCTCGGGACTCGACCGAGGTCGCGCTCGAGTGGTCGGGCGCGACCGACGGTTACCACGCGGCGAGGCTCCTGCTCGTCTTCCCCTCCGACGCGGACCCGACCGACAACGATCGCGCGACGAGCTTCGCCATCGGCGGTCCGGGCGGCCTCCTGGTCGTGAACGAGGTCATGTACTCGCCTGCGGACGGCGGGACCGAGTGGATCGAGCTCGTGAGCGTGACGAGCGATTCCGTTCGCGTCACGGGATGGATGCTGGGCGACGACGTCGACGCCTTCGCCTTCGCGGGCGACGCAGGCGATCCGATCGTCGTACCACCCGGGGGATTCCTCGTCGTGGCGAAGGACACCGCGCTCCTTGCGGACGTGCCCGCTCCCATCGTCGAGACCGATGGGTGGGAGGCCCTGAGCGCCGACGACACCGTCGCGCTCCTCGATCGGTTCGGGACGCCGATCGACCTCGTCTCGTACACCGACCGGTGGGGCGGCGACCGGGGCGTCTCCCTCGAGCGGGTCCGCCCCGACATGCCGGCCGACGACGCGAACAACTGGGGGAGCGCGGTGGCTCCGGGGGGAAGCACCCCCGGCCGGGCGAACAGCATCCACATCGCTTCGCTTCCCTGGAGCGGGAAGCTCGTCGTCTCGCCGAACCCGTTCACGCCGAACGGCGACGGGAAGGACGATCGCACCGTGGTCCGCTTCGACCTCCCGGTCTCTCACGCCACCGCGCGCCTCTCCGTCTTCGACATCAAGGGGAGGACGCGCGCGCTCCTCCTCGATCACGCGGAGATAGCCGGCCGCGGGGAGTTCATCTGGGACGGAACCGGGGCGGACGGCGAGCCACTGCCCTCCGGGCTCTACGTTCTCTTCCTAGAAGCCATCAACGCGCGGGCGGGCGTCCTCGCGACCGCTCGGGCCGCTGTGGGGATCGTGCGCTGAATGGAAAGACACGCGCTCGCCACGCTCACTGCCTTCGTCGCGGCTCTCTCTCTCTTGATCGGGGCGGTACCCGCCGGTGCCGCGTTCGAGCTCCGCTGGCCCGACGCGCGAAGCGCAGCGATGGTCGGTTGCGATCCCGGTCTCCTCGCGGACCCGACGGTCGGCGCCGGGCTCCCGGGGGAGGGGTCGGCGGACGGGTCCACGCCACGGTGGTCGGTCCGACTCTCGGGAGGCCAGCTCTTCGGACTCCCGGAGGCGCGCGGAGCCGGCGTGCTGGCGGCGCGATCTCTCGGGTCGGGAGCGATCGCCGTCGAGATCTCGACCCTCGGCTCGACGCTCTACAGCGAGCGACAGGTCGCGGTCATCGCCGCGCGCCGCGCGACGCCGGACCTGGTGGTGGGCGTGGGCGTTCGCGCCCTCGGGATCGCGGCGGCGGGCGTCGACGATCTCTGGTCGGTCGGCCTCGACGTCGGCTTCCGCCGGAGGATACTGGGTCGACTCGTTCTGGCCGCCCGATTCGAGAACATCAACGCCCCGACGATCGGCGGCTCCCCGGTCTCGCGCTCGGCCCACCTCCTGGCCGGGTTCTCTCTCGACGTTCTCGCGATCGAAGTGTCGGTCGTCGCGGAGCCGGGGTTCCCGGTCTCGACGTCTCTCGGTCTCGAGGCCGTCGCGTCGGACTGGCTCAGGCTCCGGGCCGGGGTCGGCACGGAGCCAGGACGATTGGGGGCCGGCGTGGGCATCGGGAAGGAGCGGCCCGCGGGCGGTTCTCTCGCCCCTGTCGTCGACGTCGGCTGGCAGTGGCATCCGGAACTGGGGGTGAGCACGTTTGTGTCGGTGTCGTTCCGTCGCTGAGAGCGCCGGGGCAGGTCGCGGGCGGCTCCGTCGACCCGCGGTCGTCCCGGCTGCGCTCGTCCTGATCGCGCTCGCTGCGATGCTTCTACCGACCGCCGCCGTGCGGTCGGAAGAGCCGAATGGCGACGCGGGTTCCGGGGCGGATCCCTGGGACCAGGCGCTCGATCCCGGTCTCCTCGATGAAGTGCTGATCCTCCTCGACGACGGCGAAGAGACCCCGCTGACCGAACTCGCGCTCGAGCAGCTCCTCCGCGATGCCGCCGCCCTTCGGGCGAACCCCCTCGACGTGAACACGGCGGGGCTCCAGGAGCTCCTCCGCGTGCCGCTCATCGATCCGGCCACGGCCGTGAGGATCGTCGCTCACCGCACGGAGTGGGGGCCGTATGGGTCGCTCGATGATCTGGCGGCGGCGGGCGTCGAGCCGCACGCGCTCGAGGCGCTGCGGCCATACCTGATCGCGCGCCCGCTCCCGGACTCGGGCGGGACGGCCCTCAAGCCGCACGCGGAGGTCTCGGGAACTTCCGCGGCGGGACCGGTGTCGTGGTCGGTCCGGGCGCGAGCCGGAGCGTCCGGCTGGGACGAAGACACCACGCCGGCTCCGGGGGTCGCCGGTCTCGGCGGGCACCTCGGGACCTACGCGCGCTTCAGAATGCGCCTCCCGCACGGAATCTCCCTTGGGATCGCCTGCGAGAAGGACTCGGGGGAGGCTGCTCTTCTCGATCACGCGGCCTTCCACGTTCGGTGGGACGCTCCCGGGGACGACGGACCGATCGTGGGCGTCGGCGACTTCGTCGCTTCCTGGGCGCAGGGTCTCGTGATGGCCGGAGGAGGCTTCGTGTCGACCGGAGCTCTCCCGCGCCGACACGACCGCGTCCGCGGATACGACGGGGCGGGCGAAGCGATCGCGCGCCGCGGCATCTTCGTCGACGTCTCCCGCGCCGCCGTGCGCGTCATCGGGGTCGGCGCGAGGACCGCGCTCGACGCGGCGATCGAAGACGGCCTCGTCACGACGATCCGGGCGACGGGGTACCACCGCACCGCGGGCGAACGGCTCGGGGCGGGCGCGCTCACGGAGACGCTGCTCGGGGCCCGCGTTGTCGTCGACGTGGCGACGGGCGTCGACGTGGGCGCGTCGCTCGTCCGCCTCGGTTTCGATCCCCCGATCGGCCCCGGCGACTTCGAACGGCAGCGCTTTCGGTTCCACGGGAACGCGGTTGTGGTGGCGAGCACCGACGTTCGGCTCGACGCGGGTCCATGGCGCTTCGGCGCGGAGGTCGCCGGGAACGGCGGAGGCGGTCGGGCGGCGGTCGCGGCAGGGAGGCTCGTCGCCGGCGACGCGAGGGCGAGCGCCGGGTTCGGGTATCTGTCGCGTGATTACTGGAGCCCCCTCGGAGGCGGTGTCCCGTCGTTCGGAGGGGGGTCGAACGGGGCGAGCGGCTGGATCCGCGCCGAGTACCGGCGACGCGGGGCGTGGAGCGCCTGGATCGAGGGAGCCGTCGCGTGGCGCCCCTGGCGATCGTACAATCTCACGCTCCCGGATCGGTGGGCGTCGCTCGCCGGCGGCGGAACGCTCGACCTCGGGAAGCTCGGAAGCGTACTGGCGGACTTCCGGACGCTGACGCGCTCCGTGGAAGAGGGGGAGCCGACCGAGACGCTCGTCGCGACCTCGAGGCGGACGAGGTTCCGCTACCGCACGAAGAGCGAACCGGCGTGCTCGTTCACCCTGGGGAGGACGTCGTCGTCTCTCGAGGAGGCCGACGTCGGCTCGCTCACCTCGCTCGGCGTCGCGATCACCGCGGACCTCGGAAACGCGTGGTCTCTCGCGTCGGGCGCGACGACCGTCGTCGCAAGCGGTGCGCCGCGCCCCGTGATCCAGTACGAACCGAGGCTGCCTGGCGAGTTCGGCCTTGTGACCTTGAACGAGCCCGGAACGAGGTGGTATATTCGCGTTCAAGCGGGGCTCCTCCGCGGCATCGGAGTCAGCATCCGGTGCGCTGGCGGGCCCGAGCGCGGAGACGTGGAGTTCGGTATCGGTATCGACGCGAGGGGCCCTCGATGAATGACACGAACACAGCGAACGACATGCTCGCGGAGGCCGCGAGGACGCACGCCCCCCACGAGGCGGTGCTCGAGGCGTCGCGTTGTCTCATGTGCGACGACGCGCCGTGCAACCGCGGGTGTCCCGCCGACGTCGACGTCCGGCGGTTCATCCGGAAGATCCGCTTCGGCAACTTCCTCGGGGCGAGCCGCCTCATCAGGGAGGCCAACCTCCTCGTGGGCATCTGCGGGCGGCTCTGCCCGCAGGAGATCCTCTGCATGGAGCACTGCACGCGAGCCAAGCTCGATTCCCCGATCGACATCGCGGGCCTCCAGAGGTTCGCCGGGGACGTCGAGCTCGGGACGCTGGCCGGATTGCCGGCGGAGGTCGAGGAACGGAGCGAACGTGTGGCGG
>JALGWI010000059.1 GCA_025774245.1 bacterium
ATGACGCCCATCTCCTGGCCGCGGGTCGCGGTCGCGACCGTTCTGGCCCTGCTGGCGCTTTGGGCGGCAGTGGGTATCGGAGGCGTCGGTGCCGGCGTCGGCGAGAGGCCGGTCACGACCGAGAAGGCGCCGTACCTCATCTGGCCCGGCGAGAACACAGAGATGCGCGTCCTCTGGCAGCTCACGGATTCGGCGCCGTGCGTGATCGAATGGGGGCTCGACGCTTCCTGCTCGGCCGGGAGCGAGACGACCGTCGAGCACGAAGACCACCACCAGCACACCTACGCGATCGGCCGGCTCACGCCCGGCACGGGCTACTGCTACCGGGTGACGACGCCCGACGCGATCTACGAGGGATCGTTCGTCGCTGCGCCCGACGCTTCGGCGACCGCGGTGAAGTTCTTCGCGTACGGCGACACGCGGAGCTATCCGGGGGACCACGACGTCGTCGCGTCGGCGATGGTCTCGACGTTCGCGGCGGATCCGGAGTTCCAGTCGCTCGTCATCGTCGTCGGCGATCTCGTCCAGGACGGCGACAGCGAGCTGGACTGGAACGAGCAGTTCTTCGATCCCGCGTATGCGGGGATCCAGTCGCTCCTCCGCAACCTCCCGTACCAGTCGGCCATGGGAAACCACGAGGAATCGGGTCAGCTCTTCATGCGGTACTTCCCGTATCCGTACGTCGCCGCCAGGTACTGGTCGTTCGACTACGGGCCTGCGCACTTCGTCGTGGTCGACCAGTACTCGGACTACTCCCCGGGCTCCGCCCAGCTCGACTGGATCGAGAACGATCTCGCGACGTCGACGAAGCCGTGGAAGTTCGTGTACTTCCACGAGCCGGGATGGTCGGCCGGCGGGGGGCACGAGAACCTCGTAGCCGTGCAGGATTACATCCACCCGCTCTGCCTGGAGTACGGCGTCCGCGTCGTCTTCGCCGGACACAACCACTACTACGCCAGGGCGGACGTCGACGGCGTGCAGCACGTGACAACGGGTGGCGGAGGAGCGCCGATCCGCGAGCCGGACCCGGGCTATCCTTTCATCGTGACGACGGCGGCGGAACACCATTTCTGCAAGGTGGAGATCGACGGGGAGGAGCTTCGCTTCGAGGCTGTCGCTCCCGACGGGACCGTCCTCGACGCGTTTGCACTGGGGGCGGAGACCTCCGTGGCGGCCTGCGACGCGCCGGACCCGATCGTCGTCCTTCAGGAGGCGCGGCCGACGCGGTTGGCGGCCCCTGCGCCGGACGGCCGTCCGGCCGGGCGTCTGCCGCGAGGGCGCCCGTCGTCGGTCAGCGCGACAGCACGAGCTTGCCGTGGGCGGTCCGTTCGCCCGCGGTGAGTCGCAGCAGGTAGAGTCCAGCGCCGGCTCTTCGGCCGGCGTGACTCGTTCCGCCCCACGTCACAGCGTGTTCCCCGGCGAAGCGGCGTCCGTCGACGAGCGTGTCGACGAGTCGTCCCGACACGTCGTAGATCCGGAGTGTGACCTCGCACTCGCGGGGGAGGTCGAACCGGATCGTCGCCTCGCTCGCGAAGGGGTTGGGGCGAGGCGGCAGGAGCCGCGCGACCGGCGGAGAAGGCTCCGACGACTGGGGCGCCCCGGGGTCCTGTTCCGGCAGGCCCGTCGACACGCCGGCCGCGAGGGTGGCGTAGAAGTCGTTCGCGGCCGAGAGTTCTGCTAGCACCCGCGCCAGCTCGTCCGGGCCGGACCACTCGCCGGACGTCAGCACGAGCCATTCGAGATCATCGATCCAGCCAACGAAGGACTCGGCGTCCTCCATCCGCACGATCCGCTCCCCGTCGAGGGTGACGAATACGGGGTTCGTGTGGGCGAAGAGACTGTCGCCCATCGTCGGCCATCCCCGTTTCCTCGAGAAGACGCGTGCGGCGATCCACGAGCTCTCGTCGATCGTCACCGTGAAATCTACGTCGTTCGTCCGGGGCCCGGGACCGAGCACGAACGACTGGTAGACCGCGCCGTTGACCACGATGTCCACTCTTCCGATCGGGTGCTGGCACCCGACTGAGAGAGAACCCTCCAGGGTCGCGGAGTCGGCGCCGGGTATCGACATGCTGTCGCCCGGCGCGAGGCTTTCGATCTCGAACGACGTGAAGATCGGGCCGTTGGTGACAAACGAGCGGCCGCCGCGCACGGCGGCAAGCCACGCCGAGAAGTTGAGGTTGCCCTCCGGGAGATGCGCGTAGGTGCGGTAGCCGCCGAGGGGGCGGTCGTAGAGGCGGTTCATGCAGGCGTCGGTGCCTCCGCACGCGGGAAGCCGGAATCCGCAGTTGAGGAGTTTGTACCAGAGATCAAGCTCCCTACCTTGGTGGAAGTAGTTCGAGTAAGACAGAACCTCGAGTCCGTCGATACGGCCGCCGATGACGTCGGCGGGGAGCTCGCGTGCGAGCATGTTGCCGGATACGGACTCGAGATCGAAGAAGTCGACGGTCGTGACGGGGTGGGCGGCGACCACCATGGCGCCCGTCTGGGCGTGCGCCTCGTCGGCTATGTCCATGATGAGGGGCCACCACGTCGAGAAGAACGGCGGAACGAGCGCCTCGAGTCCTAGGAGGGCCGTGTGTCCGTATATACTACTCCTCTGCTCCTCTGATATGTAGAGGAGGCAGTCGGGCGCACTCGCGGGATGCGGCGCACCCGTGAACCCTCCGTCGAGGCAGTTGACCACGGAGAGGCCCTCGCACTGCCCCATGAAGACGCCGTCCGACGGTGCCAGCGCGTACACGCCGCCGGAGTGCCAGAGGTGGAGGTGAGTGTCGCCCGAGTACCAACCAAGGTCCTGCGTGTCGATCCACCGCCGCACGGAGAGAACGTGCGTGGTGTCACTCGCGACGTCGATCGTGTCGACGGCGGCTTCGTACTCGAATCCGAGTGCCGCGCGCACGACGGTCGGGCCGCTGGGGACGCTGACGGTGAACGATCCGTGGGTGTAGAAGTAGCCGTCGTGACGGTTCGTCGGCGCGTGGTAGAAGCAGTCCTCCGCGGGGTGCGGATGGATCGGTTCGAGGCGGCTGTCGGTCACGCTGCAGCGCGCGGAGAGCGTGTCGCCGGTCGTGCCGTCCAGGACGACGCACGACACGAGATAGAGGTCGGGGTCGGGGGATCGCGGCACGGCGTCGGCGATGGCCGGGACGATGGCCGCCGTCACGGTGAGGGAGGCAACGAGCAGGCGCGTCGCGGGGACGCGGCGCAGGCCCGCACGATTTCTGGAGACCGGCACGCGGACCTCCTTCGCGGATGCCGTGCGTGTGCGCCGATGCCCACAGAGAAGACGAAACATGATACTGTTTGCTCGATACAACACTACTACATTGGATGTGCTTTGACAAGAGGCAACGGGCGGCGTGGGGGCTCCCTGGGCCGCCGGGTTGGCTTGACACTGCCTGTGGGGCTCTGTAGGGTTGCCGGACGCTGGTCTTACGGGGGGTGTCGTGTTCGAATTCCGGGTCGTGGCCGAGGACAGAGAGACGAAGGCGCGGGCCGGCGAGCTCGTGACCCCGCACGGCGTCGTCGAGACGCCCGTCTTCATGCCGGTCGGCACGCAGGCGACGGTCAAGACGCTCGCCCCCTCGGATCTCCACGAGATCGGCGCGGCGGTCATCCTCTCGAACGCCTACCACCTCTATCTGCGGCCGGGCACCGACGTGATTCGGGACGCGGGCGGGCTGCACCGCTTCATGGGCTGGGACGGGGCGATCCTGACTGACAGCGGCGGCTACCAGGTCTTCAGTCTGGCGAACCTCAACCGGGTCACCGACGATGGGCTCGAGTTCCAGTCGCACCTCGACGGCTCCAGGCACTTCATGTCGCCCGAGGAGAACGTCGCCATCCAACGCGACATCGGGGCGGACATCATCATGGCTCTGGACGAGTGCGTGGCGTATCCTTCCGAGCGGGACTACGCGAAGCACTCGCACGAGCTGACGCTCCGGTGGGCGGCCCGCGCGCTCGAGGCGTGGCGGTCTGATCCGCGCGAGCAGGCGCTCTTCGGAATCGTCCAGGGCTCGACCTACGGGGACCTCCGACGCGACTCGGCCCGGGCGCTCGCGGACATGGACTTCCCTGGATACGCGATCGGCGGGCTCGCCGTCGGCGAGCCGGACGGCGTCATGCGCGAGATGCTCGACGTCGTGGAGGAGGAGCTTCCCCGGGAGAAGCCTCGCTATTTCATGGGGCAGGGGTTCCCCGAGGACATCGTCGGCTCGGTCGCGCAGGGCGTCGACATGTTCGACTGCGTCATGCCGACGAGGAACGCCAGGAAGGGTTCGGTCTTCACCTCGCGCGGGCGACTCGTGGTGAAGAACGCGAAGTACGCGCGCGACGACAGGCCGCTCGATCCCGACTGCGAGTGCTACACCTGCCGAACATTCTCGCGGGGCTACCTCCGCCACCTCTTTCAGGCGGAGGAGCTCCTCGCGGGACGGCTGGCATCGCTCCACAGCCTGACGTTCTACCTCTCGATGACGCGGGCGATGCGCCGGGCGATCGTCGAGGGCAGGTTCGGGGAGTGGCGGCGGAGCTTCCTCACGAAGTACGAGGAGGGCGGCGGGAGCGGAGCCCAGAAGGCCGCCGGGAGGATCGACGTCGGGTGACGCGCGGGCGACGCGGCAGGCGCCGGCGTTGCGGTGGAGCGATCGATCACACGGAATCACATGACGGAGGACGACATGAGCTTCACGAGACCGGAACTGCCCGACGACGTTGCGACGGACAGGGGTGGCAAGATCGTACTGCTCGTCGCGGACGGGCTGGGCGGGCTCCCGCACCCGGAAACGGGGCTCTCGGAGATGGAGACGGCGAGGACGCCGAACCTCGACGCGATGGCGACGGAGGGCGTGACGGGGCTCCACGTGCCGATCGCCCCCGGGATCACGCCCGGAAGCGGGCCGGCGCACGTGGCGCTCTTCGGGTACGACCCGCTCCGGTACGAGATCGGGCGGGGGGTCCTCGAGGCGCTCGGGATCGGGTTCGAGCTGGGCGAGGGCGACGTCGCCGTGCGCGTGAACTTCGCGACGGTCGACGCGGACGGGCGGATCACCGATCGGCGCGCGGGGCGCATCCCCACGGAGAAGTGCACGGAGCTCGCCGGGCGGCTCGACCAGATCAGGCTCCCCGGCGTCGAGGTCTTCGTCCGGCCCGTGAAGGAGCACCGGGCGGTGATCGTCCTTCGCGGCAAGGCGCTCGAGGGCGGCCTGAACGACACCGACCCTCAGGCGACCGGGGTCCCGCCGCTCACGTTCACGGACGTCACCCGGGAGCAGGAGAAGACCGCCGACCTTCTGAGCGCGTTCCAGGGCGCGGCGAGGGAGATCCTCAAGGATGAGCCCGCGGCCAACACGCTCACGATGCGCGGGATCTCCACGCGTCCCGACATCCCGACGTTCGCCGAGCGCTTCAAGGTCCGCGCGGCGGCGATCGCCGGCTACCCGATGTACCGCGGCGTTGCGGGCCTCGTCGGGATGGACGTCCTGCCGCCGGCGGAGACGCCGGAGGCGCTCGGCTCGGCGCTCGCCGGCGCGTACGACGACTACGACTTCTTCTTCCTCCACTTCAAGAAGACCGACTCGACGGGGGAGGACGGGGACTTCGACGGGAAGGTCCGGGCGACCGAGCTCTTCGACACGGTGGTGCCGCTCGTCCGCGCGGTCGGGCCGGACGTGCTCCTCGTGACCGGCGACCACTCGACGCCGGCGGCCCTGGCGTCGCACAGCTGGCACCCCGTGCCCGTGGCGCTGCTGGCGGCGAGCGCGAGGCGCGACGCCGTCACGAGCTTCGGCGAAGCGGCGTGTCTCGCCGGGGGCCTCGGGGCGATCCGCGCGACCGATCTCATGCCGATCATGCTCGCGCACGCGGGAAGGCTCGCGAAGCTCGGCGCGTAGGCGGCGTTGGCCGAAGCGGATGGAACCAGCGAGGCGTCGGTGGACGAGTGAGGGAGGAAACGTGAGGAGAGGAGACACCATCTCGAGACCGAGGCAGTATGCGCTCCTCGTCCTTTCCGGCGTGATGCTGGTGCTGGCCTTTCCGCCGATCGATTTCCTGCCGGCGGCGTTCCTCGCTCTCGTGCCGTTCTTCTACGTGCTTCAGCAGACCCGCGCGACGGGCTTCTGGAGCGCGTTCCGCCCCGGCCTCGTCGCGGGGCTCGCGTTTTTCGTCCCGCTCTTCTACTGGATGATCCTCCTCTCCTCGCGGCAGATGGAGAACCCCATCATCATGAGCGGGCCGCTCATCCTCCTCGTGCTCCTCGAGTCGTTCTACTGGGGCCTCTTCTCGGCCGGAACGATCCTCGTCGGCTCGAGGACGAGCGTGCCGCGGTGGGTCGCTCTTCCCGTGCTCTGGGTCGCCTGCGAGCAGCTCCGGTCGCTCTTCGTCATCGGCTTCACGTGGGGGGCCCTGGGGTACGCGGGGATCACCCTTCCGCGCGCGGTCCAGTTCGCCTCCGTGACCGGGGTCTTCGGGGTCTCCTTCTGGATGGTCCTCGTGAACGTGCTCGTGCTCGAGCTCATCACGGTGCGGCCGGCCCGGAGGAGGGCGTTCGTGTGGGCGCTGGTCGCGGCCCTGGTGCTGCCGGTTCTGCACGGATCGCTTGTCGTCGCGCGCGACAATCAGTGGCGCTCGATCCGCGTCGCCGTCGTCCAGCCGAACATCGAGGCGAAGCGGAAGTGGGACTCGGACTACCGGCACGTGAGCTTCGAGGTTCTGGAGGAGTTGACCCGAGAGGCGGCGAAGCAGAACCCGGACCTCATCGTGTGGCCGGAGACGGCGACGCCGAGCCGCCTCCTCTACGAGCCCGATGACCTCGCGTGGGTGGTTTCGATCGCGAGCGAGGCCGGCGCACCGGTCCTCACGGGCATGCCCCACTACAGGCGCGTCCAGGAAGGCCCGCGGCCGTTCGAGAGCTACAACTCGTCGCTCCTCGTCATGCCCGACGGGACGCTCGCCGGGAAGTACGACAAGATCCACCTCGTGCCGTTCGGCGAGGCCATCCCGTTTGAGTCCGTCTTCCCGATTCTCGAGAAGGTCGACTTCGGCGAGGCCGACTTCCGGGTCGGCACCGAGCGCGTCGTCTTCGAGATTCCTGAGGTCCGGTTCGCGACCCTGATCTGCTACGAGTCGATCTTCCCGAGGCTCGTCCGCCAGTTCGTCGACGGGGGAGCGGAGCTTCTCTTGAACATCACAAACGATGCGTGGTACGGCAGGACGTCGATGCCGTACCAGCACGCATCGATGGCAGTGATGCGCTCGATCGAGAACCGCCGGAGCCTCGCGAGGAGCGCCAACAGTGGGGTCTCGATGGTCGTCGATCCGCACGGACGCGTCCTCGCGCGGACGGCCATCTTCGAGCGGACCTTCCTCGTCCACGACCTCCCCGTCGTGAGCGAGAAGACTCTCTACTCGGAGCACGGCGACGTCTTCCCGTGGTCGGCGGTCGGGCTGTCGATCCTGCTTGTCGCCGCAGCCGCGCTCGGGATTGCCGGACGTCCCAGGCAAGACTGAGCGAGGGGAGGCTGACCGAGATCCTCGACTCCCGTCGTGCGTCCATCCCATCCCGCACGATCCTGCCTGCGTTGCTCACAAGCTAAGCCGTATTCGCCAGTGCCTACGACTTGCCCGCCCTCGCCGTAGCCATCTCGAAGAGAGCTGTATCTTCACACATAGCAGGAGCTGAGGGTGGACGAAAACCCATCCTCAGCTACCTAGTAGCTGAACGGTCGCTCAGTGGCATGGAATTCGCTACCAAGACAGAAATGTGGGATTCGGGCAAACCGCCCCTCCCTGGCACAGCGGGGTGTGAATGGAGAAGGCCCTGACTCAGGGCGCAGTGCGTGAGTGCTGGCACTGCGAGGAGGCAGAAGTGATGAGAGCGATCATCGCCCGGGCGTCGTCCGGAGCGAAGAGGCTCGCTTACCGCCTCGATCCCCGGAACTTCGGCGAGCAGGGGATCTCACTGATCGTGGTGATGGTCATCATGATGTCCGTGGTTCTCGTTGGCGTCGCCATCATGGTCGTCGGCACGGCGGAGACGGACATCGTGCAGGGCAGCGTCGAGGACACGCAGGCGTTCTACGCCGCGGAGGCCGGCATCGAGCGCACCCAGAAGGTCCTCGACCAGCTGGCGAAGTACGGGTCGGACACCGAGCCCAGGGACAAGAAGACCCCCGGTGTACAGGGCGAGGGGATCTACCCCGAGAATCTGGAGTTCGCGGACGTCCGTGTCGGCGAGGGCCTCTACAACGTCACCGTGACGAAGACGAGCACGTCCGATCCCTGGGACACGACGTACGAGGTCGTCTCGACCGGGGAGGTGAACGGCGTTACCAGAGAGCTGCGCGCGACCATGGGCGTCGATGCTTTCTCCAAGTTCGTCTTCTATGCGAACGAAACCAAGAAGGCGATCGAGGCCGGGGAGATTGAAGTGGATCCCGACGACGACGATCCGGACCTGTGGTACGTGGACGAGGATGAGACCCTGGCGTTTAGCGCCCAGGACGCTTTCTACGGGCGCGTCCACCTGAACGACGAGCTCAAGGTCAGGGGCGACCCGTTCTTCGGGGGCAAGGTCACGACGTGGCCTGAAGAGACCGACTTCTCGCACGGGAGCATGCCGATTTTCGCGAAGGGCCTCAAAACGGGCGTCGACTACCTTCCGATGCCGGACGAGAAGGACCTCAAAGCGACGATGGCCGAGATCGCGAGCCAGGGCGGCATCTGCCTCGCGAAGATCCCGAAGGACATCGAGGACCTGAACGGGACGGAGATTGAGCACCGCACCTACGACGTCGTGCTCGGCCGGAACGGGGTGCTCGGGACGCTCAGCTACCGCATCGGTGACCGACACAAGCTGAACGTGGGCGACGAGAGCTCCGTCACGACCTGGACCGACGTGAGCCTGTCGACCGTCGGGAACGGCGTCGTCTGGTTCCTGGACAAGATCAGACTCGCCGGGACCCTGCGGGGCCAGATCACCATCGGCTCGGAGAAGGACATCTACATCACGGGCGACGTTCTCTATGAGAGCTCGACGCCCGGAGAGGGCCCCGATCCCGGCTGCTCGGACCTCCTCGGGCTCATCGGCAAGAAGCTGAAGATCTCGAAGAGCCTGGCGAACGACGGCGACGTCGAGATCCACGCTGCGATCATGTGCATGAAGGACGGCATGGAGGCCGAGAAGGTCAAGGACTTCGGGGACCGCGGTGATCTCATCATCCACGGGGCGGTCGTCGTCGGGAAGACAGGCAAGGTCAACGAGCGCAAGAAGGGGAGCGAGTTCCGGGGCTACCACCGGCAGTACTACTTCGACCCGCGGCTCACGACGATGGCTCCTCCCTTCTTCCCGAGGACGCGGGACGTCAGCATCTACAAGTGGCGCGAGACGCCGGCGAGCGAAGAGCAGTAGTCCGGGACGAGGCAGCGCGGTCACCGAGGCGGCCCTGATCGAGTCCCGCGACTCCCGTCGCGGGACGGTTTCATCCCGCACGACCCTGGCTGCCGTGCTCACCAGCTGAGCCGTGTTCGCCAGTTCCTACGATCTCCGCGGTTGCTTGGTGACAGTCCTGTAGCGAGGCCTCAATCCGTGCACAGTCTGGGGAGGGGCGGTGAAAAACCGGCGCTCAGCAGCTACGAAGCTGAAGGACCGTTCATTGGCATGGATTTAGCTACAAAGGCAGAAATGTGGGATTCGGGCAAACCGACCCTCCCTGGCACAGCAGGGTGTGAATGGAGAAGGTCCTGACTCAGGGCGCAGTGCGTGAGGAGTTGGCGCTGCGAGGAGGCAGAAGCAATGAGTGCGATCAAGGCCCGGACGTCGTCCGAAGCGAAGAGGCTCGCCTACCGCCTCGATCCCCGAACCATCGGCGAGCAGGGGATCTCATTGGTCGCGGTCATGGTCGTCATGATGTCCGTGGTTCTCGTCGGCGTCGCCATCATGACCCTCGGGACTGCCGAGACGGACATCGTGCAGATGGGCGTCGAGGACACCCAGGCGTTCTACGCGGCAGAAGCCGGGATCGAGCGCACCCAGAAGGTCCTCGACCAGCTGGCGAAGTACGGGTCGGACGCCCAGCCCAGGGCCGTGACGAAGGGTGGCAAGACCAAGACGAAACCCGGGGTGCAGGGCGAGGGGATCTACCCCGATGATCTGGAGTTCGAGAACGTCCGCATCGGCGAGGGCCTCTACAACGTCACCGTGACGAAGACGAGCACGTCCGATCCCTGGGACACGACGTACGAGGTCGTCTCGACCGGCGATGTCAACGGCGTCACCAGGGAGCTCCGGGCGACCATGGCGGTCGACGCCTTCTCCAAGTTCCTCTTCTATGCGAACGAGACCAAGAAGGAGATCGTGGGTGGCGACATGGAGGAGTGGGAGGGTTGGGAGGGGTGGGAAGAGTGGGAGGACTGGGAGGAGGGGGGCGGATGGGAGAACGGGGGGAACGGACAGCAGGACGACGATCCGGACCTCTGGTATACCGACGACGGAGACACTCTGGAACTCTACGACGCCGACGTCTTCGACGGGCGCGTCCACCTGAATGACAAGCTCAAGATCAGGGGTGACCCGTTCTTCGGCGGCAAGGTGACGACGTGGGCCGAGGACGCAGACATCAGGCACGGGAGCATGCCGGTGTTCGCGAGAGGCCTCAAGACGGGATCCGACTATATCCCGATGCCGGACGAGAAGGAGCTCAAGAAGACGATGGCCCAGATCGCCAACCAGGGTGGCCTCTGTCTCCAGAAGATCCCGAAGGGCGTCAAGGACCTGAACGGGACGAAGATTGAGCACCGCACCTACGACGTGGTGCTCGGACGGAACGGCGTGCTCGGAACGCTCAGCTACCGGATCGGCGACCGCAACAAGCTGAACGAGGGCGACGGGAGCTCCGTCACGGAATGGACCGACGTGAGCCTGTCGAGCATCGGGAACGGGGTCGTGTGGTTCAAGGACAAGATCAGAATCGCCGGCAAGCTCCGAGGCCAGGTGACCATCGGTTCGGAGAAGGACATCTACATCGTTGGCGACGTTCTCTACGCGAGCTCGACCCCGGGAGAGGGTCCCGATCCTGGTTGCCAGGATCTTCTCGGGCTCATCGGCAAGAAGGTGAAGCTCTCGAAGACCCTGGCGAACGGCGTCGACGTCGAGATCCACGCGGCAATCATGTGCATGAAGGACGGCATGGAGGCAGAGAAGGTCAAGGACTTCGGGGACCGCGGCGATCTCATCATCCACGGAGCGGTGGTGGTCGGGAAGACCAGCAAGATCAACGAGATGAAGAAGGACGGGTTCCGCGGCTACCACCGGAAATACTACTTCGACCCGCGGCTCACGACGATGGCTCCGCCCTTCTTCCCGAGGACGCGCGACGTCAGCATCTACAAGTGGCGCGAGAACCCCGTGAGCGAAGAGCAGTAGTCCGGTTCGCGGAGCGGATCGTCGCCGTTCTCGAGGACGGGGCGGTCATCGAGGGGGCGCTCCTGATCGAGACCCGCGACTTCCGTCGCGGGTCCATTCCATCCCGCACGACCCTGCGCGCTCTGCTCACCGGTTGAACTGTGCTTGCCACGATGCGCAACCTGCGCACTCTCTGTGCAGCGACCCCGTAGTCGCCCGCGTCTTCATGCATTCTGCGAGGTGCAGGCTGCGTCGGCCGCGGGCTCGGCTGCTCACACTCTGAACGCCTGGTCACTGGCACGGAATTCGCTTGAACCACCCTGGGGACAACGAACTCCGGGTCCAGCGGCCGCCCCTCCGATGGCATGGAACTTGCTTTGTTGCGCGGCGTGAGTGGAGGTGGTCTTCGCTCACGGCGCGGTGCGCAAGAGGTTGCCGCTGCGAGGAGGACGAGTGATGAGGACGATTATCGACCGGACGTCGTCCGGAGCGAAGAGGCTCGCGTACCGCCTCAATCCCGTGAGCGTTGGCGAGCGGGGGATCTCACTGATCGCGGTCATGGTCATCATGACGTCCGTGGTTCTCGTCGGCGTCGCCATCATGACCCTCGGCACGGCCGAGACCGACATCGTCCAGGTCAGCGTCGAGGACGCCCAGGCGTTCTACGCGGCGGAGGCCGGGATCGAGCGCGCCCAGAAGGTCCTCGACCAGCTCGCGAAGTACGGATCGGAGCAGCCGGAGACGTATGTCGACAAGAAGGGCAAGACGAAGACGTCGAAGGCGGTCCAGGGCGACGGGATCTACCCCGACGATCTGGCGTTCGAGGAGGTCCGCATCGGCGACGGCCTCTACAGCGTCACCGTGACGAAGACGAGCACGAACGATCCCTGGGACACGACGTACGAGGTCGCGTCGGTCGGCGACGTGAACGGCGTGACCCACGAACTCCGGGCGACCATGGTGGTCGACGCCTTCTCGAAGTTCGTCTTCTTCGCGAACGAGACGAAGAAGGACCTCATCGGCGAGATCGTCGAGGAGGAGGGCCAGGGGCAGGGCGAGGGGCAGGGCGAGGACGATCCGGACATCTGGTACACCGACCCGGACAGCCTGATGCTCTACAGCTCGGACATCCTGAACGGCAGGTGTCACGTCAACGACAAGCTCAGGATCAAGGGCGATCCGTTCTTCGGCGGGAAGGTCACGACCTGGGACGACCACGTCGACATGTCCCACGGGAGCCGTCCCACCTTCGCGAAGGGGCTCGAGACCAGGTCCGACTGGATTCCCATGCCGAACGAGAAGGAACTCAAACAGACGATGGCCCAGCTGGCGAGCCAGGGTGGCATCTGCCTGCAGAAGATTCCTAGGGGCATCAAGGACCTGAACGGGAAGAAGATCGAGCATGGCATCTACGACGTCGTGCTCGGCAGGGACGGGGTGCTCGGAACGCTCAGCTACCGCATCTGCGACCGCGAGAAGGTCCTGGCAGGCGACGAGAGCTCCGTCACGGCCTGGACCGATGTGAGCATCGCGACGATCGGCAACGGCATGATCTGGTTCAAGGACAAGATCATGATCACGGGGACCCTCAGGGGCCAGGTGACCATCGGCTCGGAGAAGGACATCTACGTCGTGGGCGACGTTCTCTATGAGAACTCGACGCCCGGAGAGGGCCCCGATCCCGGGTGCCCGGATCTCCTCGGGCTCGTCGGGAAGAAGCTCAAGGTCTCGAAGACCCTGGCGAACGACAACGACGTCGAGATCCACGCGGCGATCATGTGCTCGAAGGACGGCGTCGAGGCCGAGAAGGTCAAGGAGTTCGGAGATCGGGGAGATCTCATCGTCTACGGCTCTGTCACCGTTGGGAAGACCAGCAAGATCAACGAGATCAAGAAGGACGGGTTCCGCGGCTACCACCGGAAGTACTACTACGACCCTCGGCTCATGACCATGGCTCCGCCGTACTTCCCGAGGACGCGGGACGTCTCCATCAGGAAGTGGCGCCAGCACCCGGTGATCGATGAGCAGTAATCCGGATCCAGAAGGGTGAGAGTCGCCGCTCTCGAAGGGCGGAGGCAGATCAGGAGAGGAATCCAGGTATGAGACGGGACGAGACTCGGAAGGACCAGACCCTGGACGCGAGTCGACGCGAGGCGCCGACGGACAAGCTCACGTTCGGCACGAAGCGGTTCGGCGAGCTCCTCATCGAGGACGGGGCGATCACCGAGGCCGACCTCTCGGCGGCGCTCGAGCGACAGCGGTCGACGGGAGAACGGATCGGTGAGGCGCTCGTGAACTCGAACGTCATCGCCGAGCCCGAGATCGTGCGGGCGCTCGCGCGCCAGCTCGACCTCGAGGTCTTCAAGGCGTCGGAGATCGCCGACGCCCAGCCCGAGATCGTCCTGACGATTCCAGAGTACATCGCGAAGCGTCACCACGTGTTCGCGTTCGCGCGTGAGGGAAGCACGCTCTCCATCGCGATGGCGGATCCTCTCGATCTGCTCGCGATCGACGACGTGCGCGTCGCGACCAGGTGCGAGCTCAAGATCAAGGTGGGCTCCGGCGAGGAGATCGACGAGGCGATCGCGCGGGCGTACCAGAGCGCGACGACGGGACAGCACCTCGATGACGCCATCGAGGGCGCGAAACTCGAGTTGGCCTCCGCGGAGTCGGGCACGGAGGAGATCGACGAGCAGGAGCTCAGGAGCAAGGCCGCGGACGCGCCGATCGTGCGCCTGGTCGATCTCATCATGGCCCAGGCGATCGCCGAGGGCGCGACCGACGTCCACATCGAGCCCCTCGTAAACAGCGTCGTCGTGCGGTACCGGGTCGACGGCATCCTCTACGACACGCTCACGCCCCCGAAGAAGTTCCGGGACGCGATCATCGTTCGGCTGAAGATCCTCTCCGACATGGACGTGGCCGAGCGGAGGATCCCGCTCGACGGGCGCTTCACGGCGAGGTTCGAGGACCGGGAGGTGGACGTCAGGGTCTCGAGCCTTCCGACGATCTACGGCGAGAAGATGGCGCTCCGGCTCCTCGACAAGAGCGGGCGCGCGACGAACATCGAGAACCTCGGCTTCGATGCCGGCACGCTCGAGGCGTTCCGGAGTGGGCTCAGGAAGCCGTGGGGCATGGTGCTCGTCAGCGGACCGACGGGGTCGGGCAAGTCGACGTCTCTCTACGCCGGGCTCTCCGAGCTCGACCGCACGTCGAAGAACCTCACGACTCTCGAGGACCCGGTCGAATACCACCTCGCGCGGATGAACCAGGTGAGCATCAACGTCAAGGCCGGAATGACGTTCGCGGCCGGCCTCCGCGCGCTCATGAGGCAGGACCCGGACATCATCATGATCGGTGAGATCCGCGACCTGGAGACTGCCGAGCTCGCTGTGCGTGCGGCTCTGACGGGACACCTGGTCCTGTCGACGGTGCACGCGAACGACTCCGCGGCGACCCTGACGAGGCTGATCGACATCGGGATCGAGCCGTACCTCGTGACGAGCGCGACGCACGTCGTCATGGCGCAGCGGCTCATAAGGCGCATCTGCAGCGACTGCAAGGAGGAGTACGAGCCCGACCCGGTTGCGGTCAAGGCGCTCGGAGCCGAGCGGTTCAAGGGCGTCAAGTTCTACCACGGCGCCGGCTGCAAGCAGTGCAAGGGGCGCGGGTACCGTGGACGCGTGGGCCTCTACGAGCTTCTCGAGATCACACAGCCGCTCGCAGACCTCGCGCTCGCGAACGCGACGGCCGACACGATCAGGCAGCGCGCGATGGAGGACGGGCTCGTCACGCTCAAGGAAGCCGCCATCCAGAAGGTCATCCAGGGTGTCACGACGGTGGAAGAGGTCCTGGCCATCGCCGCCGAGTCCGGCTAGCAGCTCGGAGGG
>JALGWI010000109.1 GCA_025774245.1 bacterium
TACGGGGAGCCAGTTCTCCTCCGGCACACCCTCGGGTTTCTCGGCCGCGACGTAGATCTCGATGCCGCCGTCCTTGCCGAGGACCATGCCGGCGTTCTCCCCGACGCTGTACTTATTGCGGTCATTCGGGATGAAGAAGCCGTTCTGCATGTCGTACAGCGTGAGAGACCAGAAGGCCATGGCCGGCGGCAGTTCGTCCCTCGTCATCCGGATGACGTAGTCGTGCATCGCGTTCATGGGCGCGCCGTCCGCCGTCGCCACGTTGGGATAGGTGGCTTCCTCGAGTGGAAGCCCGATCGGTCCGATGACCGACACCGTCACCAGAGCTTCCAGGTCGGTGTCGCCTTTCGCCCTCAGGATGCGGGGACCGAGCTCTGTCATCATCGTGGGGTCCGTGAGGAGGGTGAGGCTGCGGGCCTGGACCTCCTGCGCCACCCGCCTGAATGCTTCGTCGTCGATCCTCGCAGCCGCGGACGCGTCGTATGCTTTCCCGGGCTCGACTCCCAGCGGCTTGTAGGCAGCCAGCACGCCCTGGTCGATCTCGTCGTTCGGGTCGAAGGTCATGTGGTTGAAGACGAACTGCATCACCTCGAGGAGATTGTCACCGAAGATGTCGGCGTCCGTCTCGCCAAAGGCCGGGAACTCGGCATCGTCGATCGGCTTGGCCTCGCTGCCCCGATATCCCGAGAGGGTCAGCAGGGTCACCGAGTCGATCTGGTCGACGATCCGCGCGAAGCGCTCGGGCTCGTTGCTGTGGGGCATGACGCGGAAGACGGCGATGACGAAGTCGCCACTCATCTCGAACGTTCTGTCGATTCCCTCGACCGGCTCGCCGTCGTATCCTTCGGTCCGCGTCGTGTAGAAGAGAACCTTCTCCGGCTTGCGGAAGTCACCCAGTCTGGTCGCGAGCGGGACATTGACGTAGTGGTCGTACGCGACGGCCATGAGAGAGACGTACTTCGAATCGAAGGTCGGGATGTCCAGGATCACCGGGTCCTTCCGCAGATCCAGCATGCACGTGATGTACAGTGTGTCGTTGTTGGGCCGGGCGATCATCTTGAGGGTGTGATCCTGGAGAGCCGTGTTTGCCTGCAGACGGTTGAAACCGCCCGTGCCCATGGGGTTCGCGGGATCGAGCGCCGCCTTGTTGATCACGTTGTACAGCGCCACGTACTGGTACGAACGCCGAACGATGTTCTCGATCTGGGCATCGGTGAGCTCGGTCGCTTCGTCCTGCGCGCACCCTGTCAGCAGTGGGAACGCCAGCAGACACGCAAGACACAGAAGGGTCACTCGTCTCCACACTTGGTGCCTCCTCTCGTTGGATGACGTCGTTGGCTTACCAGGAACTCCCCCGAACGGTTGCACTGGCGAACGGAACGGTTCGCCGGGCTTGTCGCCCCGGCTCGGCGGGCCTCCGGCCGGAGGGCATCCCGGGTCAGCATGGTCACTGATCTCAGTGAACGTCGGCATTGTACTGCGGAGTCGGGATGGCCGCAACCCTCGTGGAGGATGACTGCGAATTCCCGCTTGAGCGAAGTCAACGAAGGAGAGACGGCGGCACGGGCACGGATTGACACACGTCCAGGCGGGAACTAGCTTGTTGAGAAGAGGCACAGGATCAGGCGCACATCAACGGAGAGAGCAGCATGACGCGACGCATCAACCTGTTCGGCACACTGGTTGCCCTGGGTGCGATCCTCTCTCTGCTCGGTGGATGCGGTGAGTCGACATCGCTCGGTCCGTCGGGTTGGAATCCCCACGATGGACTCGTCGCCCACTGGGCGCTCGACGAGGGAGCCGGGAGTGTGGCCGGTGACTCTCTGGGAACCGCGGGTGCAGGCGAGATCCACGGCGCAGCCTGGACCACGGGTCTGGGCGGCCACGCCCTCGAGTTCGATGGGGTGGACGACTACGTGGAAGTGGCTTCGCTTCCCCCCGTTGCGTCGCTCGGGGCGGGATCGATCGCCATCTGGTTCCGCGTCGACAGCATACCGACCGTCCGCGGCATCGCGCCCGTCTTCTACTACGGTTCGCGCGGATCCTGCGCGAACATGTTCGATGCGGCCAATCAGGGACTCGTCGTCGAGCTGGGGCACAGCCCCATTCACTACGGGTCCAAGAGGCTCTACTTCACGATCTTCGCGAACGGCTGTGACTTCCCCTCCTTCTGTTACGACTCCCGTGACGCGGTCAGCGAGGGCGAATGGCATCACTTCGTCGCGGTCGTCGGCGAGGACTCCAACACCGGGTATCTCGACGGCGTGGAGATGACGGATCGACGCTACAACTTCGGGGACGCGTCGTACTCGCAGTTCTTCGAGGACGCCGTCGAGCACGAGGTGCTCTGGATCGGCAGGGGCTACTGGGACGCGGAACCCATGTACCTCGACGGCGCGATCGCTGACGTGAGGATCTACGAGCGGGCGCTGTCAACCGGCGAGGTCCGCCAGCTCTTCCTGGCGCCGATCATAGGTGGAATCGGCGGAGCCTAGAGGCCCGGAGAAGAAAACAGGTGCCGTCGCGATGCGCCGCGGCGGCACCTGGGTACCCCGGATTGGTGTCCCAGAGCGCGCTGCTGTGGGATCACGTGAAGCTCAGGATGAAGCGACTGGCCAGGGGGCGGATCAGGTTGGGCCTGCTCTGTCGGCGAGCGGAGGCTGCCGATGGCGCTCCCCCCAGCAGTCTCTAGGAGTCGGTTCTGCGTGCCACATGCGCGGGGTGTCATCGACTCGCCGGCACGCTACGTTCCGTCGCCGATCAGCATGAAGGCCGACCAGAAGTAGGGGTGCTCGTAGGGGTGCTCTCCGGAATCATCCGTGTAGTCCCTGAGCCAGTACTTCGCCTCTTGTAGTGCCTCTGCCTTGGTCATCGGCTCCCCGACTCGTCCTCTGCGCTCCTCGCCGTACTCGCCAAGCCAGTTCTCGTAGAACCTGCGCATGAGGAGCGACGTGGCCTTGTCCTCGACCTTCCAGAGGCTAACGAGCAGGCTCCTTGCCCCGACCTGCAGGAACGCGTGCGCGAATCCGACGTAGCCCTCCCCCGTCACCTCTTTGCCCAGCCCCGTCTCACACGCGCTCAGGGTCACGAGGTCAGCGTTCAGCTCCCACTCGCGGAGGATGTCCTCTGCTGTCACGAGGCCGTCGTAGATCCGCGTGCCGGCCATTGCAGCTTCCAGTGGACCCGGGAGATCGACTTGAGAAAGAACCAGGGCAGAACGCTCAGGGCGCTCGTCGTCGACAAGGGCGTGTGTCGCTATGTGGATCGTCCCGAACTCCCCCAGCTCCCCGGACTCCGCCAGCCGCACAAGCTCCTGCTCAGTGGCATCGGGCCCCATGAGCAGAGAGGACGGCTCACACACTGCCGCGACCGCTGCGATCTCGTCCCGCGTGCCGTGAAGACGTGGAAGGGCTCTCAGGGCGTCGGTGTTGCCCGCAAGCGCGCTCCGGAGCACTTCAGCCCCCGGCGATAGCTCGGCCGACGCCAGGAGCACGTCCTCCTCACGGTGCATCGCTGCGAGATGAACAGGGCTGTAAGGAGGATCACCGACCAGGAGCGTCCCACTACCCACGTCACGGTCCGCCCGCTCCGCCAGCCACGTACGGAGCGTCGCGGAGGGAACGTACGACACGGCGTACATCTCTCCCACGAACACCCCTTCGTTGTTCACAAGGGCCTCGACAGGCACGCCCAACATCGCCCCGGATGGCACCACGATCAGCTCTTCCACCCCCTCGAGCACTCCCAGGAGAGGCCCGATCCGCTCGCCCCACAGTTCATGGGACTCGCGAGTGACGACCGCATCCGGAGATGCCGGGCTCGCGAGGTGGTCCCTGAACATGCGAATGAAGTCGGACGGGGACTGGAGATCTCTGCCGGTGGACGAAGAGCCTGCCCGCTCCCATGCCACAGGCCCCGAGCTCCGGATTGCGTAGCACCATGATTCGTGGTGGCGCGCCTCGTGTTTACCCTTTCCGATCCAGGCATCCAGCCAGCCGATGATGGCGATCTCTTGCGACAGAGCCGATTGCACGCGTCCGATCGGGAACGTCTCTCCCTCTGTCACGGGGTACTTCGCCGCCATCTCCTGCTGGAAGGCGCTCCACTCTGACTCGGCGGCCAGGAGCGCATTGCGGGTCTCTTCTATTCGCCCGGCGGCCTCCCCGGTCGTGTCGCTCGTCGCGGCCTGTCGGTAGGCGGCAAGCTCCCGCTCGAGGTTTCCCAGGACCCTCTTCAGCGAGTCCTCCCGGGCCGACTCGGACGGGCTCAGGTCCCGCTCCTCCGCTGCCATCAGAAGATCCGCGAGCGACCGGGCGTGTGCCTTCTCGGCTGCCGGCCACGCCTCGTCCGTTCGCCCGAGGGCTAGGCTGACGGAGGCGAGGCGCGGATAGGGAGACTCCTGAAAGGTGGCACGCTTGAGGCCTGCGCCAGCACGCAGCCGCGCGGCGTCATAGACGCGCGCGGCCTCCGCCAGGAGCGGTTCAGCACCCGCGTGGTCGCCCTGGGCGTGGAGGAGGTGAGCGAGGTTGTTCAGGCTCAAGGCGACAGTGGGGTGTTCGTCGCCAAGGAGGCTCTTATGCATCGCCAGCGCCTCGCGGTAGAGCGACTCAGCGCCGGCGTAGTCGCCCTGAGCCTCGAGGAGGCCAGCGAGGTTGTTCAGGCTCTTGGCGACATCCGGGTGTTCGTCGCCAAGGAGCCTCCTTAGCATCTCCAGCGCCTCGCGGTAGAGCGGCTCGGCGCCCGCGTAGTCGCCCTCGGTCTTGAGGAGGAGAGCTAGGTTGTTGAG
>JALGWI010000020.1 GCA_025774245.1 bacterium
CGGCGGAGGAGTCCGAGCACGAGCTCGAGGGTCTGGTCCATGGCCCCCGTCCACATGGGGGCCTCGATCAGGTGGAGGACGTCCAGGCGATCGTTGCGGCGATCGCTCACCCGTCGGCTCTCCTTCCGACCTCCGCGGACGCGACGGGCTCCATGCGGAGGAGCCCCGTGATCTTCTCGAGGACGACGTCGACCGGCAGGGTCGTCAGGCAGGCGTTGTCTTCCCTCTCGCACGTGTGCTTGTCGCACGGACGGCACTCAAGGTCCTCGACGTACACGCCGACCGACCCGGTACCTGCCGGTTGCCACCTGGCCGGAGGCGTCGGGCCGTGGATGGCGACGCACGGAGTGTCGACGGCGGCGGCGATGTGCATCGGACCTGTGTTGTTCGTGACGGCGCCGTCCGATTCCGCAAGGAGCGCCGCCAGGATCCGGACGTTCTTGGGGGCGAAGGTCGGGGGCTCGGGTCGGCCGCGCTCCTTCCACCAGGCGGCGACCGCCTCGGCGAGGGCTTCTTCCTTCGGGCCGACGAGGTAGAACGGCGTCGCTCCGAATCCGTCCGCGAGTCTGGCGCCGAGCTCGGCGAACCGCTCGGTGGGCCACTGTCGGTTCTCGTGGCTCGCTCCCGGGTGGAGGGCGACGAGCGGACGACGGTCGCCGAGCCCGCCCAGGAGTTCGCGCGCCTCCGCGATCTCCTCGTCCGTGAGGTGCATCTCGGTCTCGCGCCCGTCGTCGGCGATCCCGACGGCGGAGACAACCTTGAGGTGCTCGTCGGCCCGGTACGCGTCCGGGTCGCGCGGCGCCTTGTGCGTGAGAAGGAACCCGCGCCCCTCGGTCGTGAGGCCGGCACGAACGGGAACGGCGCCCCATGCAACGATGAGCGCGCTCCTGAACGACGTGTGGAGGATGAACGCGGCGTCGAACCGCTTGGCTCGGATCCACGCGGAGAGCCGCATGACGCCGGCGAACCCGGCGGCCTCCTTCTCCGAGATCGGGAGGAGCCGGTCGACGGCGGGATTGTCGATCAGGACGGGCGCCGACCTGGGGCGCGCCATCACCGTGATCCTCGCCTCGGGGTAGGCCTTGCGGAGGGCGCGGAGGGCGGGCGTGACGACGAGGAGCTCGCCGATCTGGCCCCTCTCGATCACGAGGAGTTCCGGCTTCTCCGGAAGCTCCGCCTTCCGCCGGCGGCGCTTCGCCATGGGACGCCTCCCTGAACGCGTGGCGCGACGTCGCTCGCGCGATGGTGCTCGTGTGACGGTGCTCGCGCGCTGCTACACGTGCGGTGCCGCCGCGCGATGTCGCTCGCGCGACTCTACTCCACGATGAGCTCGGCCGCCACCCTGATCGCGGCGACGTCGGTCTCGACGAACTCGTCGCCGGCCTCGGTCACGTGCACGACCGACTGCGCGTTCGAGACGTCGCGAAGCTCGGAAGTGAAGGGTTCGATCTTCGTCCACGTGTCGTCGTCGCACGCGACGCGGAGCGTTCCGACCGGTGTCGCCACGGAGACCTTGTGTGTCGACTTGACCTTGCGCATGCCCTCGATCACGGCCAGCGCGAGATCGCCCGCCTCGAGCGCCACGGCGTCGGTCCACTCGGCCGGAGGCTCAGGCCAGGAAGAGACGTGGATCGACTCGACGCCCTCGCGCTCGGCGAAGTAGAGCGAGTGGATCTCCTCCGTGACGTGGGGCACGACCGGCGCGAGCATCTTGAGGACGCCCAGGAGCGACTGGTAGAGCGCGTACTGAGCGCCACGGCGCGAAGCCTCGTCGTATCCCTCGTCGCCGTAGAGACGCTTCTTCGCGATCTCGATGTAGTTGTCGCAGAGGCAGTGCCAGAAGAACGGCTCGACCACCTCGACCGCGCCGTGGTACTCGCACTCCTCGAAGCTCCTCGTCGCGCGCCCGGCGGCGTTTGCGAACCTTGCCAGGAGCCACCGGTCGATGAGCGCGAGCTCCCTCGGCGCGTCGGGATCGTAGTCCTCGAGTCGCATGATCGCGAACTTGGACGCGTTCCAGAGCTTCACGACGAGCCTCTTCCCCGCGTCGAAGCCCTCCTCGGCGACGATCGTGTCGGTCCCGAGCCGGTTCGAGCAGGCCCAGTAGCGCGTCGCGTCGGCCGACTGCTCCTCGATGATCTCGCTCGGAGCGTGCGAGATGGGTCCCTTCGACTTCGAGATCTTCGCGCGGTCGGGATGGAGCCCGTGGCCCGAGATCATCGCCGTCCGCCACGGGATCTTGCCCTCGTTCAGGACGCCCTTGACGATCGTGTAGTACGCCCACGTCCGGATGATGTCGTGCGCCTGCGGCCGGAGGTCCATGAGGAACTCCGAGCCCTTCTCCGCGTCCGCCTTCTTGAACCGCTCGAGCTTCGAGTCGGGCTCGCGCCAGCGGATGTTCAGGAACGGGGTGCACGACGACGTCATCCACGTGTCCATGATGTCGCGCTCGGGCTCGAGGTCGAACGCGCCGCACTTCGGACAGCTGTCGACCGGCGGCGACGTGACGGTCGGGTCGACCGGCAGCATCTCGTCGGTAGCGAGCACGACCTCGCCGCACGCCTTGCAGCTCCAGAGCGGAAACGGCACGCCGTAGTAGCGCTGCCGCGACACGCACCAGTCCCACTTCAGGTTTTCGACCCAGTTCCTGAACCGGATCTCCATGTAGTTCGGATACCAGTCGACCTTGCCGCCGGCCTCGATGATCTCGTCCTTGATGTCGAGCACGCGGATGAACCACTGGGAGGCGACCGAGAACTCGATCTCGGTCCCGCAGCGCTCGTGGACGTTGACCGTGTGGCTGATCGGCTCCTCCCCCTTGAGGAGCCCGCCCGACTTGAGGTCTTCGACCATCCTCCCGCGCGCCTCCTTGAGCCCGAGCCCCTCGTACCCGGGCGCGAGTTCGTTCATCCTGCCCGTCTCGTCGAAGACGATCCGCGTATCGAGGCCGTGCTCCTGCCACCAGGCGATGTCGGTCGTGTCGCCGAAGGTGCAGCACATGACGAGGCCCGTCCCCTTCTCCGGATCGGCCTTCTCGTCGAGGAGGATCGGCACCTCGTGGTCGAAGAGCGGCACCGTGGCCTTCTTTCCGATGATCCCCTTGTAGCGTTCGTCCGAGGGGTGCGCGAACATAGCGACGCACGCCGGCAGGAGCTCCGGGCGCGTCGTCGAGATGATGAGGTCCTTGCCGTCGAGGCGGAAGGCGACGTCGTAGAAGACCGACCCGTGCTCGGCGTCCTCGACCTCGGCCTGCGCGATGGCCGTGTGGCACTCCGGGCACCAGAGCGTCGGCGCCTCCTTGCGGTAGACCCTCCCCTTCTCGAAGAGGTCGAGGAACGACCGCTGCGAGATCCGCTGAGACGTGGGATCGATCGTCGAGTAGTTCTCGTCCCAGTCGACCGAGAGGCCGAGGCTCCGCCAGAACACCTTGAACTCGTCCTCGTAGCGCTGCGTCAGCTCGAGGCACATCCGGACGAACGCTTCCCTGCCGACGTCGGTCGCCTTGACCCCCTTCTCCTTCTCGACCAGCCTCTCGCTCGGGAGGCCGTTGTCGTCGAAGCCGAACGGGTAGTAGACGTTCATCCCCCGCATCCGCCAGAACCGCGCGATGACCTCGGCCTGCACGTAGCTGAAAACGTGGCCGATGTGGATGGCGCCCGAGACCGTCGGCGGCGGCGTGTCGATCGAGTAGATCGGCCGGTCGGGGAACCGGTCGAACCGGTAGATCCCCGCTTCCTCCCACGCCTTCTGCCAGCGGGGCTCGGCCTCCTTGGGCTTGTAGCGCTTCGGCAGTTTCATGTTCGTCCCTCTTTGGTCGATCCGTGTGCTCGTGACGGAACTCGGGCCGGCGGCTCCGTCCGCCGCGGCCCATGCAATGAAAAGGTCCTCCCGTTCCACGTCAGGAACGAGAGGACCTCAAAGGTTACTCCCGCGGTACCATCCTGATTCCCGGGGACGCGCGCGGGGAAGTTCCCCGTCGCGACCCGGACGCTCGATGGGGCTGTGACGGGCCCACCCGTCCCGGCCTACGCGGGACGCGTCACGCGTCCGTTCGACCGGGCGGCTCCGGAGCGACCTTCGGCCGGCGCTCTCCCAGGGCTCTCTCAGCCACGGAACCCCTCTCTTCGGGGAGGCACCTCCGACCTACTCCTCTCCTTCGCAGCCTTTCACCGCTCTTCTATTGTCGAACCGGGACCGCCCAGGAGGGGTCCCGGGTGCGCTACATCATCCCGCCCATGCCGCCCATGCCGCCCATGCCGCCGGCGCCCGGAGGCATCATGGGCTCGTCCTCCGGCTTCTCGCTCACGAGCGACTCGGTCGTGAGGAGGAGCGCCGCGATGCTGGAGGCGTTCTGGAGCGCGATCCGCACGACCTTCGTCGGATCGATCACCCCGGCTTCGATCATGTCGACGTACTCACCGTCCTCAGCGTTGAAGCCGAGGTTCTTCTTCCCTTCCTTCACGCGCTGGACGACGAGCGATCCCTCGTAGCCGGCGTTCTCTGCGATCTGCCGCATCGGCGCCTCGAGGGCACGGCGGACGATGTTCACGCCCATCTCCTCGTCGGTCCCGTCGACCTCGAGCTTGTCGAGAACGGAGATCGACCGGAGGAGCGCCACGCCGCCGCCCGCGACGATACCTTCCTCGGTCGCCGCGCGCGTCGCGTGGAGCGCGTCGTCGACTCGAGCCTTCTTCTCCTTCATCTCGAGCTCGGTCGCGGCTCCGACCTTCAGGACCGCCACGCCTCCCGCGAGTTTCGCGAGACGCTCCTCGAGCTTCTCGCGGTCGTAGTCGGACGTCGTGTCCTCGATCTGCCGCCTGATCTGCGAGATGCGGCCCTGGATGTCGCTCTTCTTGCCCGGGCCCTCGACGATCGTCGTGTCGTCCTTCGTGACGATCACCTTCTTCGCGGAGCCCAGATCCGACAGACCCAACCCCTCGAGCTTGAGGCCGAGGTCCTTGGCGACGAACGTGCCGCCCGTGAGGACCGCGAGGTCCTCGAGCATGGCCTTCCTGCGGTCGCCGTAGCCAGGCGCCTTGACGGCCACGGCCGGAAGGACGCCGCGGAGCTTGTTCACGACGAGCGTCGCGAGCGCCTCGCCCTCGATGTTCTCGGCGATCACGACGAGCGGCTTCCCTGACTGCGCGACCTTCTCGAGCAGCGGGACGAGGTCCTTCATGTTCGTCAGCTTGTCTTCGTAGATGAGAATGTGCGGGTCCTCGAAGACCGCTTCCATCGTCTGCGCATCGGTCACGAAGTACGGCGAGATGTAGCCGCGATCGAACTGCATACCCTCGACGACGTCGAGGTTCGTCTCGATGCTCTTGGCCTCTTCGATCGTGATGGTACCGTCACGCCCGACCTTGTCCATGGCGTCGGCGATGAGCTCACCGATCGTCGCGTCGTTGTTGGCGGAGATCTTGGCGATGCTGAAGACCTCGCTCCTGTCCCTCACCTTGCGGGACATCTTCTCGAGCTCGGCGACGATGGCCCTGGTCGCCTTCTCGATGCCGCGCTTGACGTACATCGGATTCGCGCCGGCGGTCACGCTCTTGAGTCCCTCGCGATAGATCGCCTCGGCGAGGACCGTGGCGGTCGTCGTTCCGTCGCCGGCGACGTCGCTCGTCTTCGACGCGACCTCCCTCACCATCTGGGCGCCCATGTTCTCGAAGCGGTCCTCGAGCTCGATCTCCTTGGCGACCGTCACGCCGTCCTTGGTAATCCTCGGACCGCCCCATTTCCGGTCGAGAACGACGTTCCTTCCCTTGGGTCCGAGCGTCACCTTGACGGTCTTCGAGAGCTGCTCCACGCCGCGGAGAATGGCGTGCCTGGCGTCCTCACCGTACAGAAGTTCCTTGGCTCCCATGATCCCTCCCTTGCTGCGATTCGGGCCCACGACAGGCGGCCGTCGAGGCTGACGGCCGTTCAAGATCGAACATGTATTCTACACGTTGATGGGGGTCGAGGCAACCGGAAACAACGCCTCCCACGGGCGTTTGATGCCGCAGCCAGACGTTGGTCGCCCCCTAACGGCGGACCCCCCGTGACCATGCCACGGGGGGCCCGCAAACGGGCGTCCAGCACTCGGCCAGCTACCTATCGATAGAGGCCCTTGAGGGTCGACCACGTCGTGTTCGTGGCGTTCTCCGGGGCTCCCGATGGGATGATCTCCGCCTCTCCCTCGTTGTTGTCGGGGTTCGTTTCGACGAGGCAGGGCTCATCACGCGATCCCGCGTTGATGAGAACCTGCACGAGCTGCTGGCCGTCGAACGGGATGGCGTTCGTGAGCGCCTGTCTGAGACGGTACCGGCAGGCGCAGCGTGGACCGTAGTCCTGGATGGTCCAGCTCACGCACGTGCCTGACACGGTCGTGCCGTTGACGGTACGGTCTTCGCACGTCCCGTGGCAGCCGCCTTCCGGGTTGTCGAAGTAGCACGACTGCCAGGGGAAGTTCTCGACGATCCACGGAACGTCCGTCACGTAGATCCCGTCGATAAACACGTCGACGTCCCCGCCGATACCGTACTCGTCCCCGAAGACGTAGGCGTCGATCGTGGCGTAGACGTAGAAGTACATCCCGTCCCACTCGACCTCGACAGTATCGATGGCGTAGTCGAAGCACGGGGTCGGCAGCAGGATGTACGCGCCGTCGCGTCCCGGCCCCGTCACAACAACATCGTCGATGGGTATGAGCTCTCCCGGCGCCCCGTAGGCGCGGGCCTCGATCACGAGCCCGGTGTGTCCGTCGGTGACCGTCCACGAGTGCTCGACGATGTCCCACCCGATGCCGGAACTGTAGTCGGAGTTGCCGCCGGCGGACCCGTGGTGCGCGTTGACGTCCTCGGGATCGTCGTTCCAGTGGCCCCAGATCCGGGCCGACGGCGACCCCCCGGGGGTGTCGTCGTAACACCAGAACGAGGCCGTCACGACGTCACCGTCGCTGAGGTCCTTGATCCAGGCGAGGAAGACCTGCGGCGTTCCGGACGGAAGACTCTCCCCGATCTCGAGCGCGCACGTGCCGCTGAACACCTCGGTCCGGCCGATCTGCCAGATGGGGTCACCGTACGTCCCCAACGGTACCTGGCACGATTCCCAACTGTAGGAAGACGTCTCCCCGAGAGCGATGACCGCGCAGAGGCAGATCACCGCGACTGCCACACCAATCCTCAGCATGGTTGCCTCCTCCTTTTCGGGTGGACGCAGCCACCCGGCTGCTGGTACCGCTATCAGACCTACCGGAGTGTATCATAGTAGACAGGAACTCGCAAGACTAAGTACTGCCATCGGAGGCAATACCTGACTGTGCGGTCAGTCACTTCGCTGTGCAGTCTGATGCGGTGGTGGGATGCGTGCGAAGAAGAGGGATCAGAACTCCTGCCCGATCCCGAAGTAGAACTGCCAGGAGCCGTCGTTGTTGATCGGGTAGGCGACGTCGATGCGGATCGCGCCGATCCGGGTCAGGTAGCGGATGCCGGGGCCGGCGCCCACAGCGAGCTTCGAGAGATCGATCGTCGAGAGCTCCTCGTAGACCTGTCCGGCGTCCACGAAGACGACGAGCTGCCAGTTCCCGATCCCGCGAAACCGGATCTCGCCCTGGAGCTCGATCAGAGCGTTTCCGCCGGTCGGCGTCCCCGCGATGTCGACGGGGCCGAGCGAGTTTCTCGGGTAGCCGCGGACCGAGCCGTCCCCGCCGGCGAAGAAACGCTCGTTCACGGGGATCCCGCCCATCTCCTCCCACGGCCTGATCCACGCGAACCTCGTGAGGAGTGCTCCGAGCCTGCCGCCCCGGATGTCCCGGTAGCCTCGCCATTCGAGATTGGGCCGCATGAAGTCGTTCGTGCCGCCCAGGAGCGACGTCGCGAAGTCGACCCGAACCCGCGCGAACATGCCACGCTTGGCGTTCAGGATGTCGTCGCGCGTATCGTGCGTGCCGCCGACAAGGATACTAGACGTGTAGTTCGTCCCCACTTCGTGCTCGACATCATGCGACTCGTAGACGACCGTCCGCTTGTACTCCAGTCCGGTGTCGAGTGTGAGCGTCTTCCTGAACTCCCTCGAGAAGATGACCGTGCCGCCCGTCGTTTCCCCAAGGTACGACACCTCGTCGTCCCACGAGTAGCCGGCGAGGAGGCTCGCGGTCACCCTGTTGCCGAGGAACCAGGGGTCCGTCGCCAGGCCGTCGATCGATCGCCTGATCTTGCTGTACGTCCAATTGAGGCTCAGACGCAGTCCCTGGCCCTGGACGTTCCGGTTCGCGATCTCCCCGCCGACTGTGAGGCCGTCGATCGTGGCGTAGCCGATGCGAACGTCGTAGTACCCGCTCGACCGCTCCCGGACGCGCACCATGAGACGCCGGAGGTCCTTCCCGCTGTCCTCGGGGGCCGGCTCCATCCAGACGGCGTTGAAGAGCCCGCTGCCGTAGATGGCGGCCTGGGACTCCCCGATCCTGACGGGGTCGAACGGGTCGCCTGGCTCGACGGTGAGCTCGCGTTCGACCACGTACCGCCTCGTCTTCTCCAGTCCGACGATCCGGATCTCGCTGATGGAGGCGGTGTCCCCCTCGACGATCTCGTACCGGATGCTCGCCGTCTTCGCCTCGTTGTCCCGCGAGATGTTCTGGGACGCGGTGGCATCGAGGTAGGATCCGCGGGCGTACGTCTGAAGGACGGCCCGGCCGTCGGAGGTGAGGTCGTCCGAAACGAGGGGGCGCCCCGCACGAAGGACGGTCGCCTCGAGGAGCTCCTCATCCGAGATCTTCTCGTTCCCCTCGAACGTGATCGCCGAGACCGACCAGCGGCCACCCTCGAAGACGCCGATCAGGATCTCGATCTCGAGACCGTCCTCGGAGAGCGCGAGGTCCTCCACGGCCACCTCCGCCTCGAAGAACCCCTGGCTCATGTAGTAGCGCTCGAGGTTCTCGAGGTCGCGGTCGAGGGTCTTCTCGTTGAAGTGCCGGATGCCGAAGAGCGTGCTCTCCTGTGTCTCCATGTAGAGGAGAAGCTCGTCGGATCCGAACGTCTCGTTGCCGACGAAGTGGATCTTCGTGACGATCTCGCCCAGGCGCGCGACGTTCTCGATGCGCCGCCCCTTCACCCAGGGCGGCGTCGCCGCCACGGCAGCGCCGCTGAAGCATACGAGGGCCGCCACGACGATCCCGGCGCGGAGCGCGCGAACGAGCGCGCGGCGGGCGGGCACGCCCGGCCCGCTACTTGAATGGAACGCGCAGACTGAGATTGACACCATGATTCCCGGTGGGGTCGGCCACCGTGCCGACCCAGATGTAGTTGTGCAGCCTGACAGAGAACTCGATCTTGCCCATCTCGGCCTTCCCGACCTCCATCGTGTAGTCGATGCGGAAGTCCTCACCGAACCTCTTCCCGACGGTGAGGTCGGTGTTCGTGAGGTCGCCGTCGGAGTCCGTGCTCTCCTCGAAGCGGACGGTGTCGAGGTTGAGCGCCCGCTCGAGTGTTGACTCAGCCACGCCGTAGACGCTGTTCGTGAAGGCCCGCCGCGCCACGTCGGTGAACGCGTCGGCCGAGGACCCGCCGAGCGTCCCCCCTTCGACGAGCGCACCGAACGTGTCGCCGAACGTGAGGAGAGAGATGATGTCCGGCGACGTCAGCTCGGGGAAGCTTTCGAGCTTCGGTACCGCCTCGTCGGTGAATCCCTTGTACTCGATCGACACGCTGTACCGCACCTGCTCCCGGTCTTCCGCGTCGGTGGTTCCGAAGAGGTCGACGTACGGGTCGCGCCGTCTCGGGTCGACGAATCCCACGCTCAGGCGCTCGAGCTCGAACTCGTGATCGAAGTAGGTGAAGCTCCCGCGGTCGGCGTAGATGGTGCCAGAGAGCTCCGGTCTCTGGAGCGTCCCTCCGGCGTGGATGTCGCCCTTGACCTCCATCTTGGCGACGTTGCTGTCCACGTTGATCTTGTCCTCGATGGTGACGGTGAAATCGATGCCGACGTTGGCCCGGGGGTCGTCGGCCTCCTCCAGGGCGATCCGGATCGGTCGCCGCTTCATCATGTCGCCCAGACCGAACGAGTACGTGACGTCCATCCGCTCGACCGTCACGGTGCCCTCGATCTGAGATCGCGCGGCGGACCCGGCCCAGGAGACGTTCCCCCCGAACACACCGTCGAACATGCGGTGAATCGCCAGGCGGGGCGAGTCGAGGGAGACCTGGAGCTGGAAGACGGTCTCCTCCGACGTCGCGCCAAGCTGGGCGAATCCTGTCGCCGAGACACCTCCGCTCCCCATCCGGGCCGAGGCGCGCTCCAGCGCGACGACGTGATCGGCGAGATTGACATCGAGCTCGATGTCGCGGACCGCCTGCGACAGGTCGAAGCCCTCGAGCCGACCGCCCGTGAGCGTCGCTCTGCCCTCGACGTCCGGGAGGGAGGCCGGCCCCGTGACGGAGAGATCGACCTCGAGCTTGCCGCGCAGGCGAGTGATGTCGGACGGGAGCGGCCCGAGATCGTCGAGGCGGAACCCGTCGGAGACGATCCTGAGGTCGAGCTCTGGGGATTCCTCCTCGTCGCTGCCGGCGCGGGTCGTGCGCTCGGCGGCCGGCGCGCCTGCGTCGGTCGCGGCATCCGTGCCGGTCGCGGCATCAGAGTCGCCCGGCGTCAGCCCCGGGAACGTGATCGTCCCGCTCGCCGCGATCGTCCCGTCGCCTCCGGCCAGCTCCGTCTTCCCGAGGTGCAGGACGCCGTCGGCGATGCTCCCGCTCCCCTCGAGGCGGTCGAGCCCCACGCCGTAGATGAGGGGCTTCTCGAAGGCCCAGGCGAACTCGGCCCTCGGGTCGGTGAAGTCCCCGGAGAGGGTCGCCGACAGATCGAGCATGCCCGAGAGCGCCGGGCCGAGTCCACGCGCGAACGAGCGCACGAGGTGGCCGGTGTCGACGTCCTCGGCCGTGATGGTGATGTCCGACCCGACGTCCCCGCCGACGACGCCCGCGACGCGGATACGACCGCCGTCGGGATCCCCGAGCACGCGCCGTTTGAGAACGTCGATGGCGAGCGTGTCGACCTCGATCTCTCCGCTCGCGAGGTCGAAGTTCATGGGCGCTCCGAGGGTGAACTCGACCCGGTCGAACACGATCTTGAGCTTGTCGAAGCCGCCTCGCCCGTTCACCGAGGCCAGCGAGTCGGTCCGGCCGACGAGGAGCCCGGAGCCGTTGGCCACGATCGTCTTCCTGCCCCTCACGTTAGGCATGAACTCCGAGCCCATGTCGAGCACGAGATTATCGCACGCGAAGGAGATGCCGAACTCGCGCTCCGGGTCGAGCGAGAGAAACGACAGCGAGTCGGCTTGGATCGGGATGGAGCCGTACGCCACGATGCTGCCGGAGGTCGGGCCGGTGCCGTCCACGGTGAACGTGAGGTCGGAGCGGTCGCTCTCGGCCTCAAGCGTGAACGAGTTGAACTCGAGGCCCCTGACGGAGAGCTGCCGCACGTCGACGTCGGCCTCGAAGACCGGGTCGTCGACGTTGCCGCGGAGGCTGAACCGCCCGTCGACCACCCCGCGGGGCGTGACCGGGAAGGCTTCGGGCGCGAGGGCGGCCACCGCCTCGAGGTCGAGCGCTTCGAGGCGCGCGACGATGTCGACCGTCTCCTCGAAGTCGAAGCCGCCCGCGACGGTGAACGACCCCATCGACCCATCGAGCGCGACCTCCGAGACATGCACCGAGTCGGGCGCGACGTCCACGACGAACGGCGCCTCGAGCTCCATCTGCTGTCCCCGGGCGTGGACGAGGAGATCGGTGACGAGCCCCTCGACGGAGTACGCGCCGCCGATCTCCCCCTCGAGCGTCGCGCGCGCGTTCACCGACCCGGACAGCTCGAGGAACTCGCGGAGCGAGTCGCTCACGACCCTCGCAAGCTCGAAATCGACCACGTCGGCCGTGAGCTGGTAGCGCTCGGTCTCCTCGAGCGTGGCTCTTCCGCGAACCGCCCCGTGGAACGCCCGGAGCGTCGCCGCGTAGTTGCCACGACTCCCCACGACGTCGGCGAAGAGGGGGCCCATCTTGAGATCGCCGTACCGGAGATCGAGGAACGACGCGTAGGCGGAGAGCGAGTCGGTTCCCACCGCGAAGCTCACGACGACGACGCCCGAGCCGGCGAGATCGGGCAGGTCGAGGACCGCTCCCGGGACGGAGAGGTCCATCGCCGTCAGGTAGACGTCCAGCTCGTGGATGCCGTCCTCAGCGAGCGGCGCGCTCGCCTCGACCAGCGTGGCGCAGCACGTGCCCTCGATGGAGAGCAGCCCCTCCTCCGCCTCTCCCGTGAGGTCGACATTCCCGAGCGATGTGTCGCCTATGGAGAGGCCGCCGATCGAGGCCTCGATCTCGCCGGTGAGGTCGACGACGGAGGCGCTCTCGGAGCCGAGAAGAACGCGGGCGTCCACGACGCCCGCGAGGCCGGGTCCCTCCTCGAGCATCGTCGCCTCGAAGCGCGCCAGGTCGAGCCCCTCGATCCGCGCGCGGGCCGTGAACCCGGCGTCGGCTTCGCCGGCGGGGAACTCGTAGACCCCGGACGCCTCGACGGCCGCCCCGAGCACGGCGGCCGAGAGCGACTCGATCTCGAGCGCGTCGAGGTCGCCCGCGAGCATCGCCGCGAGATCCTCGACGTCGATCCCGACGGCGTCGATCGAGCCGGCGCGGACCTCGCCCCGGTACGCGAGCGCGTCGACCGGTCCCGCAAGGCTGCCGGACACCTGGAGGTCACCGGAGAGATCCTCGATGCCCGCGAGCGCGGCGGCAGCGGTGAGATCGAGCGAGGCGTTCGCGCGCGCGTCCAGCCGGGGCGGGGCGTCCTCGGCCGCGGGGAGGACGAGCTCGCCGTCGCCCTCGATCTCCCCCACGTTCGTCCGGACCATGAGCGACGTCGCGGCGAAGCGCTCCCCGTCGCCCTCGAGCGCGGCGGAGAGGTCTCCGAGGAGCGGGGCGACGAGGCTCCCGTGGTCGACGCGGATCGACCCCGTGACTGCGCCCTCGAAGTCATCGGGCCCGCCGGTCGCCTCGAGATCGAGGCCCGTCACGTCGATCGAGGTACCGGTCGCGCTGTCGGCGAAGACGACGTGCCAGTTCGAGAGCTCGACGGCCGCGTCGATCGTCCAGGGCTCGCCCGGCTCGTCCTCGTCGGTCGTGTCCGGGTCGGCGCCGAGAGCCGACCAGCCGACGAACTTGCCGTCGCGCCCCCGCACGATCAGAAGCTCCGCGTCCTCGACGCGGAGCGTGGGAACATCGAGCCTCCTCCCCAGGAGTTCCAGGAGGCTGTAGTGCATCTCGATCTTGCTGGCGGTGAAGACGGGCGAGCCGTCGGGAGCAGCGAGCGTGAGATCATCGAGCGTGGCGTTCCAGAGGAGGTTCCCGCGAAGCGCCCCGATCGCGAGATCGAGGCCGGTCGCGTCCGAGGCGGCATCCTCGACCAACCCGGAGGCGAGGCCCCAACCGACGGGCGTGGCGACGAGGACGAACACGAGCGCCGCCAGAAGGCCGACAATGCCGACCGCTATGATAGTGACGCGAAGACCGGTTCTCAAATCGGAAGCCTCCCACCTGGCATCCCGAGTCTACCAAGAGGGAGGCTTCCCTCCAAGAGCGCCTGTCGGCCCGTCGGCAGGCGTCCGCGGCCCTTTCCGGGCGCGCCGTCCTGCCTCAAGGCGTGCCGGCTCGTCTCAGGACGCGTCGTCCTCGGCGCCGTTCGCGCTCGCGGGCTTCTTCCTGACGAGGACGGTGTGGGTTCCGATCTGCTCGGGCTCGCCCTCCCGGTGGAAGGTGAACTCCACGCCCCACGTCTTCTCGTCGAACGGCCCGAGCCTCACGGCGTACCCGGCGAGGAGGGCCATGACGTCGCCCGCCGGTTCCAGCCGACGCTCACGGAAGGTCTTGCACCGGTCGGTGCTCCACCGAACGGTGCCGGGGCGATCGGTCACGATGCGGAGCACGTGTCCCGGCTGCATCTCGCGCGGCTGCTCCTCCTCGGTCCACACGACTTGCTGGCGGATGATCGGCTCGTCGAGGACGTCGGGAGGGGTGTCGCCGAGGTAGCGGTAGATGTCCTTCACCCGCTCGCGGAAGAGCCAGTCGAACATCCAATCTCCCCCGACCGGCAGGACGAAGTCGTCGCCGAGCCACCAGAACCAGTCGCTGCCCTCCGCGATGTAGAGCGACTCGAACGCGTCGGGGTGGCTCTCGGCCGTCGCCCCGGCGTCCGCGAGGTGCCGCCGCGCTTCGCCGAGGAGCTCCCACGCGCGGTTCTCCTCGGGCGAGCCGATCCAGATGTTGAGGTCGTTGCCGTGGGGCGATCCCATCTCGTCGATCCAGCTCGCGCAGAAGAGGGGGTGCACCTCGTGCTGCTCCTCCACGGGGTGCGGTTTGATGCCGCGGTCGACGTTCCCGTCGATGAACTCGGAGAACGTCGTCGTCACGAGCTCCGGGTCGTCCTCGAGCCGGCGGTAGAGCCCCCGGAGGAACGCGCGTCCGCCGTTGCGGTACGACCCCCAGCAGTTCTCTCCGTCGAGGATGATCGAGATGACCCGCTCGCTCGGGTGCTCGACCCTCCTGGCGAACCCGTCACGAATCCACCCCACGTACTCCTCCGCCGCGCGGTCGTAGTCGGCGTAGCCCTGCATGCTGAAGCCGATGTCGTCCGAGAGCCGCGTGTGGCGGAAGAAGACGCTCACCTGGCGCCCCGGCTTCCCGGCGAGATAGGGCCGGAGGAGGACCTCCGGGTCCTCGGTCTCGTAGCCGTGCTCGCCCGACTTCTCGAGGACGCCGCGGTCGGTCGCCATCCACCGGAGCCCGGCGTCGACGACGAGGTCGACCATGTGCTCACCGACGGAACCCTCGGAGGGCCACATCCCGGCGGGAGGAGCGCCGAAACGGTTCGTGTAGAACTCGACGGCCCGCTCGATCTGCGCCTTCGCGTCTTCGGGCCAGTGGAAGCGCGGCGGGAGCGTGCTCCCGGCGGCGTCGATCGTCGCGAGGTTCGAGTCGGCGAGGATCGGGAGGATCGGATGGTAGAACGGCGTGACCGAGATCTCGAGCTGGCCCCTCGCCGCGAGCCGCTTGTGGATCGGCACGACGTTCTTCATGAGCTTGACGTGGTCGCCGATGACCGCCGCGATCTCGTCGTCGTCGAAGCCCTTCCCCTTCCTGAAGAACTCGCCCACGCTCACGCGATCGCCGTCGGGCAGCTCGACGGGGTCGCGACGCGCCTCGGGCGGGAACCAGGCGAGGTTGAACCACATCTTGAGGTCGGTGATGTCCCCGTCGGTGAAGGGAACGCCGGCCAGGCGCTTCTCCAGGAGCTCGGCGTAGCGCGGGTGGATCCTGATCTCGTTCTCCCAGTCCGCGTCGAAGAACCGACCGATGATGAACTCCTTCTCGAGCGGTATCAGGTCGGACGCGGGGGTCAGGGAGAGCTCCATCCAGAGGTCGGTCGCGCCGCGCTCGACGTAGTCCTCGAGCTGGGCGAGAAGCGAGGGAACCAGGTTGATCGTGAGGTGGACGTTCGGGAACTCCTCGAGGAGCGCGGCCATTGGGTAGTAGTCGCGAACGGCGTGGAGCCGCACCCACGGCAGCAGGTAGGAGCCTTCCGGTTCCTCATCGAGGCTCGTACGATAGAACGGCTGGTGCTGGTGCCAGAGGATGGCGACGCAGAGCTTCTCGTCGGTGCGCTTGACGGTACGCTTCTTCCCGACCGTCACGAACGCTCTCCCGGCTCCGTGCCGGGCGGAGCCGGCGGCTCGTTCATCGCGTAGACGCCGTAGTCGATCTCCGGGAAGATCCGGTCGCGCCACTCGATCTCGGCCAGGCGCTTCTCGTCGACGCTGTTGTTCTTGATGTCCTCGTAGAGCTTCATGAATCTCGCGACGTGGTCTCTGGTTCTCTTGAACGCGTACTCGGCCATCGTGCCCGTCTTCATGATGAAGGCCCAATCGCTCGCCTGCGCGAGCAGAAGCTCACGGGCCGCCTGGTTCAGCGCCCTCTTCCTGAGGCCGTCGGCGCCGGGATAGGTCGAGGCGAGCTCGGTCATCCGCCTGGCGGCCCTGTGGAGGTGCGAGTAGACGTAGTCGTTCGAGGCGTTCAGCCACACCTCGCTGTACCCCTTGTAGCCCCAGCTCGAGTGGTGGGGGTCCGACGTCTGGAACGGTCCCTGGCTCGTCAGGTAGTCCGCCGGCGTCGTCGTGCGGATCGGCCCCCGGGTCGCGTCGATCTTCCTCAGGAGCGCCTCGAGCCACATCGGGCCTTCGAACCACCAGTGCCCGAAGAGCTCCGCGTCGTACGGCGCCACGATGATCGGCTTTCGCCCGAGAACGCCCTCGAGGTGCTCGGCCTGCCGCTCGCGATTGAACATGAAGTTCGCGGCGTGCTCGTCCGCCTTCTGTCGAGCCACCGCCGGATCGTAGAGCTCCTTCTCGTCGGTCTTGCCGGTGATGCGGTAGTACTTGAGCCCGAGCATCTTGCGGAAGCCGTCCGCGCCGAGGTACGGCTTCACGTAGTCGTAGTCGAGCTCGTACGCGTAGTCGCGATAGAAGTCCCTGTACCAGTGGTCCCCGGGGTACCCCTCCTCGGCGCTCCACACCTGCTTCGACGACTCGAGGTCTCGCGCGAAGACCGCCACGCCCGAGGGCGTGACGATCGGCGCAAACGTCCCGTACTTCGGGCGCGGCGAAGAGTGGAGCACGCCGTGGCTGTCGACGAACGTGTACCGGATGCCCGCCTCGGCGAGGTACCGGTCGATGCCCGGGAAGTACCCGCACTCCGGGAGCCAGATGCCCTGCGGGTCGCGCCCGAGCGCGATGCGGTGGTGCTCGACAGCGATCGCGAGCTGCGCGCGGACCGACGCCGGGAGGTGTTGCATCAGGGGCAGATAGCCGTGCGTCGCCGCGCACGTCGTGATGTCGAGCTTCCCCGCGTCGCGGAACGCGCGGAAGGCCTGGACGAGGTCGAGCCCGTACTCCTCGGTGAAGACGCGCTGGCAATCCGAGAAGAGCTCGTGGTACATCTCCGCTAGGGCCTTGAGGCGAGGCTTCTTGCGACAGCGGTCGATCTCCTTCTCGGTGAGCTCGACGAGCCCCGAGATGTGCTTCACGTACCGCTCCTGGAGGAGCGGGTCCTGCAGCATCGTGATGAGAGGAGGCGACAGCGAGAGCGTCAGCCGGAAGTCGACGCGGTCGTCGGTGAGCCGCTGGAAGACGCGGATGAGCGGAATGTAGGTCTCGGTGACGGCTTCGAAGAACCAGTCCTCTTCGAGGAAGCTCCGGTACTCGGGGTGCCTGACGTACGGCAGGTGTGCGTGAAGGACGAGGCTCAGATAGCCCGTTTCCATGGCCGTCCCTGTAGCTGTCTGGGTGTCAGTACTGCCGGTAGGATGTGAGGCCGGACCCGGATGCTAACGCCCCCACCCCCCCGATCCCCATCCTCCAGAACCGGAGCTGGGTCCGAGCTCGGTATGCGCATAGAACTCGCCAAGGGCCTCGAGCGTGACCCACTCCTCGTCGACGACTTCGGACGGTCCGACGGGGGGAAGCGAGATCATGTTCGATCGCGCGATGACGATGAAGGACCCGTCCGGCGCGATGAGACCGAGATCCACACAGTAATCGCGCTCGACGCGCATGACGTTGATGTACCAGTTCCTCGCCCCGGGTGCGACGTCGATGTCGTGGAAGCTCGCCGCGTGCTCGGGGTCGGTCCCGGTCACGTCGTAGACCCGGAGCACGAGTCTGCTCTTCGCGAGGGCGTCGTCGCCCAGCCGGGCCCTGAGCTCCGCGTTCAGGTTCGGGGCGAACTCCCAGTACGCAAAGAGCCAGTAGGGGTCGCGCACCATAAGCGTGATCGCGCTCTCGCCGTACGACTCGGGGAACTCGAACCCCTCGTCGAGCTCGGCCGATTCCTGCACGCCGAGATAGTATTTGCTCGCCTTGACGCGTTGCTCGCAGCGGGCGCGGTAGAGCGAGAAGGCGCGCGCCGTCCGTGGGGACAGGGCCTCCCACCGCTCGTCCGCACCGGCCTTCTCCCGAGCGCTCCTCGCCCTCTTGGGACGCGGGCGGGCCACCGCGGCCTTCCGGGGCGCAGTCTTCGGCGCGGCGGCACCGGCGGGCTTCTTCAGCGCGCGGGTCCGCGGAGAGACGACCTTCGCTGCACGGGGCTTCTTCGCCGGCTTCGCGGCGGGCTTTGCGGGAGCCTTGGCCTTGATCCTGGGCTTCGCCTTAGCCCGCGGCTTCGCGGCGGCCTTGGCCTTGGGCCTGGCCGTGAGCTTGGCCTTGGCCATTGCCTTGGATTTGGCCTTCGACGGCGGCTTCGCCTGTGCCGCCAGCACGTCGACCAGCTCGGTCTTCTTGAGCTTCGCGCAGCCGGTGAGCCCCGAGGCCTGCGCAAGGGCCCTCAGTTGCGCCACCGTCTTCTCGTTCAGCTCCTTCTTCTTCACTCGCCCTCTTCTCCGCTCGCTCGGCACAGTCGCAAGCCACACACGAATACTGCCCTGTCGCGGCCGATGTCGCCGGTGACCGGCCGCCCGTGGCAATCTGGCATGAGCGGGTTCAGTATGTTCCGGGGGAACACGGTTGTCAACATCCTACTCCCCTTCTGATGCGTTTCTGACCCGAATCGTTCCGGGAACGAACCCGCCCGACTCAGGGGGCGGGCTCAGGGTCGGGGTCGATCTCCGTCCCGGCGAAGCGGGGCAGATCGCCCGGGAACTCCTGGACCCACCCGTTATCGAGCCCGGCGCGCTCGAGTGCCGCCAGGGCCCTCTGCCACTCTCCGTAGTTGATCCTCCGTTCAGTCCCGCGGCACTCCCCCGCCTTCCAGGCCGGGTAGTACTGAGCCATCAGGCTCACGAACGTGTCCGGACCCAGCGTCCCCGCCACGAACCCGAGGGCATCCCGCGTGCCCGCGATCTCGTTCGGCAGCACCAGGTGCCGAACGATGAGACCCCGCGCCGCGATCCCCCCGTCGTCGGTCACGAGGCCGCCGACCTGCCTTTTCATCTCCAGGAGCGCCTCGCGGTTGACCTCGACGTACCCGGGGGCGTCGGAGTACTCGAGGGCGGCGGCGTCCGACGCGTAGCGGATGTCTGCGAGATAGACGTCGACCACGCCGTCCAGGAGCTCGAGCGCAACGGGCGACTCGTAGCCAGAGGTGTTCCACACGATCGGTAACGCGACGCCTTCCCGGTGCGCGAGGAGGAGCGCCTCGAGGACCGCGGGAAGGTACTGGGTGGCCGAGACGAGGTTGAGGTTGTGGCAACCGGCTCGCGCGAGGCCGACCATCATCGCGGCCAGCTCGCCGGGAGTCCGGTCGGCGCCCTCGCGGAGCTGGCTCCACCGCCAGTTCTGGCAGTAGACGCAGGCCATCGTGCAGTGGCTGAAGAGGATGACGCCCGATCCCCCCGTCCCGGAGATCGGCGGTTCCTCCCCCGGGTGGGACATGTGCCGGTAGATCCGGGGCAGGACGCCGGCCCCGCAGTACCCCCGTTCCCCGGCGATCCGGTCCACGCGGCACTCCCTGGGACAGAGCGTGCAGGATCGGAGGAGCCCGCGGGCCACCTCGATCCGGCCCTCGAGTTCTCCGCTCTCGACCAGGGCTCTCAGGCCCGGGGACGTCATGGATTCCCTCCTGCGACCGGGCGGCATGGAGGCTCCGGCCCCGTCACACACCCACGAGGCTCGAAAAGGAACGATTCCTGCACTTGGGATGACGCACTCACGGAGAGATACCACCGAGCCCCGGCGAAGTCAACGAGGTCCGCCGGGAACCGCTCTCCCCGTGTTTACTGGACATATTTCAAAGATTGCGAGGAGGGACACGCATGGTCACGAAGGCTATCGTTGCACTCGCCGTGCTCCTCATGGCCGCCGTCCCGGCCGGCGCGAGGGTTGCTGAGACGCAGCCGCTCTCGAGCAAGGCGGTCCATCTGACCGTCGACGACTGGAGGGACGCGGACAACCTCTGCACCGCCGGCAACACCGGTTACTACTGGACCGTCGGCGACTGGTTCACGGGGAACGAGTCGTACAGGATCTACTGCGATCCCGGGGACTGCGCCAGCTGTCCCGAAGGCTGGTCCCCCAGAAGTGTGACCATCTACCTCTACTGGGACGTCGAGAACACGTGCGCCCTGAGCGTGAGCGCTTCGATCGAGCTCATCGACAACACCGACCCGGAGTGCCCGATGCCGGGGCCGACGGTCTGCCAGTCGGAGCCGTCGACGGTCGGACCGTTCAGCCCCGCCGGGCTGTGGGCGGTCACCATCCCGCTCCCCGACACCTGCTCGTCGCTCGAGGATCCGTTCTTCGCGGCGCTCCACTTCCATGACACTTGCGCGAGCCTTCCCGTGCTCATCACCGACACCGGCCCCTGCGACGCGTGCGAGTCGTGGAACAACTGGGGCGCCGGATGGAGGCAGCTCTGCGAGTACGGGTTCCCGGGGAACCTGAGCCTCCACGCGACGATCGAGTGCGAGGGTGGCACGCCGGTCGAGGATGCGTCCTGGGGAACGATCAAAGGCAAGTACAGATAACGGCCGGTCGCGAGCCGCCGGCTTTGCCGCCGGAGGCCGCTCTGCATCCCCCCCTTGCAGCCGGTCGGGAGAAGAAGGCAGGTCGCTCATGCGATCTGCCTTCTTCCATTTGGCCCCGGGGAATCCGGCGCTCTCACTCGCCGGAGACTCCGGAACCCGTATTCGCAATTGCCTGCCGGATTCGTGCGCTACCGGTGGAGCACGACCGTGGTCTTGCCGTCGCCGACCATGATCGCGCCGGACTGGGCCACGACGCGGACCCCCGCCCCTTCGATCTCGAACGGACGATCGAGCTGGTGGATGCCGCCCGTGAGCTCGAGCGGCTCGCCCTCCACGGTGACAGTGAGGCCTCCCTCGGGAGCCTCGAGGAGGAGCTGGCTGAAGTCGAACTCATCCTCGCCGACGACCGCCGCCACGGGCCGACCGACCAGCTCGATGCGCGTTCCGCCGGAGTACTCGATCTTGAGCACCCTCTTGTGGACAGTGCGGTGCGCGTCGACCGTCTCCACGTTCTCGGGGTCGTAGCTGACGCTCACGCTCGCGAGCATGCGAACGTTGAAGATGAGGAGAGGCTTCTCGGTCCCGGCCACCGACTCGAAGAGCTTCTCCGGCGCGCTCTTCGTCCTGTCGATGAACTCGGCTCTGTCGACGAGACGTTCCTCGAGCCCGTAGCGCTCCAGGAGCCCCTTCGTTCGGATCGTCTTCCTCCGGGTGAGATCGAAGAGGACCTCGAAGGGATCGACGCACCGCTCGGCGACCTCCTCCCGCCATTCGGGGTGGTACCTGTCGAGGATCAGGCAGACGCAGGCGCCCGACCACATAAAGCGCTCGCCCCGGTACCAGTCGAGATCGACCTTCTCCGGATAGCAGTGCTCGAGCCCGCCCGGGGTGCCGAGCTCGTCCCGGAGGCGCTCCCCGGCCTCGCCCCGGAGGTAGGCAGCCCCAATCTCCCGACACCGCTCACCGATGTACGCCGGAAGGCCGTCGAGGAACTCGCGCTGCCGCTCGTATGAGACGAACTGCCTCCCCATGCCGAGGCGCCGGACCGACCGGACGCTCACGAACTCGATCACCCTCTTCTCGAGGGAGTCGGCCGGGGCCGCCAGCGCGCGCCTGAGAAGGTCGCACTCGACGTCGACGAGAGCGAGATTCCTGGCGTCCGACGGGTACGAGATCATGAGATCGATGGTCTCGCCGAGCTCGGGGCAGTGGTCGAGCTCGTGTGCCCGGAAGGCGCCGACGAAGACGGCGGGCACGGCTTCCCTGGACACCTGATCGACGTGAGCGAAGGCGGTCGGCTCGTCCCGCACGGTGCCGGACGCGGGCTCCACGTCGTCCGAGCCGAGCGGTCCGCTGTAGACCGTCGTGCTGTGCGGAAGGCGCTCGTCGAGCTTCGAGAACGAAGAGGGCGGGTCGGGATGGTGAAGGAGGTAGCAGCGGTCGGAGTCGACCGTTACGGCCAGGGGAGTCTCCGAAATGTCCCAGTCGGGCCAGACCGCTTCCGAGAGTTCCCTGAGTTCGAGGGCCATCTCGGCGTCGGCCAGAACCTCGAGGACGTCGTCGCCGGGCGGCGTTGCGCCGACGGCGGCGGGAAGGAGGAGGAGCGCCGCCGTCGCGACGGCGATCCACCGACCGGTGCTCACGTGCAGCCGTTTCATCGCTGGCCACCCCCGATCCGGAGCGAGCCGAGCGGGGCACGTCGTCATTCTACGTCGGTTCCGGCACCGTGACAAGGGCGAGTCCCCAGCCTTCCTTGACTGCGCGCTGATTCTGCGGTATAATAGACTGTAGGTACTAAATCGAACAGCCACTGAAACTCCGCCTCCGGCCGTCAAGAGCCGGTGGGTGAGGGAGGTAACGATGTTCGGAACCACCAGGTTCGGCCCGGTTCTCGCCGTGGCCGTGCTCGCACTGATCGTCGGGTCGGCGGCCCTCGCCGGGGCGTCCCGTGTCGAGGATGTGCCTGGAAACGGGAGTGACTCCCACAGGATCCTGTGGGAACCGAAGCAGAGGGCTTTCGAGCGTTTGCAGCAGGCGATGGCTCTTCCACCGGACGCCGACCGTGCGTCTCAGGACGATTTCGACGTCACCTTCTACGACATCGACATTTCCATCTCTCCCTCGTCCGAGACGATCAGCGGGGTGGTGACGATGCGGGCGACGAGCGTCGTCGACGGGCTCGCGACCGTCATCCTCAATCTGTATGACAACATGACGGTCACCTCGGTTACAGGAAATCCGTCGCCCCTCTCCTACACGCACGCCGACAACAAGGTCACGGTGACCCTCGACCCCGCGCTCGACACGGGCGAAAGTTTCGAGGTGACGGTCGAGTACAACGGCTCGCCGGCAGGATACGCCTTCAGATTCAACTATCACAGTGGAACGGCGATCGCCTCGACACTCTCGGAGCCCGACGGCTCGCGCGAGTGGTGGCCGTGCAAGGACACGCCGGCCGACAAGGCCGACTCCGCGCGGATCGCCTTCACGGTGCCCGACGACTTCTTCGCCGCTTCTGAGGGAACGCTCATGTCGACGACCGACAACGGGGACGGCACGATCACGTACCGGTGGTACGAGTCGTATCCGATCACGACCTACCTCGTCTCGGTCGCCGCCACGAACTACGTCTCCTTCACCGACTACTACCACTGCGGCCGCGCCGACTCGATGCCGATCACGAACTTCGTCTACCCCGAGGACCTCGAGGACGCGCTCATCGACCTCGACATCACCGCCGACGCCATCGGTTACCTCGCCTCGATCTACGGTGAGTATCCGTTCCTCGCCGAGAAGTACGGGCACGCCGAGTTCCCGTGGGGCGGCGCGATGGAGCATCAGACCTGCACGAGCTACGGCGCGATCCTCTTCACCGGAACCCACTACTACGACTGGGTGCTCATCCACGAGCTGGCGCACCAGTGGTGGGGCGACTGGGTCACCTGCCACACCTGGGACGACATCTGGCTCAACGAGGGCTTCGCGACCTACTCGGAGATGCTCTGGTTCGAGCACCTCTACGGGTTCGAGTACTACAAGGACCGCATGCTGGACTACGACAACGGGCCTTACGAGGGACCCATCTACGACCCGCTGCAGACGTTCAGCTCGGTGGTCTACTCGAAGGGCGCGTGGGCGCTCCATATGCTGCGCCACGTCCTCGGCGGCCGCGAGGAGTTCCTCGACGTTCTCGAGACCTACAGCGCGGCGCACGCTTACGGGACCGCTACGACCGCCGAGTTCCAGGAGGCCGCGGAGGCGATCTACGGCTCTTCGCTCGACTGGTTCTTCCTCCCGTGGATCTACGGTGAGAACCGGCCCTCGTACGAGTACGCGTGGGTCGCGAGCGACGCCGGCGACCACTGGAACGTCATGCTCCACGTCGATCAGGTGCAGGACGACGCCGGGCTCTTCACGATGCCAATCGACATCCGGCTCCTGACGACCGGGGGCGACACGACGATCGTCGTCTGGAACGACCAGTGGAGCCAGGACTTCTTCCTGACCGTCGACGCGCAGCCGATCGATCTCCTGTTCGACCCAGACGACTGGATTCTGAAGTACCTCGGTGAGGGCACCGGGATCGCCGATCCCGAGGCCGTGGCGGCGCTCTCGCTCGCCGCCGCAACGAACCCGTTCGCGGTGAGCACGCGGCTCGTCTACAGCCTGCCCTCCGCGGGTCGTGTCCGGCTCGCCGTCTACGACATCGCCGGCCGGCTGGTGAACGATCTGGTCGATCGTGACGCGCCCGCCGGCGCGCACGAGGTCGTGTGGAACGGGACGGGGTCGCGAGGTGCTGCGGTCGCGAGCGGGATCTACTTCGCGCGACTGACCACGGAAGAGGGCGCAGCGTCGCAGAAGCTCCTGTACATGCGATAGACGCGCCGGACGCGAGCGATGACGCCGGCGCACAGGTTCGAAAGCGGAAATCGGGGAATCCCGCCAGCGGGATTCCCCGATTCGCGTTTCAGAGAGCCCGCGGCGCCCGCTAGAACAGGTCCTTGAGCTTGAGCTTGAGCGTCTTCGACTTGCCGTCACGGAGGACCTCCACCCGGTACTCCGTACCCACCTCTTCCCTCAGAAGCTCGCGGATGGCGATGATCCCGTCGAAGTACCCGACGTCGATGCCGTTCCACGACCGGAGTACGTCGCCCACGCGGAACCCCGCCCTGTCGGCCGGCGTCCCGGCTGCCGCGTGGAGAACTTCGTACTCGCCGTCCTGCACCCAGAACTGAAGCCCGCTTCTGTCTACCGGGAAGGCGCGATCGAAGTCGTCCCCGGGCTCGACGATCATCCGCTGCCTCTCGTAGTCCAGGTACAGGACGAAGTGCCTGAAGACCGTGTTGCCGAGGTTCCCCGTGATGTCGCTCGCCCCGAAGGCGCCGACCGTCTCTTCCCAGGGAATCGATATCCGCGGGTCGCTGAGGACGAACCCGGCCAGTTCGATCGTTTCGAATTGCGAGTACCGGCGGTTCATGCGGCCGCCGGCGCCGAACCCCACGGCCTCGATCGCGGGCTTCTCGAAGAGTCCGTGCTCCACGGCGTAGGGGTAGTGGAACGAGTTGCCGCCGGCGCCGAGATCGACCGACCACAGCCCCCCGTGCTCCCCGTCGACCGCGACCGGGACCGTGAAGGTCCCGCCCCGAAGCGGGGCGTCGAGGATCACCCCGTCACCCTCGTACTCGAACGACGCCGGATCGTAGAAGACGAGCATCTCGTTCGCGTAGTCGACCTTCGCCACGAACCGCGAGAGGAAGTCGTACCCGAGGATCCCGCCGATCTCCATCTCGCTCGTCTGACGGAAGAGCGAGTTGATGTCGAGCACCGCGACGGTCTGCTGCTCGAAACGGATCTCGCCCACGCGGTAGGGCGGAAGCTCGGTGAACGACACCTCGACGACGTTCCCGGCGCCGCTGCCCTTGAGGTTCCCATGCGTCTCGAGTCCCAGCTGCTCGGCGTAGGCCTCGTCGAGCACTGTCATGCTCGCGCCCGTATCGAGCACCCAGAGCGTCTCGTCGCCGTCGATGGCGACGTTCACGAAGAGGTGTCTCTCGATGAACTCGAAGGGAACGTCGACGGAGCTGCCGCCGTCGACGAACTCGAAGTCCCTGACGTCCTCCCCCGGCGGCTCGAAGAGGGCGGGGTCGATGTCGATCCCGGCCTCGTAGTTCGTGAGCTCGAGGACCTGCACCTGGCCGATCGGGAGGTGTTCCATGTAGTGCCGAAACGCCCGAGGGATCCCGCCCACGTCCCGGTAGTCGGAGAACCGCGTGTGCATCTCGCCATCGCTCGTGGCGTCGACCATCTTCTCGACGAGAAACGTCTCGGTGTTGAAGAACTCGATGCTGTGGTTGTTGTCGATCGTGTTCGTGGTCTTGAGGACGTAGCACTCGACGTCCCCGACAAGCTCGATCCCCTCGAAGGTCACGTCGAAGACGGCCGAATCGGGATCGCGATGTTCGTACGCGCGCTTGAGCATCGAGACCTCTCGCGCCTTGACCGCGGTCTCGTCGCGGATGATCTGGAGCTTCCCGTTCTGGTCGACGCTCCACGCGAACTCTCCGTTGTCACCCTCGGTCTGCTTGAAGATCTCGAGATCGAGCTCCATCCGGCTCCGGTCGGGCGGGACGCCCCAGTATTTCATCGTCCCCTCGAGGCCGGCGACCGTGAACGTCCCGTCGAAGTAGACGGAGGTCTCGGCCTTGAGACGATCGAGTCCGCCCAGCGCCTCGTGGTGCCTCTCGAGGATCTCGTACTGATCGGTCAGGCCGGCCGCCTGCGCGTACCCGGCGGCGAGCGCCAGTGCCAGCACCGCCATCGCAACGAAACGTGCCCTCATCCTCACGGTCTCCTTCCCTTCCCGGCGGCGTGCCCGCCGTCCCTCTGATCGCCCGCCCCGCCCTCACGTCCGGGGCGGGAGTGAGTCGGGCCGCTCCCGAGGAGCGGCCCGCTCGGTCCGCAGGGGGGTGCCGACTCCGGTGTCGGCTAGGTTACCCGGATCCGGTTCCGCGTCTGAGCCTCGGCGGGCCCTCGCAGGGCACCCGTATCGGGCGCACCTCGCGCGGCAGAGGACCCGCCTTTGGCTTCTTGCGACGAATCCGGATCCACGTAGGAACCATCCTCCGGCTCCTCGCCACTGGCGATCTTCACGACGACCATCGTGAGATCGTCCGACTGGGAGGCGCCGGCCGCGAAGTCCTTGATGCTCGTGTAGACGTATTCTTCGATCTCTCTCGCCGAGGCGTGACGGTGCTCCATCAGGAGCCTCTCGAGGCGCTCCTCGCCGAACATCTCGTCGTCGCCGTTCGTCGCCTCGGTTATTCCGTCCGTGTAGAGCACGAGGTCGTCGCCGGGAGCGAGCCTCGTGTGCCCCTCCTCGTACAGCACGCCCGGCATGACCCCGATGACGAGGCCACCCTCCATCAGTTGATCGCACGTCCCGTCGCGCCGCATGATCCAGGGCGGGTTGTGACCGGCGTTGACGTACGTCAGGTCGCCCGTCTTCGTGTCGAGCACGCAGTAGAAGAACGTGATGAAGACGCTGTCCTCGGTGTAGCCGTGGACGAGCCTGTTCACGCGCTCGATCAGCGTGCCGGACGGCACGCCGCTCTCCGAGAGCGCGCGGACCGCCGCCTGGACGTTCGCCATGAGGATGGCGGCCGGCGTTCCCTTCCCCGAGACGTCCCCGATGGTGATCGCGAGCCGGCCGTCGCCGATGTCGATCACGTCGTAGCAGTCGCCGCCGACGTGACGGGCCGGCACGGTGAACGCGAAGATGTCGAGCCCGTCGATCTTCGGGAAGCTCTTCGGGAGAAGCTCCATCTGGATGTCCCTGGCGACAGTCATCTCGTGCTCGAGACGGCCTCGCTCCGTCGCCTCGTGCTCGATCTGCTTCCGCATCTGCTCGTAGGTGTAGGTGACGAGGCCGACCACGAGCGCGAGCACGCCGTTGACCGTCACGACCATGAACGCGAGCCTCATCTGGTAGAAGACGACGATCGGGTTCACCAGGATCGCGAGCGCGCTTCCGAGCACGCCGCCGGCGATGAGGGTGACGACGGCCATCGGAACCCGGACGTACGCGGGGAAGCCGCTGTACCTCGGCAGGACGAATCTCGCCACGAGCACGGCCGCGAACCCGACGACGTTCGCGAAGACGATGCTCATCGCGATGAGCGAGCCGGCCGAGACCGTGGCTCCCTCAGCGAAGAAGCCGATCGCGGTTCCGATCCCGAGCCCCGCCAGGCTGTTCGCCAGGGCCCAGAGCGCCACCGCGCGCGCCTCGAGCCGCCGGGGCTTCTCTCGTGCTGTGCCGCCTACTGCCCTTCCTGCCATCTCGTCAGACTCCCGCGGGTGGCGGTGGTGGAATCGGCGCCGCAGGTGCGGCGGGTGAACCGGGGAACGTGCTCGGCAGCGCTCCCTCCGGGGCCGGCGGCGGCTCGAACGCCGTGTCGAGCCTGGTCTCCTTGCGCTGGAGGAGCGCGCCGAGCCCGAAGAAGATGATGACGATCCCGATCAGGGTGCCGGCGATCGGAATCGCCGTCACGAGGTAGATCGGAACGAGGCCGAGGAGCAGTGACGGAATCGGCGACACGTCGGTCCTCCCGCTCCTCTGGAGTATCAGGTTGCCGAGCCAGATCGCCGCGTAGAACTTCGCGATGTAGAGGGCGATCAGGTACGACATGAGCACCACGAACATGAGAGGGATCGTGATGATCATGACGAGGAGGATCAAGAGCACGATCGGGACGCAGATGAAGGCGATGAACCCGATCCCGACGCTCTTGAGCGGCTTCTTCCTGATCGTCTCCGCGGTCTGGCGCGCGTGGTCCTTCGTGAACGCCACGATGAGCGTTCCGGCAATGAGCGCGGCGATGAAGCCGAGGATGTGGATCCCGGCCTCGACCGCCCGCGTCAGGTGGAACTCGGGCTTCTCCTTCTCGACCTTCCGGAAGAACTGGACCTCACCGGCGACGATGCCGGGCGGAATGTCGATCTCGTCCGGACCCTCGTAGTGGAGGTCGCCTCCGAAGCGAGCGTTCGGACCGATGTCGATCCCGCCGTCGGTCGTCACCTCCGCGTTGCCGGCAATGCTGCCGTCGATGTTGAGGACGCCCGTGATGATCTTCGCCGCGCCGCCGACACTACCGTTCACGTCAGCCACGCCACAAGCGACGAGAAGGTCTCCCTCGATGGACGCCTCTTCGTCGAAGTGCAGGGTCGCGCACGCCGCGACGACGTTTCCGCGAACCGTTCCGTCGATGTAGAGGTTCTTGCAGGCGACCCGAAGATCGTCGCCGATCTCACCCTCGATCCGGATGGTCTCGGCGAACAGGTTGAGATCTTCGGTCACCGTCCCGGAGATCCTCCCCTCCTGCACGAAGGCGAGGATGTCGCCGTCGAGCGTACCCTCGATCTTCAGGTTGCCCGCGAAGAGGTAGAGGTCGCGGACCTGCGTCTCTCCCTCAGGGAGGATGTAGCGGTTCTGCTGCGAGAAGAGGAGATTCCCGCCGCTCTCCCAGCACCGCTCGCACGTCTCCTCATCCTGGGGACAGCACGCCGTGCTGTCGCCCCCCGCAGCGGGCACCGCGTTGGCGGCGGGCGGCACGAGCAGCACGAGGAGCGCCGTGACGATGGCGAAGAGGCTCAGCGCCAGGACCCGTCCCTCGGTCTTGATATTCTGTTCATGATGTGGGCTGATCACAGCCTCGCAGACTGGTGCTCTCGCGGCCGCCTTCATCTTCCTTCCCTCCTTATGACTGCTCTACCCCCGAGCAAGTTGCACATTCGTGGTCCCACGGTGCAATTATGGGGTCTCGAGGGCCCTCCTTCAAAGGAAGCCCCGTGAAACGGCCATTCAATAGGGTCAGATGCACTGACCGGGGGGTGAGATGCGGGCGGCGGGACAGGCGGAATCCGCTTCCCGCGGGCTCTCGGCGGACCTTCTACCATGGGAAGATTTCCCGGAGGGTCTTCGCCCGGGCCCGGGAGAGGACGAGCTCCGTGTGCTCGGCGTCGGCGACCACGACCTTGTACTTCCCGCTGAACCACGGGACGATCTCGACGACGTGGTTCAGGTTGACGATGCTCGAGCGGTGGGTGCGGAAGAAGACGGTCGGATCGAGCCTAGTCTCCAGCTCCGCCATCGTCATGTTGACGAGGTAGCGGGCGTCCTTCGTGTGGACGAAGACCAGCTCGTCGCTGACGCCGATCCAGACGATGTCCTTGACGTCGACGAGGACGATCCGCTTGCCCTTCTGGACCGGCAGCCGGTCGACGCCCTTCGACCGCACGAGGCCGGCCAGCCGTTCGATCTGCCGGTCGAGCTCCGGTCCCCCGGCCGCGAGCTTCCTCGCCCGCTCGATCGCCTCGGAGAGTCGCTCGGCCTCGATCGGCTTCAGGAGGTAGTCGATCGAGTTCACCTCGAACGCCTTGATGGCGTACTCGTCGTAGGCGGTGGCGAAGATGACGAGGGGCGGGTCGTCGAGCGCCTCGACGACCTCGAGCCCGTTCATCCCGGGCATCTGGATGTCGAGAATCACGACGTCGGGTGAGAGTTCCCGGATCCTCTCGACGGCCTCGAGTCCGTTCGCCGCCTCGCCCACGCACTCGACGTCGTCCAGCCGCCCCAGAAGCTCGTTGATCCGCCTCCGTGCCAGCTCCTCGTCGTCGGCGATGACGATCCTGATCTTCGTGCTCATCGCGGGCCCCCCGGCTGTCCCTTCTCCAGAGGAATGACGATCGTGACCTTCGTCCCCCGTCCCTGCTCGCTCTCGAACCTGAACCACTCGCCGTCGCCGAACCTCGTGCTGAGGCGGTCGCGCACGTTCCGGAGGCCGTAGCCCCTCGCGAGCATGTCGTCCTGCTCGTTCGCGTCGACGCCGGTGCCGTCGTCCTCGACGACGATCCTGAGCGAGCCGTCGGCCACGTCCGCATCGATCCGGATGCGCCCGCCCTCGATCTGCGGGGAGATGCCGTGCCTCACCGCATTCTCCACCACGGGCTGGAGGATCAGCGGCGGCACCGCGACCTCGCGAGCCCCGTCAGCGATCGACTGCTCGACGACGAGCCGATCGCCGAACCGGGCGCGCTCGACGTCGAGGTACGCGTCGACGAGCTCGAGCTCCTTGCCGAACGGCACGCTCTCCTTCTCGGACGCCAGGAGCGTCCCCCGGAAGATGCCGGCGAGCCTCTCGAGCGTCCGGTGCGCGGCGTCGGGGTCGATCGAGATCAGGGCGGAGATCGAGTTCAGGGCATTGAAGAGGAAGTGTGGGTTGATCTGCGCCTTCAGCGCCTTGAGCTCGGACCGCGCGGCGAGCTCGCGAAGCCGCTCCTCGCGGACGCGCGTCTCCGCGATCGCGCGGTAGCTCGCTTCGATCTGATCGCGCAGCCTCTCGTAGTTGTAGACGATGAGACCGACGATGACGGCGACGACGCTGCTCACGATGATGAGGAAGAGGACCAGTCGCCCCTGGTAGAAGACCATGACGGGATTGAAGAAGATGACGAGCGCCGTCCCGAAAGCGCCGCCCGCGAGGAGCGTGATGACGGCGAGCGGGAACCTGACGCCCTTGGGAAGGGTCCCGTAGCGCGGCAGGATGAACCGCGCCGAGAGCCCCGCCGCGAAGCCGATCGCGTTGGCGAAGATGATCCCCATCGGAACGAACCTCGCGAACGCGCCCGGCTCTTCCGAGAAGATCGCGACGGCGACTCCGACGAGCCCGCCGGCGAGGGAGTTCGACAGCGCCCAGCCGCCGAGGTCCTTCGCGGTCGTGCGAAACTGCTCCGCGGGGGACGTCGGGCGGCTCCCGGGACCGGCGTCCGGGGGACCCTTCGGCGCGGTGCCGGTCGGCGGGGTGCCCCCCGGCGGGTCGGTACCTGCGTCGCGCGTTGGCCTGGCCTCCATGGCTACTCCCCCGGCGCCGCGCTCACGATCGATGTGAGGATGGCGTGTTCCATGTCGCGCACCTTCCAGGCCTCGCACCTGAAGTCGTTGACGATGATCGAGAAGAGGATGTCTTCACCGGCGAGCGTCCTCACGATGCCGGCGATCGCCGTGACCCCGTCCAGGAGGCCGGTCTTCGCCCGCACGGCGCCCTCGAGCCCGGCGTACCCCATGCGGTCCTCGAGCGTCCCGTCGGTCCCGCTCACCGAGAGCGACGCGGCGTACTCGTGGGACGTCTCGAAATCGTCGAGCGTCCTGCGGATGACCCGCACGATCGTCCGCGGCGAGAGCCTGTTCTCGCGGGAGAAGCCGGATCCGTCGAAGACGCGGTACGAGCCGCTCGCGGCGCCGGCGGTCGAGAGAAACCGTCCGAGCACAAGCTGCCCCGAGTCCGTCGTCCCCGGTGGACCCTCCATCTCGGCCCCCAATGTTTTGACCAGCTGTTCGGCGACGAAGTTGTTGCTGAACTTGTTGAGGTCGCGAACGACGAGTGAGAGAGGCTTCGACCTGTGGGTGAAGAGGAGAGCCGTACCCGAGGGCACCGGGCCCGTCCGCACGATTCCTTCCACCGCGACGCCCGCCACGGCGAGGAACTCCTTCATCACGGTTCCGAAGTACAGGACCGGGTCCTCGAGATTACGGTAGACGACCGTCCGTCTCGACCCCGCCGGGATCCTGCCCGACACGGTGACGACGTTTCTCCCCGACGCGTAGGTGCGGACGACGCTCAGGGTCGAGCTGCGCCTCGAGGATCCGGTCGTCGCCTCGTTCCGCACATCGACGAAGCTCGTCCCAGGCGCGAGGGCGACCCGCGGCTGGCTCCCCTCCCCCGACCCCGGGTAGACGTGCACCGCGACCGAACTGAAGTTCAGGGCGAGGGCGCCGGTCCGGGCGTGGTAGGCGCGCTGACCGTTGGCGACGTCATCGGACGTTGCGGCGACGGAATCGAAGAACGATGCGTCGAGCACGATGTCGCCCGTGATCCGTTCGATCCCGCGGAGCCGGAACTCCTCGACGATCTTCCAGAGTTCCTCGGAGACGATCGATGGGTCGCCCGAGCCCAGCACGTACACGTTCCCACCGAGGAAGGCTCCGTCGATCGCGCCGTCGGTCGAGAACTCCGTCCGGAACCGGTAGTTCGGGCCGAGGATCGAGAGCGCGGCCGCTCCCGTCACCACCTTCATGTTCGACGCCGGCGTCATCGCGGTGCCAGCGTTCCGCGCGAAGAGGACCTCTCCCGTCACGAGCGATTCGACGAGGATCCCCACCCTGGCCCCGGACAGATCCCGTTTCGCGAGGAACGAGTCGATGACCCAGGAGAGCTCCTCGAGGCGGTACGGGCCGGCCGCCTCGGCATCACCGGCATCGGCCGGGGCATCCGGATCGACCGTCGCTTCCGCTTCGGGCGCGCTCTCTTCTCCGCCCCACGCCTCGACGGTCTTCGAGATCTCGGAGGCCGTCCCGTCCTCGGGGTCCGTGTCGCCCGCTCGGGCCGCCTCGCCGCCGAACCCGATGGCAAGGAGCACGCTCAGTGCGAGGGCGAGCCCCGGTGACAGGAGCCACCCCGGAAGAGATCGCGGGCTTCGCGTTGTTCGTGTCATGCGGTTCTCACCCCCGGGCCACCGGGGCGCTCGATCGCCGCGGCGACCATGCGCCGGAAACGGTCCATGTCGACCGCCGCTCCGGGACACTCCTTGCGCCGGATCATGTAACCCTCCTCCGCCATGACGCCGGTTCCCTCAAGCTCCCGGTGGCCGAAGACGCGGTCGACGGAGAGCCCAAACTCGAGAACCAGGGCCCCGATGAGATCCGCCGCCGCCGCGAGCTGCTCGTCGGGCGGGGCGTCGTCGCAGGCCTCGTACGCCATGCAGACTCCGATGGCCCGATCGTTCCACGGGCCGACGTGCCACGACCGCACGTCGTGCGGAAGGCACCGGTAGAGAAGCCCGTCGGGCTCGACGAAGTAGGCGTACGCGATCGTCGGACAGCCGTCGGGCGAGATGTGGTTCGCGCCGGTGTGGTAGCGCGCCGTCTCCCAGACGTTCCAGTCGGGCATGGCCGTACAGTGGAGCACGACCGTATCGATCCCGCCGACGTCCCTCGCCTCAGGATCCCTGCTCCAGGGTAGAACCTCGGAGATGTCGTGAAGCCAGCGCATCGCGCGCCTCCGCTTCCGTCAGGACCATTCGCCAGGGCACCCGCTAGGGCCACTCGTTCAGGAGCTCCGGCAGCTTGCGGAAGCTCCCGAGGAGCCTGTGGGCTCCCGCGAGTTCGCCCTCCGTCCCGAATCCCCACGTGCACCCGATCGCCCACGTCCCGGTCCTGAGCGCCGCCTCGACGTCGGAGTCACGGTCGCCGACCATGGCGGCGCGGGTCGGGAGCACGTCCAGCGCCGCGAGGATCCTCTCGATCAGCTCGCCCTTGTGGCTCGTCCCTTCCTCGCCGGCGCACCGGACGTCGGCGAAGTAGCGGCGGATGTCGAAGCAGTCGAGGATGTGGTTCATGTAGCCCGAGCCCGCGTTCGTCGCGATCGCGAGCCGGTAGCCGTCGGAGTTGAGTTCCCCGAGCACGTCGACGGCCCCAGGGAAAAGCGATCCCAGGCCTCGATCGACGAGCTCGCGCTCCCAGTGCCAGATGAGGCCGTCCATCTCGTCGTGGTAGGCCGGAGGCAGCTCAGGGAAGACCTTCGTCGTGAACTCCTCGCGGGTCGATCCGACCCCTCCGAGGATCCTCTCGTCCGAAGGAACCTCGACACCGATGTCGTGGCGTTCGTTCAGTTCGCGCACCGCCCGCTCGACGGCGCCGAGCGTCGTCGCGGTCGACGAGTAGAGCGTGCCGTCGAGATCGAGGATGACGAGGTCGAGGTTCCGCAAGGGCTGTCTCCCGCGCCGCGCAGTGACGTCAGAGCGTCCGCTCCGCCCAGCGCCCCGGTGGCGTCGGGCGCGGCCAGTATACACTAGAGCCTGCCGACCCCGCTCATGAGTTCGAAGACCTCGTCGATCGACCGAACGCCGCCCCGTGCGCCCATCTTCGTGCAGTTCAGCGCGGCGACCGCGTTCGAGAACGAGAGTGTCCGCTCGACCGACCAGTCCTGGAGGAGACCGTAGACGAAGGCGCCGTGGAAGAAGTCGCCGGCGCCGGTGGTGTCGACGGCGTCGACGGCGTACCCGGGTGATTCCACGATCGATCCGTCCCGCGCCATCGCGATCGCGCCGTCCTCTCCGAGCGTCATTGCGACGAACGAGGGGCCGTCCTGAAGCAACTCCCGGAGCGCCTCGCGCGGGTCGTCTACACCTGTGAAGAGCTTCGGGAAGCGCGACGACGCGATGAGGAAGTCCGTGTTCCGGACGAGCTCCTCCGTCCCCTCCTTCACCGTCTCGGCGTCGAGCACGACGGGGACACCGCGGTACCGGGCGATCGCAGCCGCCCTCGCGGCCGCCCGCGCGTCGTGGCCGTCGACGAGGAGGATCCTGCCGACCGCGACCTTCTCGGGCGTGATCTCTGCAGGGTCGGTCGCGATCTCCTTCGGCCGGTGCCAGAGGATCGTCCGCTCGCCGTCGCGCGCGTCGACGATGATGAGCGCGAGCTGGTTCGTAACGCCGGGCACCGCCGGGACGTCGCTCACGTCGACGCCTTCCTCGCGGATGCTCGCGAGCGAGAACGCGCCGATCTCGTCGCCCCCGACCTTTCCGACGTACTTCGCCCGGAGGCCGAGACGCGCCGCCAGGACCATCGCGCTCGCGGCCTGGCCGCCGCCGGCCCGCTCGAACGTTTCTATCGGCGTCTTGGAACCGAACTCGGGATGTGCGGGAACGACGCAGAGATGGTCGACGGCGTTCAGACCGAATCCGACGACGTCGAACTCAGCCTGCCCGGGGATGTCGATCTCGAATCGCATGGAGTGCCTCCCGCTCCGTCCGGGGACCTCCGCCGGCGCGCGGCGAGCCGCGCCGGGCGCTCCCGCTCCCGTGCCGCGGCTGGCTGCCGCCCAGTGTACCCTACACGACGCGGTCCTTCCAGCGCCCCCGCCGGAACCAGACGTACGTCAGGATCACCTCGATGACGGAGACTATCAGGAACGTGTACCACACGCCGACTTCCGTGCTCCCGAGCACGTGGATCACGAACAGGATGAGCGGGATCTGGATCGCCCACTCGATGATGCCGGTGATCACGGTCGGCGGCCACGTGTTTCCGGACCCGAAGAACGACGCGCCGAGGACGATGTGCATCGCGATCAGAACCTGCGCGACGGCCATGAGCCTGAGGAGGGGCACGCCCGTCGCCAGGACCTCCGGGTCGTCGGTGAAGAGACCCAGGATCTGGCGAGTGAAGCTGAGCTCGATGACGGCGAGGAGGCCGCAGAGCACGAGGACGAGGAGCGTCGCCTTGACGACCGCCTCCTCCGCCCGGTCCTTCTTGCCCGCCCCGAGGTTCTGCCCGACGATCGCGCTCGCTCCGAGGTTGAGACCGACGCCGAAGAGGATGCCGAGTTCCATGATCCGCATGGAGAACCCGAACGCCGCGACGACGGTGGTACCGAAGGAGGCGACGAGGGTCGTCACGAGCCAGTGGGCGACGCTCCGGAGGAGTCCGCTCAGCCCTGCCGGTATGCCGATCTTGAGGATCTGAAGCATCAGGTCGAAGTCGGGTTTGAACCTCCCCCACAGCGGAACCCTGAGGTTCGTCTTGCCGGACGCGAGGACGACGAGCCCGACGGCGACGGCGATCGCGGCCGACAGAATGGTCGCGAGCGCGGCCCCGGCGATCCCCATGTCGAGGCCGAAGATGAAGAGCGGATCGAGACCGACGTTGAGGCCGGTCGAGAGAAGCATGATGTACATCGCCTTCGGGGCGTCGCCGATCCCTCTCAAGGCCGTGTAGATCGTGTACGAGGAGAAGATGAACGGCAGGCCCCAGAAGTAGATGTTCGCGTACGTGATCGCGTAGCCCTGCACGTCGGGCGCCGCGTTCATGACCTCGAGCACCTTCGGGACGACGAGGAGTCCGATCGCCGTCATGACGACGGCCATGCTGAACTTGAGGAGGAGGGTCTGGCGGATGACGTCCCGCGTCGCATCGTACTTCTTCTCGCCGAACCGGCGCGAGACGAGCGCGACCGAGCCCGTGCCGACGATCTGGTTCGTGGAGCCCAGGACCCACGCGATCGCGCCGAAGAGGGTGACGGCCGCGACCTGCGCCGACCCGAGTCTCCCCACCCAGAAGATGTCGGTCAGGGCGTAGATCGTCATCGCCCCGAATCCGATCATCGATGGCACGCCCATGTAGAGCACGTTCTTGAGGACGCTCCCCTCGGTGATGTCGACCTTGGGGCGGACCTCTTCGTACTCCTGTTCGTCGCGCTCGATCTCGAACTCTTCCACGGCGGGTCCTCGTGTGACACGGCACGACGTCGACAGACGCCGTGCCCTCTATTCGGCGCATTGGTCCTATAGCTTAGCGGGAGTGAGCAGGAAACTCAACCGCGCGTGAGGCCGTGTCCGATTTCGTAGAAGGGAGGTACGGGGACGGGAAGGCGACCACGGATGGGATTCTTCCCCAGGAGGGCCTCGACCGCCGCTACCTGCATCGGCGGCGAGCCGTCGTAGCAGCAGAGAAGCGATCGGACCTCGGGCAGGTGCGCCGCGATCTGGGGTCCGGTGAACGCGAAGACGATCGCCTTCGGGGGCGCCGCGACGAGCCGCCGGACGATCCCGAGCACTCGCTCGTCGGGTCCCGACCGTCCCCTCCACGCGGCGATCTCGTCGAAGACCGAGACGACGCAGCATTCCTTCCGCGACGCCTCCTCAACCATGCGGTCGATCTCGCCGTCCGGCATGCTGCCGTCGGCGACGGTGATCGCAGCGCCGGGCAGCCGCTCGCAGAGCTCCGAGCGAAGCCAGAGGAGGTTCGTCGGACGCTCGGCGTCGACGACCGCGAAGAACGCGGCCCGGTCGGCGGAGTAGTGCCCCGGGTCGCACGCGACGTGGTTGTCGTCGTCCCGCACGAGCGTGATCGCCTGCCTCGCGATCCCGATCGCCGCCTCGTCGTGACGCGGGTTCTTCCACGCCCTCGCGCGCGGCTCCGGCAGCGCCGCGTCCCTCGACCCGGCGGCGACCGCCGCGTCGACCTCCTTCGCCTCCGCCGGCCCCGGATGCGACTCGATCCACGAGAGGAGGGCGTCGATCCTCGCGACCGACAGGTCGATGCGCGCCTCCGTGACCCGCCCGTCCTTCACCGCGCGCTCGAGCGCGTCGATCGTCCCCGCAACGTCGTCGGGCATGAGGAGGACGTCGCAACCTGCTTCGAGGGCGCGGACGGCCGCCTCCGAAGAGTCGACCTCTCCCTTCACACCACCCATCACGAGAGCGTCGGTGACGAGGATCCCCTCGAACCCGAGGTCGTCCCGGAGAATCCCGGTCATGATCTCGGGCGAGAGCGTGGCCGGCGTCTCGTTCCCCGTGAGGTTCGGATAGGCGACATGCGCCGTCATCACGGCGGGAACGCCCTCGTCGACGGCGGCGCGGAACGGGACGAGCTCGCGACGCGCGATGGTCGCGCCGTCGGCCTTCACGGTCGGCAGCTCGATGTGCGAGTCGATCGCGGTGTCGCCGTGGCCGGGGAAGTGCTTGGCCGTCGCCGCGCAGCCGCCGAGGCGGCATCCACGGATGAACGAGGTCGTGAACGAGGAGACCTTGGCCGGGTCGCCTCCGAAGGCCCGGACGCCGATGATGGGATTCGCCGGTTCGGACATGACGTCAGCGACCGGAGAGAAGACGAGGTTGATGCCGACGGCGCTCGCCTCGACGGCGGTGACCCACCCTTGCGCGAAGGCCAGGTCGGGGACGCCCGTCGCGCCCACGGCCATCTGCGAGGGCAGCACGGTCCCACCCTCGAGCTGCTGGCCCAGGCCGCGCTCGAGATCGGACGAGACGAGGAGTGGATGTTCGCAGGCTTCCGCGAGCTCGCGGTTCATCTCGGCGACCGAGTCGACGTTCCCGCCGAAGATCGTGTAGCCGCCGACGCCGAGCCCCGTCACTTCGTCCCGGAGCCGCCGGTACTGCTCGGCGGTCTCGTCTCCCGCCCGGTCGGAGTACGCGCTCGAGACGAGTCTGGCAACCTTCTTCCTGATGTCCACGCGGTCTCCTTCGCCGCCGTCGCCGGGGAGCCCCGGGCGGCCCGCGGGTGGCCCGGCGGCCGACCCGCGTCAGAGCCCCGGACAGATCTTCCCGAGGACGACCGGTGCGCTCGCTCCGGTCACCGCCGGGAGATTCCCCGGGAGACCGCCCAGCGTCTCGTTCGCGAGGATCGCGAAACCGACCGCTTCCTTCGCGTCGGGGTCCATCCCGTGCTCCTCAAGGCTCTCGACGGGAATCGGGACGAAGATCTTCGTAAGCTCCGACATCATCGCACGGTTCCGGACACCTCCCCCGCTCACGATGACGCGGCCGACCCCAGGGCTCGACGGCAGGAACGCGCGGGCTCCCGCGATCGCCCGCGCCGTGACGGCTGCCGCGGTCGCGAGAAGATCGTCGACCTCGCGGCTGTTCAGATCCACGATGTGCCGCCCCGGAAACGTCCAGTCCGTGAGCTGCCGCGCCGCGTCGGCACCGAAGAGTTCCTTCCCCGTCGACTTCGGCGGCGGCTCACCGAAGTACGGACGCGAGAGGAAGCGAACGACGGCCTCGTCGGCCACCGTGCCCCGGAGCGCTCCCGCGCCGTCCTCGTCGTACGACCGCTCGCCTCCCGAGGCGACCCGGACGATCTCGTCGACGAGGGTGTTTCCCGGGCCGGTGTCGAATGCGACGACATCCTCGAGCGCCTCGACGACGTACGTGACGTTCGCGATCCCTCCGATGTTGACGAGAAGCCGCGCCTCGCCGGGCTCTCGAAAGAGCAGCCAGTCGACGAGCGGAATGAGGGGCGCCCCGGAGCCGCCGGCCGCGACGTCGGCCGTGCGGAAGTCGGCGACGGTGACGACACCGAGCCTCCGCGCGATCACGTCGGGCTCGCCGATCTGGAGCGTCGCGCCGGTGCGGTCGCTGCCGTCACGTGGCGGCGGGTCGTGCCAGATCGTCTGGCCGTGGGAGCCCACGAGATCGACGTCCGAGGGCGATAGCCCTGCCTCGTCGATGATGCCGAGCGCCGCGTCCGCGAAGGCCTCTCCGAGGTCGACGTTGAGCCGCGCGATCTCGGGAGTCGCGGCGCCTGGGGCGGCGGCGATCCGACCGCGGAGAGTGGGTTCGAACGGGAAGCACCCGAAGCGGACAAGCTCGGTGGACAGACCAGACCCGAATCCCGTCACGCGCACGAGCGCCGCGTCGATGCCGTCGTACGAGGTTCCCGACGAGAGCCCGACGACCAGTCGCTCCGGTCGTGTTGCGATCGCCGACAGCCGCTCGACGAGGTTTCCGCGATCCTGTGGCATGAGATCTCCGCGCAGGCCGTCAGGCCTCCGAGTCGCTAGGCCTTTCCCTTCTTTTTGCGTCGCACGCCGTCCCCGGTCGACAGGAACGTCTCGAGCTCGCCGTCCCGAACGGAGGCCCAGCTCATCGCCTCGGTCGTGAACCCGCGCGCGATCGCGCCGTTCTCCTCGATCGCGACGAGTCCGAAGCGGATCTCGTTTATCCTCGCGTACTCGAGCACGGTCTCGATTCCCTCGCGCGCGCCGACGTTGGCGATGGCGTCGACCGCCGCCTTCGCGAGGACGTGCTTCATGATGGGCTCCCCGTGCCCGGTCGCGGAGACGCCGCCGTTCGCGTTCGCGTAGGTCCCGGCGCCGATCACCGCCACGTCCCCGAGTCGCCCCGGCAGCTGCAGCACGGGCCCGCCGGTCGAGGTGCCGGCGGCCACGTGGCCTTCGTCGTCGATGGCGACCGCGCCGACCGTACCCGTGTCGATATCGAAGTCGGCCGCGAGGTCCTTGAGCCTCGGCAGGAACTTCACGTCCTCGCCGGCGCGGAGCTTCGCCAGGGCCTTCTCGTAGAGCTCCTTCCGCGCTTCGCTGGCCAGATCGCGCGACTCGAGGCCCATCCTGCGCGCGAAGTCGTCGGCGCCCTCCCCCACGAGCAGCACGTGGTCGGTCCGCTCCATCACGAGGCGCGCCGCCTTGATCGGGTTTGCCGCGGCCTTGAGCGCCCCCACGGCGCCGCACGAGAGATCGTCGAGCATGACCGAGGCGTCGGTCTCGATCTCCCCGGCGAGGTTCGGGGACGAACCGTACCCCGACTGGAAGATCGGGAAATCCTCCATGACGACGATGGCGGCCTCGATGGCGTCGAGCGCGCTTCCTCCGGACTCGATGATCGCCCACCCGGCGTTCGCCGCGTCCTTGAGCCCGCGCTCGTGCTCCTCACCGGGGTCGTACGCCCCGGCACCGCCGTGGACGATGATCGCAGCCAAGTCTATCCGTTCCCCTTCCGTTCGAGCGCCCTTCGGACGAACCCGCCGGCTCCTTCGAGGAGGGCCTTCGACTCGTCGGCGGAGAGCCCGGTCTTCTGCATGACGATCGCCGTCTTGACCGACCCGCCGGCCGCCGCGATGACCTCCGCCGCGCCTTCATAGTCGATGCCGGTCGTCTCCATGAGGATCCGGCAGGCGCGGTCGCGGAGCTTGTCGCACGTCGCGGTGAGATCGACCATGAGGTTCTCATACGTCTTCCCGAGGAGAACGCAGGCCGACGTCGTGATCGAGTTCAGGACGAGCTTCGTCGCCGTCCCCGCTTTCATCCTGGTCGAGCCCGTCACGACCTCGGGACCGACGAGCGGCCTGATGGTGACGTCGGCGGCGACGGTGTCCTCGCGATCGGGAACGCAGCAGAGGAAGACGGTCGCCGCTCCCGCGCTTCTGGCCTCCTCGAGCGCGCCGAACACGTACGGCGTGACCCCGCTCGTCGCGATGCCGACGACGACGTCGTCGGGCCCCACGTTCCTCTCGCGGAGATCGCGCGCGCCGTCCTCCCGGAGATCCTCGGCCCCCTCCTTCGCCCGGACGAGCGCACCGTGGCCTCCGGCGATCATGCCCTGGACCATCTCGGGATCGGTCCCGAAGGTCGGCGGGCACTCCGCGGCGTCGAGGACGCCGAGCCTCCCGCTCGTGCCGGCGCCGACGTAGACGAGCCGGCCTCCCCGGCGGAAGCGCTCGTGCACGATCTCGGCGGCGGCGGCGATTCTCTCCCGCTCACGCGCGACCGCCTCGGCAATCGTCCGATCCTCGGAGTTGATGAGATCGACGAGCTCGAGCGCCGACATCGTGTCGATCTCGCGCGACCTCGGGTTTCGTTTCTCGGTCAGGAGCGAGCCCATGCGCGACATGTCGCGCCCGGGCGGACGGAACCCGCTGTCGTCGGGACGATCAGACATCGGGGCCCTCCGGGGTCTCGGGCGGCTCCGGAGCGGCCGGAGGTTCGGGGAAGCGCTCCGGCTCGGCCGCGGGGGCCGCGGGCTCGACCGGAGGCACCGATTCGCTCGGAGCCGCGGACGGGACCGGCGCGACCGGTGCGGTCCACGCGGGAGCGGGACCGACGGGCAGCGGAGCAGCGGCCGGCGTCAGCGCCCTGAGCTCCGAATACGTCAGCGTCCAGAGCGAGAACATGTAGGTCCCGAAGGCGCCGGTCGTGACCGCGAGGATCGCGATCCCCACCGGTATGCCGAGGACGAGGCCCATCACGAGATTGGCGAGCCCGATGAGCACGAAGGGCACGGCCGCGATGAGGAGAACCACCATCAGGGACAGGCCGAAGACCAGGCTGGACAGGAGCGAGATGAGCCAGACGACCATCGACTTCCAGAAGTGTGTCTTCGTGAGCTCCCATCCCGTGCCGAGGGCGGCGGCGAAACCCTCTCCCTCGATGACGTACGCCCGCTCGGCGTAGGTGATGGTGAACGCGAGGAGGAACGCGAACGCGAGATACGGCAGGAGCAGGATGGAACCGATGACGATCGCGATCGCGATCCCCGGTGCGCCGGCCGCCAGGGGGAGCACGACGACGAGGACACAGACGAGCGTCACCG
>JALGWI010000021.1 GCA_025774245.1 bacterium
CCACGGGAAGAGCCCGTAGGGGCCGGCACGCATCGCCGCCCCGTTCCCCGCGTTCCCCTCCTCGCTGCCCGCCTCGTTCCAGGCCGCGCCCTCGTAGACCATCCGCCCGACCGCGCGGGTGACCGAGACTCCCCAGCCCGGCGTCCGGTGCTGGCGCATCTCCCGCGCCAGGAGTCCCGCGAGGTCCTCGGGATCGCTCCCCCGCTTCGCCGCGAGCGAAAACATCGCGAGCACCGTGAACTGCGTGTCGTCGCTCGTTCGTCCGGGTACGGCGTTGGGATCGTACGGCGGCGCCGCGAAGCCCTTCCAGAAGTCCGAGGCCTCGACGCCCTCGATCGGCGGAAGCCCCTCGAACGGGACGCCCATCGCGTCGCCGATCGCGGTCCCGAGAAGGAACCCCCGGCAGCGATCCCTGAAGCGGTCCGTGATCTCCGGCCCGTTCGACGTCACTCCTCCCCCTCCGTCTTCGCGATGATCTCGCGCGCGTACTCGAGCCCCTCCTCGAGCGTCGCGAACTCGCCCTCGATCTGGGCGTCGTAGCACGCTCGGAGAATGGCGCCGAAGTGCGGCCCGGGCGCAAGCCCGATCTCGATCAGGTCACGTCCCTGGACGATCGGCCGCGGGACCGAGTCCGCCACCGCGAGCTCACGCGCCCGCTCGATGAGCCACTTCCCGGCCGGGAAGTCGTCGTACGGCCTCGGCGGGCAGCCCACCTGATCCGCCCGGGCGACCCGGACGAGCCGGTCGATGCGCCCGACGCGCTGGGCGAGGCGCCTGATCGCGGCGCTGCCCGCGCGCCCCTCGTAGAGGTCCCTCGGCTTCATGTGGTGCTCGACGAGCGGCACGACCTGATCGATGACGTCGCCCTGCCTCGTCATCCTCGACAGGAACGTGCATGTCCGCTCGCCGCCGACCGGCTCGTGCCCGAACGACCGGATCCGCCCGTCGATCTCCTCCGACGTCTCGGGCTTCCCGAGATCGTGGCAGAGCACGGCGAGCCCGACGACGAGGTCCTCCCACTCGTCGCCGGTTCGCTCGTCGGCGAACGCGTCCATCGCGTGAAGCGTGTGCGTCCACGCGTCGCCCTCCGGGTGCCACTCGGGATCCTGCTCGCACCCCACGAGCGCCTCGAGCTCAGGGAAGTAGCGGATCCATCCCGACTCCCTCAGGAACGAGAGGCCGCGCGACGGCACGACGCCCTGGAGGATCAGCTTCCGCCACTCCTCGAAGATCCGTTCGGGCGCGAGCCCCTCGGGCTCGATCGTCCGGCAGAGCTCGATCGTCTCGGGCGCGGCGACGAGGTCGAACCGCGCGGCGAACTGCATCCCGCGGAGCACGCGGAGAGGATCCTCCGCGAACTTCTCGGTCGTGTGCCTGAGCACCCTCCCCTCGATATCGGCGAGCCCGCCGTAGTAATCGACGACCTCGCCCGAGAAGGGATCGAGCGCCAGGGCGTTCATCGTGAAGTCGCGACGCGCGGCCGCCTCCTCGAGCGTCATGTCGGGATCCGAGAGGATCTCGAATCCGCGGTGCCCGAGTCCGGCCTTCGACTCGCGTCGCGGGATCGAGACGTCGATCGGGAGGTGCTGGACCTTGATCACCCCGAACGACTGCCCGACGAGATCGACGTTGAACCGCGCGGACAGCAGATCGACGAGCCGGTCGGGAGAGACCCCGTAGACCTCGATATCGATGTTCTTCGTTGGAATCCCCAGGGCCGTGTCGCGGACGCACCCGCCGACGAGGTGCGCGTGCCCCCCCGCCTGGCGGACGTCGTCGCAGATCGCGAGGTACGCCTCCCTCGTCGCACCGTCGTCGACCCGGATCTCCATGTGTCGTCTCTCGGTCATGCTGCGCTACTCCTTGCGCGATGGGCACGCGGTGGTTCGGCGAGAGCCCGGCGGCAGGCCGGCGCCATCCCGGCGGCGGCATCCCCCGCGCGCGGCTCCTAGGACGCCTCCCCCGATGGTTCGGGGAACTCGGTCCCCTTCCCATCCTCCAGCGCGTGGATCCAGCCCCACACGTCCTGCGCCGCCACGCGGTCGAGCGTCTTCATGATCTCGTAGGTCGCCTCGACCTTGCCCAGGACGTAGTAGAGCTGCGCCAGGTGGATGCGCCCGTGTGTGAAGTCGGGCGCGATCTTGAGCGCCTCCTGGATGGTCGTGACCGCGACGTCGTGCTTGCCCAGATAGGAATACGCAAGCGCCATGGAGTCGTACGACTCGACCATCTGCGGGTTGTGATCGATCGCGCGCTGGAACTCCTCGACCGCACCGCTGAAGTCGTTCAGCGCGATGAGGGTCGAGCCGAGCACGTGGAGCGCCCTGGGCATGTCGTGTCTGCGCTCGAGAGCGTCGGCCAGCGTGTCTCTCGCCTGATCGTACCGGCCGACGTCGTAGAGGCTCTCTCCGAGGAGTGCCCTCGCCTCGGCCCACGCAGGCTCAAGGGTGACGACCTCCTGCCGCGCGTTGAGCGCCTCCTCGAAATTCCCAACGGCGCTCTCGGCCACAGCGAGGAACCACCACGGTTCCCATCGGTTCGGCTCAATGCGCGACTCCTCCCGAAGGAGCTCGGCGGCTTTCGCGTACCGCCCCAGATCGAGGAGCGACTTCCCGAGGTAGAGCCGCATGCCGGGCTCCTCGGAGAGGTTCCCCGACGCAAGCTCGAACGACTCCGCTGCCTCGTCGTTACGCCCAAGTTCCATGAGGATCCTGCCCAGGTGAGCGCGCGGGTCCGGATTCCAGGGAGCGAGCCCGGCGGCTCTCTTGAGCGAGCGCACGGCCTCCTCCCGGCGCTCGAGTTCCCCGAACGTGACGCCGAGCGAGAGGTGCGCCTGCTCGAGCTTCGGATCGCGTCGCGCGGCCTCCAGGAACGCGGCCACCGCCTCCTCGTACTTCTCCTGCCGGAAGAGCGTCTCTCCGAGGTTCAAGTGCACATATGCCTGCGACGGATCAACCTCGGCCGCCTTCCGGAAGACGTCGGCGGCATCCTCGAGGCGCCCTTCCTCATCGAGAAGCCTCAGGCCCTTCTCGTTCAGCTGGACCACGAGGGGCTTCTCCCGCGGCCGCGGCGCCGACGTCGGACTCCGCATGAAGTTGTACACCAGGGCGATGATGGCGATGCTGACCAAGGCGCCGGTCCACGACTCACTCCACATGACAAATCCCCTGACGGGCCAGGAATGCGTTCCCGACCGCCCTCACGGGTAGATCCAGGTTGACCTGGGGAAAATGGTCCTCGTCTGACGGGGCTGGGACAGGATAGGACATCCGCCGTGCGGGCGTCAAAGGGAAAACAGCGTTCGGGAGTGCCGCAGCCGCGGTCCCCATGGGATGAGCCGGCCACTGAGGGCCGGCTCAGGAATGACCTTGCGCGAACGCCCTCCGCTCTACCCCCCCGTCTCCCCGAAGAGCGTCAGCAGCTTCTCGAAGGCGGCCGTGACCTGCGGGGTCTGCAGGTAGTAGAGCGGGAAGCCAAAGTAGCAGGTGTTGCCCCTGCCGGTGCCGGTGACGCCGATCACCGCGCACGGCTGGCCCTCGAAGCTCATGTTCAGATACGAGTCAATCACGTAGGGCTCGATGGGCTCGCCCTGGTACGCCTCGACCTTCTCCACCTGCGAGAGCCCGCCCCTGTTGTAGCCCGACTGCGTGAACGTGTAGACCGGCCACTTGCCCGGCTCGGGATACCCTCCGGCGCCCACGCTGTCAATGTACATCGGCTCGAGTTGGACCACCCGCGATTCCGGGATCGACGTCGCGCTCGGGACGGCGCCGTAGAAGCAGTAGCCGTAGGTCCACGGCGCGTTCTTGTTCGCTGAGGTGCCGCTCGTCTGCCCGTACCCAACGCCCATGTGATCCCTCAGGAAGACAGCGGCCTCTGTCGTGTCGGCCGCCGTAACCGTGATCGGGTAGTAGTCGTCCGTGATCTGCCTGAGTCCTTCGAACCCGCACAGGATCAGATTCCCTCCGACCCGCATGTAGCCGGCCAGGACATTGTAGCCATCGAAGTACGGATTGAACATGTGATCGAGGGCCGTCTCTTCATGGTCGAAGTACCAGATGATCGTCGACGCCCCCGCGAGGGTCTCGACATCGGGCGGCTGGCACACACCCTCCACACTGTTCTCGAGCGCGTCCCACTGGAGCGTCGGACGAGAGCAGACCATCGTCAGCGTATCGTAGAAGGCGTCCCGGGCGGCGTCGGTCCCCCAGATCTCTTGGTACTCGCGCCAGGTGTAGTCGTCGACGATGAGGACGTACTCGTCGAGCGATGTTTCGACCACTTCGAAGCAGATCCTGCCGCGGGTAATGACGTTCGCGTTTTCGAGCGCGCTCACGTAGAGCGAGTGCTCGCCCGGCGTCGGCTCCGTCTCGAAGTGCGTGTCCGAGATCGACCAGGCGGGCCAGACCGTCGTGTCGTCGAACGCGTGCCGGTACCCGAGGACGATGCCGCCGTACTCCTCCGCGCTGGCCGACCAGTCGAAGGTCAGCAGTCCCTCGTCCAGAATCGGCACCGGGATGTTGTACTCGGGGCTCCAGACCGGTCCCCGGAACGTGTGGGTCCCGACGAAGCTCGTCCTGACGATCAGTCGCGCGCCGGCGAGCTCCGGATTGGAGATGAAGTCGCGCACGGCGGGCGTCGGGTCGGCCTCGCCGGCGTCGTCGATCGACCACACCTCGAACCTGTGCTGTCCGGCGATCGGGCCGAACCAGATCGAGACCACCTCAGGATCGAAGTCGCCCTCCCACACTTCAATCCAATCGTCGAGTTGCCAGCGATAGAGCCGGGCGCCGTACCCGATGACCACACCGTCATAGTCCCAGCCGCGCCACTCGAAGAAGACCATCGGTCCCGTGACGGGCTCGGGGCCTGCGATGATCTCGGTCTCCGGGAGGATGTTCCGGTGCGAGAAGGTCACGGTCACGGGCGTGGGATCCGTGAGCCCGTCGTCGTCGACGGCCGCTACTGAGAAGGTGTGCTTCGCGAGAACGCGCGCGGAGCCGGTCGGATCGTACGGTGGAAACGCGAGAATCGTGTCCGAGGTGGCGACGCGTCGCCACCCGAGCGTGTCGAGCCGCGTCCGGAAGGCCACCACCTCCCCATCCGTGTCGGTGCCGGACCAGGCGATGTGCAGCACGACGCCTGTTGAATCGGCACGGGACGACCGGACCGCAAGCGTCGTCTCCGGCGGGTGGGCTCCTCCGACGGAAAGGGGACCAGACCTGGAGCAGCCGGCGGTGACGAAGAGGCCGGCGAGCCCCAGCGCGAGAAAGAGAGCGGCGAGTCGGCGGGATAAGATCATGATCAGCCTCCCCCTGTACGTCAACATGCCGGGTGGGGAGCCAGACGCGCCGCATCGGCGGCACGCGGGAAACCACTAGTATCGATTCTACCACCGACTTGCCTGCCCGGCAACCGCTCTCACCGGTCAGAGACTTTGAAAACCGCCCATCCGCATGATATGATGAGGGAGTCGGCATCAGGAGACTGCCAGCGCCTTCCCCGGCGGGACGCTCCGCCGAGCGGATCGTCCACCGGAAACAAGATCAGGGAACCAACCTCCTTCGGTGCCTCGCGGACCCGGATCGCGGCCCCACCTGTTCTCCGTGGAGGACGACGATGAAACCGATGCGAAACGCCCGAGCCACGACGCTGGTCCTCGCCGGCATCCTGGCAGGACTCCTTCTCCTCGTTGCCGCCTCGACAGCCCACGGACGCGCTCGCGCTTCCGCGTCAGACGAGGCCACGCTCCACCGCCCCGGCCTTGAGGACACAGTTCTGGCGTGGGACGACGGAACCGCGGAATCGGAGACGACGGGGCAGTCGGGCATGAAGCTCGCGGTCGGCTTCCAGGCGCCGGTCTGGGCCGTCTCGCTCGTGGGGATCCAGTACTACATCATGGACGACAACGTCGAGAACCCCGCGAACCCGGGCGCGCCGACCACGAAGCCCATCATCGCGTACGTCTGGCAGCCCAATCAGGACATGCTCCCCGGACTCATCGCGACCGAGGAGTTCGTCGGAGAGGGGTACGAGGAAGAGGCGTGGCTCACGGTCTACCTCGAGACACCCTTGGACATCTCGGACCCCGACGATTTCCCCGACCGGTACTTCTTCGTCGGGCTCGAGTGGCTACACCGAAGCAACCCGATCATCGGTCTCGACGCGGATCTGCCGATCCACTACGCGAGCTTCCGCTGGAACTGGTACGAGTGGGAGCAGTTCACCGGGCACAATGTGATGATCCGGGCGATCGTGAGGGACTACGGGGGCCCGGGCGAGCTCTTCTACATCGACGCCGGCGGCGGCGGGGACTTCTTCACTATCCAGGAGGGACTCACGGTTGCCGGCCGCGGCGACACGGTGCTCGTGGCACCGGGCACCTACACCGGCCCCATGAACCGCAGCCTCGGCTTCGCCGGGAGGGACATCCTCCTCATATCCGAGGCCGGCCGGACATCGACGATCATCGACTGCGAAGGCGAGGACCGCGCGTTCTACTTCGTCGACGGAGAGACCGGCGACGCGCTGGTGCAGGGTTTCACAGTCGTGAACGGTAGCGGCTCGGGAGGCGGCATCCGCCTCGTGAACTCGTGGCCGACGATCGTCGACTGCGTCTTCGAAGGCTGCGACGGCGGTGGCTACGGCGGCGGGATGTACTGCACGAACCCCGTCTCCCCCTCCCCGACCATCACGGACTGCGTCTTCCTCGACAATCAGGCGGCCGTCGCGGGCGGCGGCGTTCGTCTCGACTACTCGGAGGCCGAGTTCGTGCGCTGCACCTTCGCCGGGAACGGCGCGCCATCGGGCGGCGGCATCGACTGCGGGACTCTCTCGTTCCCGACGTTCACGAACTGCATCGTCGCGTTCGGGACGCAGGGCGGCGCCGTGGACTGCCCCGGGAGCGGCAGCCCGACCTTCGCGCGAAGCTGCGTCTACGGAAACGCCGGCGGCGACGACCTCTGCGGGATCGTGGTAGACATCCTCTTCGAGGATCCGCTCTTCTGCGACCCGGGGGAAGGCGACGTGTCGCTCGCCGAGGCCTCCCCGTGCCTCTCCGAGAACAACCTGTGGGGCGAACTCATCGGAGCCCGGGACGTCGGCTGCATCGTTCCGGTCGTCGTGGAGACGAGGAGCTGGGGGGCGATCAAGGCCCTGTTCCGGTAGTCCGCCCGGCTTCGTACCGCTCCGACCGCGCGCCCGGCCCCCACCCCACGCCGGCCCTGCCGACCGTCCCGGCATTGTCCCTTGCCAACTAGCTTGCCATGTGGTACTACTTGGCTGCTCTGTGAGAAGTTCCGCTTCCGACCGACAGGTCGTGTCCGCTGACGCGAGCAGGGAGGTGCGATGGCAGCAGCCTGCTAGATCGTTCGACAACCCACCATCTGCGCAGCGGCTCGACCGCGGCGCGGACCTACTCGACAGGAGAAGGCAATACGGATCTTTGTGATTGCTGCGATTCTGACCATCGCCGTGTCGGCGTGCGGTCAGGGCTTCCTGGAGACCTTCGAGGCGGGCGTCCCGCCGGCCGACTGGGCCGTCATCGACAACGCCGGCAGCGGCTGTGTCTGGGCGACGAACCTCGACTTCGATCTCAGGTTCGACAACTTCACCGGGGGCGACGGCCTCTGCGCGATGTGCGACTCGGACGCCTGCGGCTCCGGTGTCTACCTCGACACCGAGCTCGTCACGCACTCGTTCGTGGTGCCCGCAGGCTCGACCCTCGAGTACGACGCCAACTACAACGACCTCAGCTCCACCGCTGGCGACCTGGCCGACTCCGACATCAACGTCGGCGCCGGCTGGGTGAACCTCCTCAGCTGGAACGAGGACCACGGCGCCAACTACGCGCTTCCCGGAGAGCACGTCTCGATCGATCTCTCCGCGTACGCCGGGGAGCTGGTCCAGCTCCGGTTCCACTACTGGGACAACAGCGGCACGGGTTGGGACTGGTACTGGCAGGTCGACAACGTAGAGGTCACCGGCACGACGGCCGTTGAGACCACGACGTGGGGCTCGATCAAGTCGCTCTACCGCTAGTCACCACGACCGAGAGAGCCATGAAGTGAGAAGGCCCGATCGCGCGATCGGGCCTTCTTCTTTGGAGCTTCGAGCGAATCGGGACCCGTCACGGCCCGGCGCCGTCTCGCGGACCGCCGCGGACGCGTTCCCCCTGCGATTCCACCCGTCTGTCGACGAACCCCCGCACGAACCGAACGAAGGCGTACACGTCGGCGAAGTTGCTCACGACCCCGACGGAGACGCGCACGGCGCCCGAGCTCTTGCCGTCGATACAGAGGCGGAGGTCGTCGAGCGTCAGCCGTTCGTCCGGCTTCGAGAAGCAGGCGACGAGCTCCGGCTGGGAGATCCCGAGCGCCACCTCCCCGCCACCCGGGTTGCAGAAGCAGCCCGTGCGGAGCGAGATGTTGACCCTCGCCGCCTCCTGCTCGACCAGGAGGTGGTCGAAGAAGCGGCCGTCCGGATCGTAGAAGTTCATCGTCACCGTGCCACCGCGCATGTGCGTGTCGAGCGGGCCGTAGATGCGCACCACCGGCTCCCCGTTCGAGTGGCGCACGTCGACCAGGTTCGAAAGGAGCCAGCCGGTCAGGCACCGCACCCTCGTGTGGATCGTCTCGATCCCGATCTCGGTCATGTGATCGAGTCCGATCTCCACGGCCGGCAGACAGAGGTAGTTGACGGTTCCGTCCTCGAACGCCGCCTCGTTGTCGTGGAGGTAGTACTTGTCGCCCTGCACGGAGGCGACCGTGATCGTGCCGCCGGCGAACCACGGGCGATCGAGCTTCGTGAGCGCCTTCCTCCGAGCGAGGAGACACCCGACGCCCGTCGGATACCCGAACATCTTGTAGAACGAGATCGCCACGTAGTCCGGCTTCCAGCGGCCGAGGTCCAGGCGGTTGCTGGCAACGAACGCCGCGGCATCGAGGAGGACGTCCCAGCCCGCGCTTTGCGCGAGGCCGACCCACTCGAGCGGGTGCTGCACGCCCGAGAAGTTCGACTGCGCCGGGTACGCGAAGAGGTTGTCGCTCCCCCGACGCACGTGGTTGAGCTCCGTCACGAGCACGGTCTCGTCGACCCGCGTGTCGGGAAGCACGATCGGCACGTAGGTCGCGTCGACGACCCTCGCCCGCGCGAACTCGCGGATCCCGTTGACCGAGTTGTGGTTGTCGAACGTCAGCAGGAAACGGCCGCCGGGCCTGAACGGATACGCCTCCCCCACGAGCTTGAGCGCGCCCGTGGCGTTCGGCGTGAAGATGGCGGCGTACTCGTCCGGGCTCGCGTTGAAGAACTCGAGCACCCGCCCCCGGGTGCGCTCGATGAGGTGCGTCATCGCGAGGGAGGTCGGATTCGAGGAGTGCGGGTTGCCGAACACGCCCTTGCACAGAAGATCCAGGTGCTCTTTGAGCTGGCTGTCGGCGTAGAGGCTCCCGCCGGTGTAGTCGAGGTAGACGTGGCTGTGCTCGTCGACCCGGCCGTACTCGGCCGCGCGGAGTTCGTCCAGCTTCCGGGTGGTCTCGAAACCGGGGTAGTCCCGCAGGAACCCGGCGTAGGCAGCAGCCAGACCCTCGGCGCCGTGGCGCTTCTCGCGCGCTACCTGCAACTGGTCCTCCCGCATTCGGGGAATACTGACCGGCCAACCCGTCCGACCACCCGCCGCCGCCGAAACGCAACGCGCGGCACTAGCTCGTGCGCGCCGCTCCCCTCAGACGGCCGGAGACGTAGAGCGCGACCTTCCGTCGAAGCGACAGGTTGGACACGTGATGGCAGCACCTCGCGCAGATTGGAAGGAGCCGTCGCTTGAGAACGCGGCGAAGCCTCGCGCGCCGCTCGCCCTCCCAGATCTGCCGGAGGGATTGCTTCCTGAGGTCGCCCAGCGGGTAGTCGTCGAGGTGGGAACAGGGCATCACGACGCCGAAGGGATCCGCGATCAGCTCGCGGCCGACGACGGAGCACCTGCGGACCGGGAAGCGTCCGGCCGCGATCGCCTCGGGTGTCATCGCCGCCAGGTACAGAAGCGAAGGCGAGGGATCTCTCTTCGACTGCTCGCGCGCGAAGTCGCGGATGGACTCCGCCTGTGCGCGAGACGGCAGAAGAGAATCGTCACCGGGGATGAACTCCGAGCCGGCGGCGACCTCGTCCCCGACGCGGCTGGACGAGACCTCGCCCTCCGGGCTCTCGCTGATGAGCTGGTAGCTCAGGGACTCGATCCCGAGATCCTCGGCGACTCTCTGCACCCTCGTGAGGGAATCCGCGTTGATCGACGAGATCGTGCAGTGCATGCCGATCAGCGGAGTAGACGACCCGGCCTCCTTCCTCGCGGCCTCGAGGCTCCTGATTCCCCCCGCGGCCGACTCGAACACACCCGCCCGGCCACGAACCTCATCGTGGATCTCCGGAGGACCGTCGATCGAGACCGTGATCCTGCCGAGCCCCGCTGAGACCAGCTCGGACGAGAGCGACGGCGTCAGGAGCGTCCCGTTGGTCACGACGTGCACGGAGAATCCACGCTGCTTCGCATCTCGAACGATGCCCGCGAGATCCTTCCTGGTCAGCGGTTCGGCCCCGACCAGGGTGAGCTCGCGCGCCCCAAGAGCGTGCGCCTCGTCGAGGATTCGGGAGATCTCCTCCGGTGTGAGCTCGTCCTGGGACCGCGCGGTGCCCTTCTTCCAGGTGCCGCACATGCTGCACCTGAGGTTGCAGCGGTACGTCAGCCCGAGGGTGACGGTACCGAGACTGCCCCAACCCAGATCCATTTCCTTCCGGATCGCTCTCAAGAGACGACGCAATCGCTGATCCCCCTGCTCCCTCGTCGTACCGCCGCCGTGCTCCCGACGCCGTTGAGGCGGTCCCCAGCGTGCGCCGCATCCGCTTCCCTTCTATCCCGCCGCGCAGATGAAGTCAACAGCGAAGGCCGCGGGCAGTCGAGCGGCGGCCGACGCGGGTCCGCTTCCACGTCCCCGGCGGACAGCGCGTCGTTCGCACACGTCGGGCCAGCGAACTTCGGGCAGCCTCCCTGTCGTCACGCACGGAACCGTTCGGTCTCAGCGCAGCAACACGAGCTTCCGGTCGATCCGCCCCTCGGGCGTCTCGAGCCGGTAGAAGTAGACGCCTGAAGGAAGCGCGCGGCCGAGGCGGTCGCGCCCGTCCCAGCGGACGTCGTGGTCGCCGGCTGGCAGACGGCCCCGGGCGAGCTCGCGCACGAGGCGGCCGCGAAGGTCGTAGACCGAGAGCGTGGCGGGCATTTCGGCAGGAAGGTGGAAGCGGATCTCCGCCTCTCCCCTCGCGGGGTTCGGCAGGCTCTGGTGGAGCGCGACGGTCGCGTCGACGCCTGTGCCCGCGTCCTCGATGCCCGTCTCGGGAATGTGAAGAACGAGGTACTCGTCGATCAGGAGGTTCCCGTCGCCGTCGCCCTCCGGCACCTGGATCACGAGGGGATCTCCGTCGTTGGTCCCGTAGGCTCCCACGGCGACGTAGATCGAGTCAGGCACGTCGCCGAAGAGGTCTTCGAGCCTCATCATCCCCTCGAGCACGGTCCCACTCATGAAGTCGCAGTACGCCGTGTGAAAGAGCTCCTCGGCCCCGTCGAACCAGCTCGACCAGTTGTTCGAGTCCTCGTTCCCGAGGAGGTACTCCCACCCCGCGACGGTCCCGGCCTTCGACCAGGGCGCCGCGCGCGAACCCGACGGGTCCCGATCGACGAACAGGAAGTGGTCGAGGCCCGACGTCGAGGTCACCGACTGCGTCGCGAGGTAGATCCAGCTCCCGTCGAACGCCCAGTAGAGGTTGAGGCCGTCCGACGTCGCGGCGAGCTCCGCGGTCTCGTCGAGGACGCCGTCCATCTCGTACCCCCCGCCGGGAGTCGTGCCCGTCACCGGGAAGCTCCAGTCGGCGCCGCCGTTGTTGTCCCAGTTTCCGGCGCCGTCGTTCGTGACGAACTCTACCGACGTCGCCCACGGCGGAATCGCGTAGGCGTAGGTCCACACCCCCTCCGCGGGGTCCCACGTCATGGCCGGATCCGGCCCCACGATCTCGTGCCAGCCGCTGTGCCCGACGTGGATGTAGACGGGGTCGGTCGAAGGCGGAAGCACGCCGCGACAGTCGAGGCCGTAGCAGATCGTGACCGACGTGCCGGTCTCGGGGACGGGCGGCTCCCACCACACGCACGTGTCGGGTGCCGCTCCCCCCCCGCTTCCGACCCAGACGTGCTGGATCGGCGACCGCTTGACGTGGCCGAGGCCGTCCTCGGCCTCCACGTAGTAGTCGAGGAGGACGTCCTCGTAACCGGTGAGGTGCGCGAAGTACTCGTCGGCAATGTAGCTCGGCATCACCGTGAAGTCGATCCCCGGGTCGCCGTGCACGTTCGCAGCCGGGAAGTCGCGGTGCGTCATCGCGACCGCTTGCCACTCCCCGACGCCCGGGCCGCCCGCGTACGTCTCGTTCACGTCGGTCGACATCGGGTTCACCCCGTCGTCGTCCGCGCGGATCATGACGTCTACCGAGGCCACGCCCGAGACGTCGTAGACGAAGGTCCAGACGTGGAAGTCCTGGCTCATCGGGAACCCGCTCCCGCCGGGGTAGCTCCAGAGCGAGCCCGCACCGTAGCCGCCGGGGTTCCACGGGAGCCGCTGCGGAAGCCAGATCGTCGGCGGGACCGTGTCGCCGCCCGACCCGATCGCCGCGTCGGCGTAGGCGACCGCGTTGTTGCACGCGAGCGTTGCCTTGATCTCGTGGTCGAGCGACGTGCCGTAGTACATGTAGCCGCTCTCGTATCCCGCGAGGAGGAAGTGCCACGCCTTCTCCGCGTCGTTAGCGCCGAGCGAGGGTCGCTGGATCCTGGCCGGGTCGAGCGGGCCGGCGATCGCCTCTGCCGTCTCGACGCGGTTCTGCGCGGCCGTCAGGACGGCCCAGTTCCGCTCGTCGATCGCCCAGCCGCCGGGGATGTCGAAGCTCCCGGAGGCGTCGTGCAGGGGCCAGTTCCAGTTGATGAACTGCGGGCTGCCGAAGTCGCCGTCGGCGTTCACCCATCCGCCGTCCTCGACGTGCACGACGTCGGCCGGATCGAGCGGATGGTCGGCCAGGTACTCGGCGACCGTCGTCGGCTCGTACCCGAGACCGGCGGCCGCGTGGCTGAACTGGGAGACGTTCTCGTACCAGTACGAGAAGCCCCCCGACCATGCGTTGTCGCCGTCGTGGGCGAAGAGGATGAGCATCGGGTGCTGCGGGTCGTTGTGCTGGTCGATCGCCTCGATCTCGCCGGTGCCGTAGAGGCCGTAGCCCTCGTTCCACGACATCGCGTTCGCGGCGGGAACGACGACGATCTTCGACTCCTCCCCCGTGGCGGGATCGACGTACCGGGCGTTGTGCGGACGGAAGCCGTACGGCGGAGGGACCTTCACGGTGACGCCACGCGGGATGTAGATGCCGTAGTACTCGGGCTGCGCCGGGTTCACCTGGTCGGCGCGGTTCGGCGGATCGCAGTTGTCCTGGTTCGCCTGGAACGGGTAGTTCTCGCACGCTCGCGATATGTGGATGTCGGCCACCACCGACCACTCGATCCCCTCCTCGACGAGGACCGGGATGAGCCGCTCGGAGAAACACGTCTCGGCCGGGAAGAACCCGACCGAGAGATCCGAGTCGCCCCAGGCCGAGGGGAAAGCCGCCTTCTGGATCTGGATCTCCTTCCGGAAGGCGTTCTCGTCCATGAGGGGGTAGATGCCGTGGTGGTGGCCCACCAGAACCATGTCGCAGCGCGTGCGGCCGCCCGAGGTCGTCCAGTTCCGCGCCTCGCGGTACCACTGGTACCAGTCGGGCGCGTAGAGCCCGCCGCTCCAACCGGCGTCGCCCAGGCTCGTGATGTTCTCGATGAGCGACCCGGCGAAGCTCACCTGCGCTCCGGCGTCCGGGAGGTCGAGGATCGAGAAGATCGCGTCGCGCGGGTAGTGCTGGTAGTCGCCGACACGGTCGGGCTTCCCGAAGATCTCCGCCTCGTCGTTCTCGGAGTGCCCTGTGACGATCGTCTCGTACGCCTTCTCGTAGGCGTCCCCCTCCCACGTCGAGAGATCCGGCCAGTAGATCGGCTGGTGCATGTGCCAGAGATAGGTCGTGTGGACAGGCGCGGCGAAGGCCGCCGCGCCTGGGGAAACCAGAACGATGATCGTGAGGAGAGCGGTCAGGGACCGCAGGGTCGCCCGCGCCGGATGCTCGTTCATACTACTATTCTAGCACCGCGGCGCGTCCATCCGAACGGGAACCGGCCGCGCCGGAATCGGCCGTACGGGCCTACCGCCCCTCGATCCTGACGCGGTTCTTCCCGCCTCCCTGGCTCTCGGAGAGCATCTTGTCCGCCCTCTGGAGGAGCGACTCGACCGAGTCGCCGCGCTTCGCCACCGCGCCGCCGATCGAGGTGGAGACGCGGATGGTGCCATTGGCCGTCCGAAGCTCGGCCTTCTTCACGAGCGTCCGGAGCCGCTCGGCCGCTTTCTTGAGCTCCGACCGGCTGACGTTCCTGACGATGCTGAACAGCTCGCCGCTGCTCCACCGACCGAGCGAGTCCCTCGGACGCGAGTTGTCGACGAGGACGTCGGCCAGGACGCGGATCATCTGCTCCGCCGTCTGCGGGCCGTGCTCGCCACGGACCTTCTTGAGTCCGCCGATGCTGAGGAAGAGAACACCGAACGGTTTGCCCAACCTGTCGAACTCGGCGAGGCACGCCGACAGCTCGTCCTCGAGGTAGCGTCGATTCGGAAGGCACGTGAGCGCATCAAGGAGCTCCGCGTCGCCCGCCTCACGGAGACGATCGCGGATCGTCGTCTTCGGCGAGCCGTCTGAGAACACTTGCACGACCCCGACGATCTCCTCCCCCGTCTCGCCCTCCCTGAGCGCCGTGACGCGCGTGTGCACGGGAATGCGGTGCCCGTCCTTCCGGCGGACGTAGGTCTCCGCCTCGCGATGCCGTCCATCCTCCAGCGTGGCCATGAGGTGACACCCGCCCTCGCAGAGAGAGTTTTCCTCGGAGTCCGTGCACGCGAGGACGTTGTCCCGGCAGGAACGCCCAAGGACCTCGTCGCTCGTGAAGCCGGTCATCCTCTCGGCCGTTCCGTTCCAGTAGGTGATCGTCAGGTTCCGGTCGATGAGGCAGACGCCGTCCGGAAGCTGGTCCAGCAGCATGCGGTGGAGCTCATTCTTCTCCATGTCTATGCACCCCCTCCTGCGCTCCAGCGGGACGCGGGACGGCCAGCCCGTCGCCGCGAACCCGGCGAGGATTCCTTACTTCTGGGGACAATAGTGCATGGATCATGCCATCGTGAGAGGCTGGGGCGAGTTCGCCGATCGAGCGACTCACCTGGATCTCAACCGATCCAGGAGCGGCTGCGCCTGGCACCCGCGCCCGTCCCTATTCCACATGACTCGGGTCCGGCACGTGCCGTTGCTCTGAGGCCTGCCAACGGCGCTCCCCGCGAACAGCAGTCAAGAAAACCCTTGACTGACTGATGCACAGGCGCTATGACCGAGTCGTCGCACCTGTGATGATGCATCCGAAGCGGTATGTCAGGTGATGACTTAAGCATGAGAGGAGAGGAGAGACATGACGCGTCTGCGCATCCTCGGGATTGCCGTTCTCGGCGCCTCTGTCCTGGCACTGGCCTTCCCCGTCGCCTCCCAGGGGCAGTACATCTGGGGAACCAGCACTGCGGAGCTCACCACGGACCCAGGCTTCGAGGGCTACTGGAAGTACTGCTTCGAGATCGGGTGGGACGTTTCGGAGTTCGGACACGGTGTCAGTCACGCGAGCATGATCCTCGGCCTCGAGGACTGCTTCTGCGCCTGCGACGATCCCTACTTCATGTGTGCTGATCCAGCCGGGAGCGGTCCCGGCGTGGGCGGCTGCACCGTCTACTACTACTGCGAGTTTGACTGCGAGGGGAATCCGCACTTCCCGGGCGAGGGCCCGACCATCAAGTTCGAGCCCGACGAGGACGACTGCGAACCGGGCTACACCGGTTGGATAGAAGCCTGTTTCTACTCCCTGTTCGAGCCGACCGACCCCGGCGTCTTCCCCGACGTCCTCGGCATCAAGTTCGCCACACAGACAGAGACCGGCGACCTCGAAGGGGTCCTCCCCTTCTGCGAGTGCGGTATCACTCCGGTCGACCACGCGACGTGGTCGGTCATCAAGTCGATCTACCGTCCGTAGCGATCGCCGCGCGGCAGGCGGTCCGCGCGCACTTCCGACCGCGGAACAAGAGATCGGGCTCCCACGAGTGGGGAGCCCGATCTTGCAGTTCATCGATGGAAGTCCGGAACCCCCGCGGCGAACACGAACCCGAGCGGGAGACCCGTACCCCTAGTACATCCCTCCGCTCGGCATCGCCGGCGGGGACTTCTCCTCCTCCGGCTTGTCGGTGAGGATCGCTTCGGTCGTGAGGAGCAGGCTCGCCACGCTCGCCGCGTTCTGAAGCGCGGTGCGGACGACCTTCGTCGGATCGATGATGCCCGCCTTCACGAGATCGGTGTACTCGTGCGACGCGGCGTCGTACCCGTACGACGTCTTGTCGTTCCCGCGAACCTCCTCGACCACGATCGAGCCCTCGGCGCCGGCGTTCGCGGCGATCTGTCGGAGCGGCGCCTCGAGCGCCTTGATCACGATCTCGATCCCGGTCTTCGCGTCGCTGTCCTTCTCCCTGAGCTTCCGGAGCCCCTCGGCCACGCGCAGAAGCGCCACGCCTCCGCCCACGACGATCCCCTCCTCGACAGCGGCACGGGTCGCGTGCAGCGCGTCTTCGACGCGAGCCTTCTTCTCCTTCATGGAGATCTCCGTCGCGGCGCCCACGTTCACGACCGCCACACCACCCGCCAGTCGGGCCAGCCGCTCCTGGAGCTTCTCCTTGTCGTAGTCGGACGTCGAGTGCTCGATCTCGGCGCGAATCTGCTCGATTCGCCCCTTGATGTCCGCCTTCTTCCCGCCGCCCTGAACGAGCGTCGTGCTGTCCTTGTCGATCACGACCCGCTTGGCGCGACCGAGGTCATCGAGTGACGCGCCCTCGATCTTGAGGCCTTTCTCTTCCGAGAGGACCTGCCCACCGGTCAGGGATGCTATGTCCTCCAGCATCGCCTTCCTGCGGTCGCCAAACCCCGGCGCCTTGACCGCGGCGCCCTGGATCGTCCCACGGAGCTTGTTCACCACGAGCGTCGCGAGCGCCTCACCATCGACGTCCTCCGCGACGATCAGGAAAGGCTTCCCCATCTGCGCGATCTTCTCGAGGATCGGAACCAGGTCCTTCATCGCCGAGATCTTCTTGTCGTGAAGGAGGATGTAGGCGTCCTCGAGGACGGCCTCCATCCGCTCGGCGTCGGTCACGAAATACGGCGAGAGGTACCCGCGGTCGAACTGCATCCCCTCGACGACCTCGAGCGACGTCTCGATGCTCTTGGCTTCTTCGACCGTGATCACGCCGTCCTTGCCGACCTTCTCCATCGCGTCGGCCAGAAGATCGCCGATCTCGGGGTCGTTGTTCGCCGACACCGTGGCGACCTGGGCGATCTCCTTCCGACCCTTGATCTCGTGGCTCATGTTCCTGAGCCCTTCGATCGACTTGTCGACCGCCCGCTCGATCCCCTTCTTCAGTTGCATCGGGTTCGCTCCGGCCGTGACGTTCCGGAGACCCTGCGCGACCATCGACTGTGCCAGCACGATCGCCGTCGTCGTGCCGTCTCCGGCAACGTCGGCGGTCTTCGTCGCGACCTCCTTGAGCATCTGGGCGCCCATGTTCTCGTAGGGCTGCTCGAGGTCGATCTCCTTCGCGATGGTCACGCCGTCGTTCGTAATGACGGGCGAGCCGTACCTCTTGTCGAGAACGACGTTCCGTCCCCGCGGCCCCAGCGTGACCCTCACGGCGTCCGCGAGCTTGTCGACACCTCTCCTCAGGTGCTCCCTCGCCGCGGAGTTGAACTCCACCTGCTTCGCCATGCTGCTACCCCCGCATCGTGTGGATCTGTGACTAGAGAACCGCCAGGACGTCCTCGTCCTTCATGAACAGATACTCCTCGCTGTCGATCGTGATCTCGCTACCGGACCACTTCCCGAACAGCACCTCGTCCCCGACCTTGACCTCGACGTCGATCCGCTTGCCCTCTTCGGAGATCTTGCCCGGGCCGACCGCCATGACCTTGCCCCTCTGGGGCTTCTCCTTCGCCGTGTCGGGCACGATGATCCCGCCGGCGGTCTTCTGGATGTTCTCTTCGAGCCTCTTCACGAGGATCCGGTTCGACAGGGGCTTGATCTTGATCTTCTTCGCGGCCATGGTTCTCCCTCCTTGAGGTGGCCAACGCGCATTCACAAACTCCAACTGGTCTAGCACTCTATTGGACAGACTGCTAATCTAGGCGAAACGGGTGCGGGGCGCAAGGGGTTTCTCGGGGTTCAAGGGATAGGATGCGGGGCATTGCGGAGGATTGCCCGGGATCGCCTGCGACCGCGAGGGAGGCCGGTCCCGAAGGCCCGGCCTCCCCTGGCCACCGTCGAACCGGAGAGAGCCCTAATCCACCTTCACGACGTCGCTGAGCTTCCAGCTTTTGTCGAAGAAGGGCTCCAGCGGTCCGTAGAAGCGGAAGTACATGAAGAAGCCCTCGCCCGGCTTCGTCTTGATCCAACCCGTTTCGCCTGATGGCGGCGGCGTGGGGCCGAAGTGGATGTCGACGCTGCCATCTGCGTTCACCGGCAGGTCCGCATACGAGTTGATGGCCGACTTCGGCCGACCCGCGTCCAGGATCGAGCGCGTCTTGGTGTCGTAGACGCAGACCGACCAGAAGTCCTGGGCGGGGACGTCTGTCGGGACGTTCAAGGTGTAGGAGTGGCTCCCGTTCAGGTGCGCGCCCGTCGCGTCGCGGCACGTGAACATGTACTTCGAGCCCTTCCCGCGAATCGACAGCACCATGGAGAATGCGCCGGTCATGGCTTGATGTGAGAACGCGGCACGTTCGTAGAGCTCGAGGCGGTGCTCGCCGTCGAAGGACGGCGAGTCGGTGAGGAAACAGAACTCCCACTGCCGGTCCGGATAAACGATCGCGCGCGGTAGCTCGCTCTCGAACGAGAGGGTCGTGTTCATCGCGAACGCGACCTCCTCCGCCTCGACCAGCAGCGCACGCATGGCTTCGTCAGGCTCGAACGGCTTGCCCTTCTCGATCCCGATCATCGACGCCATGCCCATCATGGCGCGGTCATGGGGTTGCACGGTCTCCTCGTTCAACCCCTTGGCGAGTAGCTCCCAGTAGGCGAACCCACGCGGGGGGATGCAGTACGCCGGGTGCTCCGAGGCGTTCAGGTAGCGCTGCGGTGCGTCCGGGTCGGAGAGCGGGTAGAGCTTCATGCCTTTCAAGGTCTCGGCTGCCGCCTTGTTGTCGCCGTCCTTCACGAACGCCCGGGCAAGCCAGAACACGTTGAAGGTCGCGCACGGCACGACGTAGTAGCCCTCCTCCGGCAGTTCACCTTCGTAGCCCGGAGGCACCAGGAGGTAGCTGCCGCCCTTGCCGCCATCGGGGCCGGGGCGGCCCAGGTCGGACTGGGGGCGCTGCCACGCGTCGCCGATGAACCCGACCACATCGGGGACCACCTCCAGCACCATCGGCTCGGTCGCCAGCGTCAGCACGTTGTAGGCGTAGACGGTGGACTGATTCCCTGTCGGGACGACTGTCTTCGGGGTGAGGTAGTCCTCGAAGATTGGGATCGAAGTGCTCGTGATCCCGACCTCGCGGTGCCCCTCCCGCAAACTCATGACGTTGGCGAACGGGAAGCTCCAGAGGAACGTCTGGACAGCGGCCTGGAACCTGAGCTCCTCTCTGAGCATGGAGGCCGTCGCCTCGGTCACGTAGCCGCCCTCGAGCTCGATCGTGCCGAGCCGGGCGGCTCCGACTCCACCGCCTGTCTCCGATGCGCCCCCCGGCGCCTGTGCCAGCGCCGTGGCGCATCCCAACGCCAGGACGCACACCAGGGCTACTACTGCGTTCTTCATGTTCGGTCTCCCGTTGACGTTGGGCACGCGGTCCAACGCCGTGCCCAGCCGGATGAACACTACTCCACCAACTCGATGTCGTTCAGCTCCCAAGAGCCGTCGAAGACCGCCGGCTCCGGTCCGTAAAAGCGGAACAGCAGGAAGAACTTCCGCCCCTCTGCGGTCGGCACCCAGTTGGTTTCCATCCCTTCGGGGGCCTCGGGGCCGAAGAAGAGATCGACGGTGCCGTCGTCGTTCGTGACGAGACCCAGGGTAGCCGATCCGGCGCCGACCTTGGGCATGTCCCTGATCCAAGCGGCGGACTCGAGGTCGTAGACCACAGCCGACCAGAAGTCCCTCACCGGCACGTCGGCGGGGACGTTGAGCCTGTAGGTCCTCCCCCCGTCCAGCCAGTTGCCGTCCTTGTCTTCCGCGAGGTCGAGGTAGTAGGTGGCGGTCCCGTAGTTCTTCACACTGCTGATGACCGCGTAGTAGAGACATCCGCGGGCGTGGTAGTCGAAGTGGCTCGGGAACACCCACGAGAAGTCGGTCTCCACGGCGCCGGGAGGAGTCAGGACACTCCACTTCTTCCCCTCGTATGCCCACGGGTTCAGGAACTTGTGGTACTGCTCGATCATGTACTCCAGCGCCTCGGCGGACGCGACCGCGTAGACCTCCGTCATCGCGGCATCCGGCGCGAAGGGCGCACCCTTCTCGATCCCGATGGTCCTGAGCAGTCCCATCATCGCGAGGTTCTGCTCTTCGACTGTCTCTTCCTGGATGATCTCGTGCAGCTCGGCGTAGACGGTCTCGTCGAGCTTGACGATCCCTTCCATGTTCCTGCCGTAGATGTCCACGGAGCGGCTCTCGGGCGGGTTCTCCGCCTGCGACAACGGGTAGACCTTGATCCGCTTCGCGAAAGCGGCAGCCTTGGCGAGGTTCTCTGGGCTCGCGTCCGGGATAATCGGACGGAGGATCGCGAAGCCGTTGTACGTCTTCTGAGGGAGGACGTAGGCCCCGGTGAGAAGTTCGCCGTCGTAGCCAGGCGGCAGCATCAGGTACTTGCCGCCGCGTCCCTGATCCTTGCCCTTGGCGCCGACGTCCTCGAGGGGACGCTGCCACGCGTCCATGAGTGTGCCGAAGATCGCTACCCCCTCCGCCGACGGGGGTATCTCGACGACCACCGGCCCGTCCTTCACCGTCCAGAAGAAGTCCACGTAGGGCGTGTTGTCGTTCGGAGTGGCGGCCTGGAACTTCCAGTCCTGGACCAGGGAATTGTAGGCGATGTCGTTGTAGCCGACCCCGAGATCCGCATGACCGTCGCGGAAGGTCTTGAAGTTGAGCAGCGGCATCGCCCACACGATGGCATCGATGGCGCGATAGTGCGTGACGCGATCACCGATGGTCCTTCCCTGCGCGCCCGCCGAGCCGACGCTACCCGTCAACAGGAACGCGGCGACCAGCACGACGCAGAGCGCTCGCGGCACCACAGTCTGTGCTCTCACTGTCCCCCCCCCTCATTCACCCTCTCATGAATGAGCGCGAGCCCCAGAAGCGTCAGATCGGGCTCGACGATGTTGATCACCTTCGTGAAGATCGAGATCTTCTCGGCCAGGCCGCCGGTCGCGACGACCGTCGGCTTCTCCCCCCACTCCTCCTAGAGCCTGCGGACGATCTCGTCGACCTGTCCGACGACCCCGAAGATGATCCCCGACCGCAGCGACTCCTCTGTCGATTTCCCTATCGCCGACTCCGGCGGGTCAAACGGCACACCGTGGAGGAGCGCCGCCCGCCGGAACAGGTTCTCGGCCGACGTCACGACGCCGGGCGCGATCGCGCCGCCCAGGTAGTGACCGTCAGCCGTCACGACGTCGAACGTGGTCGCCGTCCCGAAGTCGACCACGATCGCCGGACCCTTCGCGAGCTCCATGACCCCGACGGCGTTCGCGAGCCTGTCGGGCCCGACCTCCGACGGATCGCGGTAGTCGATCGTGATCCCGAGGTCGAGATCGGGACCCACGACGACCGGGTGGACCTTGAGGATCTCCTCCGCCATTGCGACGAACGCGCTCGTCAACGCGGGGACGACGGAGCAGACGGCGACACCCGCGATCTCGCGGAGATCGACGCCGGACTGCCCGCACAGCTCCTTCAGGAGGATGCCGAACTCGTCGGCGGTCCTCCGCGGATCACTCGTCACACGCCACCGGAAGAGCAGCTCCTTCTCCTCGAGCAGCCCGAGCACGATGTTCGTGTTGCCGATGTCGACTGCGAGAAGCATCAGGCTCTCCTTCCGTCCCCGTCGCCGACCGGGTTTCGCGACGTTGTGCTGCCCCGTTGCCTAGAACAGGATCTCCCGCGCCAGTATTCCAGTGGCAACCGCGACGAGGATACTCCAGAGAGTACCTATCAGGTAGTAGTCTGAGAAGCTCTGCGACTCGAGTTCCTTGAACCTGGCGATGGACTTCGCTGCGAGGACGAGACCGAGAGCCCCCCACTGACCGTACAACAGGAGCGTCAGCGCCAGTGCTCTCTCGAGTCGCCCTATCATCATTCCCATCCGGCGATCAGCCGTGTAGTCCATGGCACCGGGACCGTCGCCTTCCTGGTGATCGCCTGGAGGCGGCTCTTCTTCGGTACCGTTCTTTCGGCGGACAACCAGCAGATCGCCTTTCACTCGCACGAGAAAGGACGTAACAGCCGTACCGTTGACTCCTGGATAGGCGCCGAGGGCCTTCTCGACGATCATGGATCCACCCCAGACACAGAAGACGTAGGCCGTGCTCAGCACGGCGACGTGCCTCAACGTCGGCATCCAGAGAGTCGGAGATGGAAGCAGGATATCTCGCTGAGCCCCCGACCTGTAGAGGACCCACCATACAGCGATGATCATCAGGACGTGAATCGCCTGATCCGCAAGCAGCCCGGAGACCGACCTTCCACGCTCTCCCCAGAGTCTGATCCTGAGAGCGTCCTGCAGCGTGTGCGCTGCCGCGAGCGCCATCGCCCAGAGCACGGCTGCGACGCTGAGGAACGGGATCAGGAATCCGACGTGAGTGACCAGCACGATCACACCATGGACGAGAAGACTCCGGAGGCTCCTCTCCTTCTTTTCGGCAAGTCGCCGAGACTGGAACAAGAAGTCTCCAAACACATGCCCGGCAACGAGAAGTACAAGCAGCAGGGTTGCCTTGTCGCTGGGCGCGAATGACATCTGGAAGGTCATTGCTCTGAGCTCCTCCGCGGGGCAGCGTGATCCCCGCCGGTCTGACCGAACAGAGTCAGCGCATTCACAGCCGCATTCTCCGCCTCGCGGACCGGCCCATACAGAGCCGCTGCCAGTGTCTCGGTCACGACGGACGGCACGACACCAAGCTCCGATGCCACTTGCTTCCGTGAGGGTGCCCAACGCGCGAGCGCGACGATCTCGGCCTGCCTCTCAGTCCAGCCACGACGGACTGCGCCCAACAGCGAGAAGATGCCGTTCACTATCCTGTCAGCCTCCGGCCCGAAACCGCGCGCAACCACCCACTCTTCCGACTGCTTGGCTTCGCCGAGAGCTTCCCTGGCAAGGTGGAAGCACGGACCGTCCATCACTGCCGCGTCCGCGTCTACCGCGGTGTCGATCTCTCCCCACCCGAGGCCGTATCTGATCCCGACTCCTGGCAGTCCCCCCTCCATGTGCACCAGCGCGTCTATCGCACCCGCCGGTCTCTTGAGGAGACCTTCGAACTCATCACCGAGAGCGATCCGGAACCCCGATTCGATCACATCAGGTCCCAGCCGAGTGTTCAGCTCCTGGAGAGCTTGCTTCAGACGTAGCTGAACCAGCTTCCGGTCGGGGAGGTTTCTGGAATCAACGATGTCGCCGATCATGACGAGGTGTTTTGGTTCGGTCATTTTGCCGAATTCCTCTCTTTTTCGGCGTTTATGCCGAACAGGAGTCCGTTCTTGCTGCCTTCTTCCGGATATGAACATGTCTCATGATTCGGGATATTCACCGAACTCACCAACAATTCGGCAAATTACCCGAATAGCTCCCTGCTGTCAACAGGAATCCGCACTGCCTCGCAGCACCCTCAGCGTCACGTTCCCCAGCGGCAGGATCTTCTCCTGCCGCCCCGCGGGCAGCCGGACGACGATCCCGCCGTCGTCCTCGAGACCGTGCACGGTACCCTCCACGGTCCTCCCCTCCACCGTCACCTCCACCTGCTCCCCGAAGACCAGTGACAGCTCCCTCCACTCCTCGATCAGGTCGCGGTGGTCCGGACTGCGGTACTGGAAGTAGCGCGGCTCGAACTCCCTGATGATGCGAGCCAGGATCGCCCCGCGCATGAACCGCCGTCCCGCTTCGCACTCGAGCGACGTCGCCTCGTACCAATCGTTCGAGGGGAGCGCATCCGCGGGCACGTTGACGTTGATCCCCACACCCAGCACGAGCGCGCCCTGCCGCGGAGCGCGCGGCCGCCCGCCGGCCGTCTCGATCATGATGCCCGCGAGCTTCCGCGGACCGACGTAGACGTCGTTCGGCCACTTGATTCTCGTTTCGACGCCCGACGCGTCCGTGACCGCCTTCGCGATCGCGACGGCCGCGACGATCGAGAGTCCGCCCGCCCGTTCGGGAGGCAGGTGCGGCCTCAGGATCACGGAGAACCAGAGACCGCCCGCCGGAGACTGCCAGACGCTCCCCCTCCTGCCCCTGCCGCTCGCCTGCGTCTCGGCGAGGACGATCGTCCCCTCCGGCGCGTCGCCCTGCGCGAGCCGTCGCGCGACGTCGTTCGTCGAGCCCACCCTGCCGAAGGCGTGGAGGCGCCACGTCACGCGCTGCCCGTTCGGGCGCGCGGCTTCGCTGCCGGACGCGCGTTGGCTCATCACGGCTTCGCCTCGAGATCGAGGGAGATGTCGAGTGCCGGGGCGGAATGGGTGAGCGCCCCGACGGAGATGAAGTCGGGGCCTGTCTCGGCAATCGTGCGAACCTCGTCGAGGGTGACCCCGCCCGAGACCTCGATCTCAGGCGTCGGGCAGTGCGATCTCGCCATCGCGACGGCCTCGCGCATCTCGGCGATCGTCATGTTGTCGAGCATGATCCGGCCGACGCCCGCGTCGAGCGCCTCCCGGAGCTCGGAGGGCCCCGTCACCTCGACCTCGATCGCGAGGCCGGGGTGTCGTTCCCTCACGCGCTCGACGGCGGGACGAATCCCGCCCGCCGCCACGATGTGGTTGTCCTTGATCAGGGCCATGTCCCAGAGACCCATGCGGTGGTTGCCGCCGCCCCCGAGCGACACCGCGTACTTCTCCAGGATCCGCAGGCCGGGCGTGGTCTTCCTTGTGTCGAGGATCGTGACACCCGTTCCCTCGACGGCCGCAGCATACCGCGACGCGAGCGTCGCGACACCGGAGAGCCGCTGGAGGAAGTTGAGCGCGGTCCGCTCGCCCGTGAGGATCGCCCGGGTCCTTCCCCGGACCGTCGCCACGAGCGTGCGCGGCGTGACGCGCGCGCCCTCCGCGACGTGCGCCTCGACCTCGACGTCCGGATCCAGCTCCCGGAAGACCGCCTCCACGACCGGGATGCCCGCGAGCACGCCATCCTCCTTCGCGATGATCCGTCCCTTCGTGACCTGCTCCGCCGGGACGGTGGAGTCGGTCGTCGCGTCGCCCGTTCCGAGGTCCTCGGCGAGCGCGTTCCTGATGAGTCCGAGCGTGCGCTCGTCGATCGTCATGTGCGCTTCCCCCGCTTCTTGCCGGATCGGTCGCCGTGGAGCACGCCGTCGGTTCGGCGCTTGCCGTCTTTCGCATCCTTCGCGCCCGAGCCTCTCCCCCGCCGGCCCCGCCCACGGGCCCGCCCACCCGCCTCCTTCGTACGCTCCGCCTGTCCGGCGTCGGCGGCCTCCGCCATCATGAGCTCGTCGATCCTGTCGCGGAGCGAGGCCGCCTTCTCGAACTCGAGTCGCGCGGCCGAGTTCACCATCTGCTCCTCGAGGATCGCGATCATCTGCTCGCGGTCGGCCCCGGGCTCGAGCTCGAGCATCCCGATGTCCTGCTCGATCTCGACCTTGGCGTCGGCGACGGCGGTCGCCCGCATGATCTCGTCGACCGACTTCACGATGCTCCTGGGGATGATCCCGTGCTTCTCGTTGTACTCGATCTGGAGGTTCCGCCGGCGCGACATCTCGGCGAGGGCGCGCTCCATCGAACCGGTCATCTTGTCCGCGTAGAAGATGACCCTTCCGCCGAGGTTCCGCGCGGCCCGTCCGGACGTCTGGATGAGCGACGTCTCGGAACGAAGGAATCCTTCCTTGTCGGCGTCGAGCACGGCCACGAGCGACACCTCCGGGAGATCGAGCCCCTCGCGGAGGAGGTTGATCCCGACGAGGACGTCGAACTCGCCGAGCCTGAGGCCGCGGATGATCTCGACGCGCTCGAGCGCGACGATGTCCGAATGGAGGTAGCGCACGCGGACCCCGAATCCCTGGAGGTAGTCGGTCAGGTCCTCCGCCATGCGCTTCGTGAGCGTCGTGACGAGAATCCTCGCGCCGGCCTTGACCCGCAGGCGTATCTCCTCGAGGAGGTCGTCGACCTGGCCCTCCACGGGACGGACGACGATCTCAGGATCGACGAGGCCCGTCGGACGGATGATCTGCTCGACGACGACGCCCTCGCTCCGTTCGAGCTCGTACGGTGCCGGTGTCGCCGACACGAAGATGGCCTGGCGCATGAACCCCTCGAACTCTTCGAACACGAGCGGGCGGTTGTCGAGCGCCGAGGGGAGCCGGAAGCCGTACTTGACGAGCGTCTCCTTGCGCGACCGGTCGCCCCGGAACATCCCCCGAAGCTGCGGGATGGACACGTGCGATTCGTCGATGAACATCAGGAAGTCGTCCGGGAAGTAATCGAGCAGGACGGCGGGGCGCTCTCCCGGCGCGCGGCCGGAGAGGTGGCGGGAGTAGTTCTCGATCCCCGCGCAGTACCCCATCTCGCGCATCATCTCGATGTCGAACCGGGTCCTCGTCTCGAGCCTCTGCGCCTCGAGGAGTTGCCCCCCCGACTTGAACTCGGCGAGCTTCCCCTCGAGTTCCGCCTCGATCCCCTTGATCGCGAACTCGATGTTCGACTGCGTCGTCACCCAGTGCTTCGCGGGATAGATCGATATCTCCTCGAGCTCCTCGACGGACTTCCTCGTGACCAGATCGATGATCGAGAGCTTCTCGATCTCGTCGCCGAAGAACTCGGCGCGGATCGCGCGCTCCTCGTACGACGGCCTGATCTCGACCACGTCGCCCCGGACGCGGAACGACCCGCGCACGAAGTCGTAGTCGTTCCGCTCGTACTGCATGTCGACGAGTTCGCGCAGCATCGCGTCCCGGTCACGCCTCTGGCCGACCGCGAGCGCAAGGAGCATGGATCGGTAGACCTCCGGCGAACCGAGGCCGTAGATGCACGAGACCGAGGCGACGATGATGACGTCCCGCCGCTCGAGGAGCGAGGCGGTCGCCTTGAGGCGCAGGCGATCGATCTCCTCGTTGATGTCGGCGTCCTTCTCGATGTACGTGTCGGAGACGGGAACGTAGGCCTCCGGCTGATAGTAGTCGTAGTAGCTGACGAAGTACTCGACGGCGTTGTCGGGAAAGAACGCGCGGAACTCGGCGAAGAGCTGCGCGGCGAGGGTCTTGTTGTGGGAGATGATGAGGGCGGGGCGATTCACCTGCGCGATGACGTTGGCCATCGTGAACGTCTTGCCGGAGCCGGTGACACCGAGGAGGGTCTGGCAGCCGTTGCCGCGCTCGAGCCCCCGGACGAGCTCCTCGATGGCGCTCCCCTGATCCCCCTGGGGATCGAACCCCGATACCAGATTGAAGCGCTTCGCCATGCCGTCCCCGGAGGTTGTGGCGGTCACGAGGCGGGCCTGAAGCTGCAAGGCGCCCCGGCGCGCAACGCCGCCCGGGCGCCCGAAGTTGCCGTCGACGTCCGCGCCGGCGCGGGAGTCAGGGCGACGCGGGCCAGCCGGCTACCGCGGGACAATGCCGCCCTCGTTGATGACGACATTCTCGACCAGGCGTCGTCCCGCCCCCGGCGTGCCCAGACTCTCCCCGTTGAGATAGAGATCCACCGTGCCGCCGCTGCCGACGTCGAGCTCGAACATCTCCTCGGCCTCCCACGCCCGGCGTTCCCCGGCCTCGAGGGTGACCTCGTCGCTCGCCTCGCCGTCGGTCGAGACGCTGATCCACGTCCTCTCGCGGGCGACGGCCATGAGCTCGAGCTTGTGCCAGACGATCATCGTGTCATCGGCCACACTCCCCGCGCCGCCCTCCACGTTGACCGGATCCGGACGCTGCTGCTCCTCGGCGTGGGTCGTCTCCATCATCTCGACGGGCTCCGGCGGGGGAATCTCCCGGCCCTGGCGCCACGCGTACACGACCACGACGGCAAGAGCCACCAGCACGACCACGATCCACGTCCAGCGCCTGCCGGCGAGCCTGCGCCTGTCGTGGATCTCCACCTCGACGGCGTCCCACTCGTCCAGCTCGTCGGGCTCCTGCTGCTGCGTGAAGCGGAGGTACTTCTGGACGATCTCCTCCTCGTCCAGCTCGAGATGTCTGGCGTAGGTCCTGATGTGCCCCTTGACGTAGACCGGGGCGGGAAGCGTGCTGAAGCGGTCATCCTCGAGGGACTCGAGGACGACCCTGCTCATCCTCGTGGCCTTCGCCACCTCCTCGATCGTCTTCCCCTGAGCCTCGCGTGTCCGCCTCAGGAGCTCGCCGACGGACTCCATGTCATCCTCCGGGACACGCCGCCTGCGCGGCGTCTAGTACTCGTATCGAACCGTGTACGCGAGGACGGTCTCGCCGTCTGCCTCGACCGGCAGTTTGAACTCGATCCGGCTCGCCTCGACCTTCTCGTACTCGTGTGTCTTCGCGGTGACCGTCCAGTACGCGTGAGGGTGCTCCACCACCAACACGACCACGTCCTCGTCCTTGTGGTTCCTGATGCTGATCTCGTAGTCCTCCTCGTGCACGCGGTTCGTTATCTTCCTCGTCGCGAGGACCTTCCGCTCGGCGGCCACGTCGAACGCGTTCCCGAGGTACAGCTCGACGTCCTCGTTCTTCGGAGTGTGGTCGATCCTGTCCTCACCGATGAACTGGAGATCGCCGATCGAGTCCTCCTTGTACATCCTGACCTTCCCGGCGGGGAGCGCGCGTCCGAGGCCCGCCTCCTCCGAGTTCACGAACTCGAGGAGGACCCTCACGTCGGTTCCCCTGTAGGAGTCGAACTCGAGGACCTTCTCGACGCCGACGGCGGTGCTCGGGAAGAACGCGAGCTGCTTGATCTCGCGGTCCGCCACGGTGGCGGGCGTGTCGAGCTTGTAGAGGTAGTACTCGAAGAGCTGCTCCTCCTGGAACTCCGGCGCCGCGGCCATCATCTCGAGCTGCATATCGGCCTTGTACCCTCGCCCCAGCGCCACCGGCTCGCGCACACGGTGCACGTCGCCGGCGACGAGGTCGAGCCTGGCGTCCTTGTACGACGCGCCCGATCGGTTGTCGATCGAGACCCATGCCGCCAGGTCGACCGACGTGTCGTCCTCGTTGATGACGCCGACGTACTCGGCGTGCCAGTTGATGCTCGAGGTCATGTACGTCACCTCGACGAGCCTGTCCCCTCCCCGCTCGGCGCCAATCTTCCACACGAGGGTGGGCTTCGAGATGAGCCCCTCCGGAAGCATCGGGAACCTCACGTACGAGACCTTCTCCCGGTTCAGCGTGACGACCGGGCCGACGCCGCGCCCCTGATCGAGCACGATTCCGGCTCCGTCGACGCTGATGAGCCGGCCGCTGAAGAGATCGGCGTCCTCCGTGACGACGTCGATGTCCTTCTCGAGATACCTCTCGAGGATCTTCGACGTGCTCGCCAGATCGAAGCGGTAGTTCTGCTCCCAGACGGCCGCGTCGGGCCCGTCGACGACCTTGAAGTGAACGCTCGTGGGATCGATGCGGGAAGCGACGTTGCCGAACTTCACCTCGCTCACACCCTCAGAGATGTCGATGCTCCTCACTTCCTTCACGAGCGCGAGGTCGGTGTTGTAGACGGTGATCGCAATGCCCGGCTCCGCCCCGTGCGTGGCGGCGGCGGCGAGCAGCACCGTCAGAAGAATACTCATCACCTTCATGGTCGTGCCCCCTTTCGGATCGCGGACCCCTAGCTTCTCACAATCGAGAGGACGAGTCCAATGATCCCGACGGCCCAGCAGTAGTAAGCGAACCGGGAGAACTTACCCGCGGATACGACCTTGAGGAGCAGGGCGATCGCGGGGATCGCCGCCACGAAGGCCGCGACGGTGCCGGCCGCGATGGCGGCGCCCTGCGCCGCCCCCGCGTCGAGGGCGTCGCCCAGGTTCGCTGCCGTCGCCCCCAGGATGACCGGGATCGAGAGGAGGAACGCGAACTCCGCCGCGGCCCTCCGCTCGAGCCCGAGCGCGAGTCCCACCGAGATCGTAGAGCCCGACCGGGAGATCCCCGGGAGGATGGCCGCCGCCTGCGCGGAACCGATCGCCAGCGCGTCCCTCCAGGTCCCCCGCGCCTTCGTGCCCGGCGGAATGCGGCGCGTCGACCACAGGACCACGCCGGTCACGATGAGCAGGATCGACACAAGCACCGGGCTGTCGAAGGCGGCCTCGATCCGGTCCTCCAGCAGGAGACCGACGACGCCGGCAGGGATCGTCCCGACGATCAGGTGAAATCCGAGCCTCGCCTCGTCGGCGTCGTGCGGGAGCCGGAAGACGAACCGGGCGACCGCGGCGACGACCGACACGACCCGCTTCCAGAAGAAGCAGATGACTGCGAGCGCCGTCCCGAAGTGCACGAAGACCTCGAACGTGACACCCGGGCTCTCGACGCCGAAGAACGACTCGGCGAGCGCGAGGTGCCCGGAGCTCGAGACCGGAAGGAACTCCGTCAGTCCCTGGAGAACGCCGAGGGCGATGGCCTGGAACAACGTCACGTGTGCAACTCCTCCCCTTCGTGTGAGTGTCGACGGAATCCCGGCGCGGCATCGGCCGCGACTTCACAGCGCCGGCCGCGACTTCACAACACCCGCCGCGGCTTCGTCGATCAGAATCTCCCGAGCGCGATCGCCGCGAGCCCCAGGAGCATCACGACCTTGAGCGTCCTCGAGAGGATCTGGAACTCCGACCGGGTCGGCTCCGGCCCCGTCGGCTCCGGCCGCCGGATGACGAAACGCCACGCGAGGATGGCCTCGACGAGCACGACGATCGCGAGGTACCAGCGGCCGTAGATCTTGAACCCGTACGGAAGGAGGGCCGCGGCCATGAGCAGGACGACCACGAACCTCGCGAGCGCCAGCGACGCGCGACGTCCGAAGAGGACCGCGAACGTCCGGACCCCCTGGGCGGCGTCTCCTTCGAGATCCTCCGCGTCCTTGACGACCTCGCGCGCCAGGTGGATCAGAAACGCCAGCCCGAGCGGGACGAGCGAAGCCCCGGCGTTCCCCTGCGAGATCGCTCCCATGAGGAGCGGCGACGACGCCACGAGCGCGACGACGACGTTCCCGAGGAGCGGCACGCCCGAGAGGACCCACGAGTAGAGGATCGTCACGACGACCCACGAGAGCGCCAGCCCGCGCGCCTCGAGGCCGATCGACATCGCCGCGAGGATCGAGACGCCGTACGCGCCGAGGCCGACCGCGAGCGCCGTCAGGGGCGCGATGCCGCCGGACGGGATCGGCCGGTCGGGCCTGTTGATCCGGTCGGCCTCGCGATCGACGTAGTCGTTGAACGCGTTGGCGCCCGACGCGGCGGCGAACGCCGAGAGGGCCCCCCAGAGCGCGGGGCCCGGGACGAACGGGCGCCCCGCCACGAACGCGCCAACCAGGACCGCCGCGGCCGCCATCGCGCCGTTCACCGGGCGCAGAAGCGCCAGGACGGCTGCCGGCGCGGGATCAGATGCGGACCTGGATACCGGCCCAGATCTCCCAGCCATCGCCGTCATCTCCACTGACGTTCCCGCGGTTCCTGACGTTCTGCCAGGCGACGCCGATCCCCCCGGCGACGCCGCGGAGGTTCTGGTAGTTCGCTTCGAGCGACACGCGGTCCGACTTCATCACGACGCCGGACGGGAAGGTCGGATCGGGATTCTCGCCGGGGACGAACGGATCGGTGAGCCTCCCCTCGCCCTTCCTGGCGTGCCGGTAGCCGAGCCCGACAGACCATTCGGGAGTCGGGTGGGTCACCGCCTCCGCCGCGATGCGATCGGAGTCCGGACCGAGCTCGAACCCGATCGGCAGACCGTCGTGCGCGAACCGGTGCTCGACCACGTTGCTCGAGTAGGTCCACTTCCGCACGTTCGAGTACTCGGTCGTCAGCTCGAGGTCCGAACCGAAAAGGCGTCCGAAGTACGTCCCGCCGATCGTCACGCCGTACTTATCGGGGTGCCCCGTGTAGCGATCGTACTGGAGGTCGTCGATGAGGAACTCCACGTACACGTCCAGGCCGCGCGTCGGGCGCAGCAGGAGGTCGAACGACCACTCGATGTTATCGTTCTCGCGCTCGTTGTGCTGCGCGAGGTAGAACGGGAAGAGCGGGTTCAGGTAGACCGGATCCGGCGTCGTCGAGCTGTAGACGACGGCCTCGCTCGCGCTGAAGCTCCCCCACGACCCCGCCACGACGAGCCTGTGCGCGGCGATGTAGACCTTCTCGTACTCGGCCAGGTCGTTCTCGGCGCCCGTCTCCTTGTACTCGACGTGCCCGTGGAGCGCGTGGAACGAGAGGGGCCCGACGCGGAATCGCGCGTCGATCTGGTCGAACGTCGGGGCGGCTCCGGAGATGAGGAGCCTGCCCCAGCGCGCCCGTCCCCAGACCGGGTCGCGGCGACCCGCGGCGACGGCGAACCAGGGCTGCTCCAGCATGAAGTACGCCCTCTCGACCGTCGCGGCCACGCCACGCCAGGTCCTGGTCCGCTCGGAGATGCGGACGGTGCGGGCTCCGTCCTGTCCTCCGAAGAGGACGTCGGCGTCGGCGTAGAACCCGACGAGGTTCCGCACGCCTCCCCAGATCTCGGGCGCGACGTCGATGGCCACGTCGAACCGGTAGTCGTCGTCCTCCTCGTCGTCCCTGGGCGTCGTCGGCCCGCCGGGCACGTCACCGCTCCAGAGGCCGAGGGTCGCGCGTTCACCACCGTATCGAAGCTGCGAGAAGAGCCTCACGCCCAGGCCGACCATCGCGTCGTTCTCCTCGAGGTGCGCGGCCGGAGCGTCGACCTCGCCCCTGAGGAACTCCGCTTCGAGCCGCTCGAGCGCCCACGTCTCGCGCGCGGTCAGCTCGGGCCGCTCGTCCTCGCTGTCGCGGGCGTCGAGGAGCGCCTCCGCGATCACCACCCTGGAGACCGGGAGCGTCGAGAGGTCGACGTAGACGACGCGACGCGCGACGAGCCTCGCGAGAAGCGGGTACGACCAGTGGCCGGTCGGTACGTCCTGCGGCGGCCGGGGCGCGCTCCAGGCGCTCTCCCCCGCAGCGTCGCCGCCTCCCGAGCCCTCCGCGGCGTGGGAGGCGACCGCGCCGGCCAGGACCGCGACGCACACGAGCGCCACTGCGCACGCCAGGAAAACCGGGTTCGGGGTGTCGTTCTTCCTGTCCATGGATTCTCTTGGGGTGGTGGGGCACGACGGGGCGCCGGCGGGACCGGCCCGCCGGGGCGCGGCCTACGGGCGGCCGTGAAGCTTGTCAGCGCGCCGGTACGACTCGACCGCCTCGACGCTTCGCCCCATCCTGTCCATCAGGATTCCGAGCTGGTAGTGGATCTTCGGGTCGTCCGGCGAGGCCGCCGCGGCCTTCCGGAGGTACGTCTCGGCGTCGTCGAGCCGGTCGAGCGACGCGAGGGCCAGACCGATCTGGAAACACGTCTCGGGCGTCTCGCCGTCGAGCGCGATCACCCGCTGGAACTCGGCGACCGAGCGCCCGAACTGCGCCTTCCTCGAGTACACGAGTCCGAGCTGGTAGTGGGCCATCGGGTTGTCGATCGAGTGCCTGACCGCGAGCTCGAGCTCCGCCAGCGCGTCGTCCTCCTTCTCGGACCCGAGGAGGGCCGTGCCGAGGTTGTAGTGCGCCTCCGCGCTCGTCGGGTCGATCTCGGCGGCCGTGCGGAACTCCTCGATCGCGTCGGCGAGCATCCCCTTCTCGCCGAAGATCGCGCCGAGGTTCAGATGCCGCTCGGCGTTCTCCGGGTCGATCTCGATCGCCCGCTTGAACTCCAGAATGGCCTCGGCCGTCTTCTCCATCCGATCGAGGGCGTACCCGAGGTTCGTGTGCGCCTTCGCGCACTGATCGTCGGCCTCGATCGCCTTCCTGTACCACTTCTCCGCCTCGTCGAACTCGCTCCGTCTCCCGTAGGTCACCCCGAGACGGTAGTAGGGCTCGGAGTCGTCGGGATCGAGACCGATCGCCGTCATGTGCTGCGTGATGGCGTCCTCGTTCCTCCCCATGAGGTCGTAGATCCTGCCGAGGTTGGATCGCGCGAGCGCGTTCTCCGGATCGGCTCTCGTCGCGCGCTCGAACTCGGAGGCGGCGGGCTCGAGGAGGTCGAGCTTGCGGTAGCAGGTCCCGCACGCGAGCATCGCGTTGACGTCGGTCGGCCGCCTCCCCAGAAGCTGCTGGAGGACGACCACCGCGTCCGCGTATCGCGCCGACTCCATGTACGTCGACGCCAGGTCCCAGAGGGTCTCCACCTCGTCGGGCGCCGACCGGAGCTTCTTCCGGAAGTCGAGGAGCTCCTTCTGCATCGTGTTCCGCCTGGCCATCGTTCGCCCCGCTTCCGGACCTCGCCCCAATGCGACGCTTCGCCCGCTGTCACGCCTCGCCCACTGCTGCGCTTCTCCCCCGACTACACCTTGCCCCGCGCCTCGAGGACCTCCTTGATCTTATCCTTGAGCTCCGTCAGGTCGGCCGACTTCACGACGTACGCATCCGCCATCCACGACGCGAAGTCCTGCTTGTACGTGGAGTACGCGGAGTTCAGGATCACCGGGAGGTCCCTGCGCTTCTCCATGATCGTCCGGAGGCAGTCGATGCCGTCCATCCCGTCGAGCCGGATGTCGAGCACCACCAGGTCCGGCGTGCTCTCCGCGATCGCCTCCAGGGCGTCCTCCGCACTCTCCACGCTCGTCACATCGTAGCCCTCGCGTTTGAGCTCCGTCTCGTAGAGTTTCCTGACGTTCTTCTCGTCGTCGACCACAAGCAGCTTGGTCATTGTGCGCCTCCGGTTCCTTCCTCTCCGTTTTCGACAGCGTGTCCGTCCGGCGCGTCCTTCGCGCCGTAGAGCTTCTCGTGTTCGAACTCCTGCGTCGTCCGCAGGATGGGAAGCGAGATCTCAAACGTCGTGCCCTCCCCGACCTCGCTCATGACCTCGATCTCCCCGCCGTGGTTCTCGACGATCCTCCGAGTCACAGCGAGCCCCAATCCCGAGCCGGTCTGCCGCGTGGTGAAGAACGGGACGAAGAGCTTGTTCATCACGTCGCCCGGGATGCCCGGGCCGCTGTCATCGACCCGCACGACGATCGTCTGGCCTCGCTGCGCGCTCGAGATCTTCAGGGTCCCGCCGTCCGGCATCGACTGGATCGCGTTTGTGATGATGTTCAGGAACGCCTGCTTGAGCTGGTTCGCGTCGCCCATCGTGATCGGCAGGCCGTCGGCCAGATCGCCGATGAGCCGGATCTGCGACGAGAGGATGCCGTGAGAGAGGAGCTTCCTCACGTCCTTCAGGATCTGGTTCACGTCGACCGGGCGAAGGACGGGCTGGAGGTGCCGCTCGAGCGTCAGCTGCTCCCTCAGGATCTGCTCGAGCCTCGTGACCTCCTCGAGGATGATGCCGGTGTACTCGCGCTTCGGGTCCCCCGCATCCAGCTCCTCGTGGAGCTGCCGCGCGAAGCCGCCGACGGCGATGAGCGGGTTCCTGATCTCGTGCGCGACGCTCGCCGCCATCCGCCCGATGCCGGTCAGCTGCTCTACCTCGCGAAGCTGCTTCTGGAGCTTCACGCGGTCGGTGACGTCCTTGATGTACTGAATCGCCTGGATGGTCTCGCCCTTGTCGTTGTTGACCGGGAACGTGTAGACGTCCACGCCCCGCCTGTGGTAGCCGACCGACGTCTCGAGGCGTGTGATGAGCGTCGGCTTCCCGGTCGCGAAGGTCTGGTGGGCGGGACACTGTTCGCAGGCGACGTCGCCGCGGCAGTAGATGTGGAAGCAGTCCTTGCCGACCACATCCTGAGGCTTCTTCCCGAGGAAGGCCGCCTCGGCCTTGTTGACGGCAACGATCTTGAAGTCCCGGTCGACGATGATGAGCCCGTCGGTGATGCCGTCGAAGATGGCCTGGAGCTGCCGCTTGCTCCGGTAGACCTCGCTCTCCTCCTTCGCCTGGCGGCGCAGACGGGCGACGCAGACGACGGACGCGACGCCGGCGCCGAGCGCCGCGCCGACGACGAACCAGACCACCGGACCGAGCGCTACGGCCGGGCCGACCGCCAACATGCTGGACTCCCCGTTCGAGAATGGACTCGCCCGGCTCGCCTGGGGAAGTTCGAGAGACGTCCTCGCCCCCGGTCCGGACGCGGTCATAGTAGGAAGGTGAACGCCACGTGTCAAGGTCAAACGCCTGAGGCTAGGGCACTTCCGCCGGGCAACAGATGGCGCGTCGCCGGCGAGGAGCGGCGCGGCCGCGGGGCCCGCTCGAATCCGCCACCAGAACCCCCCTTGACACCCCGCTCGACTCCCCCTAGATTCCACGCACCCGAACTACAGATGAAGAGAGAGCTCGCGAGGGACGCGCCCCGGGATCCGCCGGGACCCAGCACCCTCGGGACCACGATGAGGAGGGGCGATGATCAAGGAGTTCAAGGAGTTCGTGATGCGCGGCAACGTCGTCGACATGGCCGTCGGCATCATCATCGGCGCCGCGTTCGGAACGATCGTGAAGTCGCTCGTGGCAGACGTCATCATGCCGCCGATCGGCCTCTTGCTCGGGAACGTCGACTTCAACAACATCTTCTCCGTGCTCAAGGTCGGCGAGACGGCCGGCCCCTACGCGACGCTGGCCGACGCCCAGGCCGCCGGGGCGGTGACGGTGAACTGGGGCGTCTTCATCATGACGATCATCAGCTTCCTCATCGTCGCGTTCGCCATCTTCATGCTCATCCGATCGCTCAACAGGATGAAGCGCGAGGAGGAGGAAGCGCCGGCCGAGCCGACGACGAAGGAGTGCCCGTTCTGCCTGAACGAGATCCCGATCAAGGCCACGCGCTGCGGTTTCTGCACGTCCGAGCTTTCGGCAGCAGGCGCCTAGGCTCCGGGGAACCGGGCCCGGTCGCCACCGCCGTGTGAACGAAACTGCCCACTCTGTGGGCAGTTTCGCTTCAGACCGAGCAGAAGGTGCGACCACGACTCGAGGAGGTTACGCATGAAGATCCTCGCGATCGCCATCGCGGCGATCCTGGCCGCCGCGGTTCCACTCTGCGCCCAGGAGGAGGCAGAGGCGGACACGCTCGGCATCGACAGCTGGTACATCGTCTCCGACCTGAACCTCACGCTGACGCAGAGCTCCTACAGCGAGAACTGGGACGGGACCGAGGTCGGAGCGCTCACGTGGGCGTTCCTGTGGCAGAACCTCGCCAAGCGCCAGCTCAGCAGCTCGCTCCACAACAAGACCACCCTCAGGCTCGCCTTCGGCCAGACGCACAGCCAGGACGAGGAGACGAAGAACTGGGACCGGCCGAGGAAGTCGACCGACGAGATCGACCTTGAGTCGCTCTTCCGGCTGACGCACGGGTGGATGGTCGACCCCTACTTCGCCGGCCGCGTCCAGTCGAGCTTCCTCGACGACCGCGACCCCGCGAGGAAGCACTACCTCAATCCGAACCTGTTCACCGGGAGTGTCGGTGTCGCCAAGCTCTTCATCGAGGAGGAGAAGCGCGAGTTCTCCATGCGCCTCGGTGGCGCCCTCAGGCAGTTCAACGACCGCTATCCGGAGCTGGCACTGGACCGCAAGGAGTGGGAGCACGACGGGGGCATCGAGTTCATCACGACCTACTTCACCCCTTTCGGGCACGACAGCCTCATCTACGGCACCCGGCTTTGGACCTACAAGGCCCTCTACTACTCGGAAGCGGACCCGTTGAACGACGATTGGAAAGCAATTGAGGTTGACTGGAGAAACACCCTCACCGCGAACATCACCAGCTACCTGATGGTGAACCTCTACGTGCAGTTGCTTTACAACGAGAAGATCATCGACGAGTGGAGGCTCAAGGAGACCCTGTCGCTGGGCCTCACCTTCGGCATGCTGTAAGCCGGAGTGTTTCAGATTTCACGCCTATGCTGGCACCGTCCTTGCAGACTGGCAAGGTGACAGCGGGGACGCCGTTCCTCTTGACAGCGTCCCCGTCTGACGGTATATTCGCGAGCTGACTCTATGGTTACACGAAACGAAAAAGAAGCCTACGCGACCGGTGCCATCCTCGCGCAGTTCAACCGCTTGCCGGAGACGGCGCGGTTCTACTCCGTGCTTTCCGTCCTTGTTCTCCTGCTCGCGGTCGCTTCCGGGCTCACCATCCACGGAACGGCCAACCACGCCGAGCCGGTCAGCCTGAACCCGCGCTCTCCCCTCTTCACCGAGCTTTCGCCCTGGGGCCGCGTCCTGGCCTCCGACGAGACCAACTACCTGAAGTCGAGCTTCGACGTGATCGGCGTCGTCACGCCGGTTCCCGGCGACGCGGCCAGCCTCCAGTACGTGGCCGAGCCGGGCGAGGGCCTGGAGTCGATCGCTGCCACCCACGGCATCGACCTCGACCTCCTCGCGAGCGCGAACAGTGCGAGCTACGCCCAGGTGCCGAGACGCAAGACCGACGTGAGGCTCCCGCTCCTCTACTCGCGGGAGCGGTCGTGGGACCGATCGCTCGAGTTCCTGTACCCCATCTCCATTCAGGCCCCGATGGGCGGGAACGGCAAGGCCAAGAAGGGCGCGCCGGTGATCGTCCGGCACGTGATCTCGCGGGGCGACTGCCTCTGGAACATCGCCAAGAAGTATCACGTTAGCATGGAAACGATCATCGCGATGAACGACCTGGCGAGCGCCAGGCTCCTGAGGCCCGGGCAGGTTCTCGAGATCCCGGACACCGACGGCACCTACGTCGTCATCAAGAAGGGCGACACGATCAGCGGTGTCTGCAAGAAGTATGAAGTCGACCTCACCGAGCTCGTGAACGCCAATCCCGGCGTCGACGTCGCGGCGCTCCGCCTGGGGCAGAAGCTCTTCGTCCCGGGGACCGAGGCCCTGGGTCAGCTCTTCCGCTTCGGCTGGCCGGTCCACGGCAGGATATCGAGCCGCTACGGCAGGCGCTACCACCCGATCTTCCACAGGCACATGAATCATACGGGGATCGACATCGCGGCCCGCCACGGCACGCCGATCCGCTCCGCGCTCTCGGGCATCGTGAAGTTCGCGGGATGGAAGACGGGATACGGGAACACCGTCGTCGTGGAACACCCGAACGGCTACGAGACGCTCTACGGTCACTGCTCGAAGCTCCTCGTGAAGAGGGGCGACACGGTCAAGAAGGGAGAGCAGATCGCGAAGGTCGGGAGCACCGGCGTCTCGACCGGTCCTCACATCCACTTCGAGGTCCGCGAGAACAAGAAACGCATGAATCCCGAGAGGGTGCTGTATTAGGCTCGCACCCTCCCGGACGAAGATACAGAGCGCCCCGCGGTCTCCGCGGGGCGCTCTCGTTTGGAGTCCTCCGAGTCGGCCGGGCCGGCGGCCCGACTCCTCAGAGCCCCAGGTCGTCGCTCACCTCCTGCATCGACGCGAGGGCGATCCCGATGAACTCCTCGAGGGAGAGCCCCATCTCCGTGCTCGACTCGATCTGCTCCCGGTTCGCTCCGGCGGCGAACCTCTTCTCCTTGAAGCGCCGCATCACGAACTCGACGTCGAGGCCCGCGAGCTTCTTGTCCGGGTGCATGAGCGCCGACGCCACGATGAGCCCCGTCACGGGATCGCTCGCGTAGAGCGCCCTGTCCATCATGCTCGACCGGTCGACGTGGTCGTTGTGGGCCTTGACGGCGTGGATGATCTCCTCCGAGAACCCCAGATCCGCGAGCTTCTCGGCCGAGAGGAGCCCGTGGCGATCCGGGTCGTCGTACGTCTCGTCGTAATCGAGGTCGTGCATGAGCCCCGCGAGCGACCACGCCGTCACGTCCTCCCCCAGCTTCTCCGCGAGCCCCGCCATCACGGCCTCGGTGGCGAGCATGTGCTTGAAGAGGTTCTTGTTCCTGCAGTTCTCCTTCAAGACCCCGATGCACTCCTCTCTGGTCATGCTCCCTCCCGGTTCGCGGGCGCCGCTTCGGGGCGCCTCCCAGATCCGCCTGCGTTCCTTGACACACGGCACCGAATGGGCCGGACCGCATCTAGCCCACGTCGATGAGCGTCTCCCGGTCCCTGAACCGCCTCTCGATCGCCCCGCTGACAAGCCGCGCCTCATCCCCGGACATCTCCGGGTCGGCCTCGACGAAGCCGAACGCGTCCTCGCGGGCCTCGACGAGGAGCCTCACGTCGCGCCTCAGGTCGGCGACGGAGAACCGCGGCAGCCCGTGCTGGCGGACGCCGAGGAACTCCCCCGGGCCCCTGATCGCGAGGTCCCTCTCCGCGATCACGAACCCGTCGCTGGTGTCCGCCAGGACCTGGATGCGCTCCCGCGCCTCGTCCGAGGCGCCCGTCCCGACCATGAGGACGCAGTACGACTTGAGCCCGCTCCTCCCGACCCGCCCCCGGAGCTGGTGGAGCTGGGCGAGCCCGAAGCGCTCGGCGTGCTCGATCACCATGACGGTCGCGTTGGGCACGTCGACGCCGACCTCGACGACCGTCGTCGAGACCAGGAGATCGATCTCGCCGGTCTTGAAGCGCTCCATTACGGCGTCCTTCTCCTCGGGACGCATCCTCCCGTGGATGAGCCCGAGGCTCGCCTCGGGGAACACCTTCTTCCGCAGCCGCTCGTACATCTCGGTCGCCGCCGAGAGCTCCATCTTCTCCGACTCCTCGACGAGCGGGTAGACGACGAAGACCTGGCGGCCGCCGGCGATCTCACCCTTCAGGAACTCGTAGACCTTCTTCCGCGCGGCCTCGTCCCGCACCGCCGTGACGACTGGCGTCCGTCCCGGAGGAAGCTCGTCCAGCACCGACACGTCGAGGTCGCCGTAGACCGTGAGCGCCAGCGTCCTCGGAATCGGCGTCGCCGTCATAACGAGGAGATCCGGCGCCGTCCCCTTCTCGCGAAGCGCCGCCCGCTGCACGACGCCGAAGCGGTGCTGCTCGTCGACGACCGCGAGGGCGAGATTCCCGAACCGCGTCCCCTCCTGGACGAGCGCGTGCGTTCCGACGACGACGTCCGCCTCGCCGCTCTCTATGAGCGCGAGCGCGGCGTCCCGCTCGGCGGCCTTCATGCCGCCTCGCAGAAGGACGACCCGATCGCCCAGGGGACCCAGGAGCCCCTCGATGTTGACGTGGTGCTGTTCCGCCAGGATCTCCGTCGGCGCCATGATCGCCGCCTGGTATCCATTCGCCACCGCCTGGTGCATCGCCGCCGCCGCGACGACCGTCTTGCCGGAGCCGACGTCGCCCTGGAGGAGCCGATGCATCGCCCGATCGCTCGACATGTCCCCACGGATCTCCTCGATCACGCGCGCCTGCGCCGCGGTGAGGGCGAACGGGAGGGACGCGAGGAGACGCTCGTGCTCGCGCCCGTTCCAGTCGAGGCGGATCGCGGGGCCTCCTGCGGCCGCCTTGAGCCTCCGGAGCGCGACGATGACCTGGAAGAGGAAGAACTCCTCGTAGGCGAGCCTCTCGCGGGCGGCCGCCGCGCGCTCGAGCGACGGCGGGAAGTGGATCTCGCCCATCGCCTCGCGGATCCCGGGCAACGAGCGTTTCTTCCTCACGGCCTCGGGGAGTGGATCGACGAGATCGTCGAGGAAACGGTCGAGCGCGGATTTCACGAGACCCCGGATGCGCCGTCGCGAGTACTCCGGAACGATGCGCCCGGCGTGGACCAGCTCGGCGGCCTCGGTCTCGCGGAGCACCTCGAAAACAGGATTGATGAATTCGGTCCTCCGCGCGAACCGGTCGAACCGGACCTCTCCCGAGACCACGGCCTTCGTGCCCGTCTTGAGGACGTTCTGGAGCCAGGGCTGATTGAACCACCTCGCGAAGATCGCCCCGGAATCGTCCTCGAGCGCAGCGACGAACGTGCGGAGGCGCCCCCGGCGCGCAACGTCGCACGAGAGGACCGTCGCCACGACGGTCACCCGGTCCCCGATCCGGAGGTCATCGATCCTCGAGATCCGGGACCAGTCGGTATACGCGCGGGGCACATAATAGAGGAGGTCGTCGATCGTCTCGACGCCGGCCTTGGCGAAGAGGGACGCGAACCTGGGGCCGACACCCTTGAGATACCGGATCCCCGAGAGGAGCGTCGTCTCGGTGGCGATAAGGCCCTCCGTGCAGGCGGTCATGAGTCGTGGTCGGGCAGCCTGGCGAGCGCCCCGCCCCGGCCGGCGCTCCGCCATGGCCGGCGCTCCACGCTGGAGCCGGGGAGGCCGGGCGCATGCCGTGAGGGATTCTAGAACAGCCCGGCGGGCGGGTCAAGAAGGCCCCGAGATCCCGAGGTGTCCCCTGAAACCCCTTGCACGTCTCTCGGGCCCGTGCTAGATTGAAACGTTGTTCAACGAATACACGGAGGATATCATGTCGAGGAAATGCGAGATCTGCGGGAAGCACCCGCGCGTGGGCAACAGCATCAGCCACGCCCACAACGTGACGAAGCGCAGGTGGTCGCCGAACCTTCAGCGCGTGCGCGTCGTCGTGAACGGCACACCGAAGAAGATCATGGTCTGTACGAGCTGTATCCGTTCCGGCGCCATCGACAAGCTGAGGAAGCAGGCCACGTAGCGAGAGAGCGTGAGGCGGAAGAGAACGCGGGGGCTCCGAAAGGAGCCCCCGCGTCTATATCTGTCGACGTCGCAGGCGCGCCGCACGCGCGAAACCCGCGGACGCACGCCCGGCCCTCCGCCTCTCCCCGACCGGGTCGGCCTCCCCCAACTCGTCCCCTCCCGATCGGCCCCGGAGATCAGATTCCCCCGTCACCGCCCTCGGGAGTGCCGGAGTGGCACTTCGTCATCTTGACCGTCGTGCCCTTGTCCCTCGACATCTCGAACTCGACCTCGTCCATCGTCGCGCGCATGATGAAGATCCCGCGACCCGAGCAATCCATGCAGTGCTCGGCGTCGGTCGGATCGTGCGCGCACGACAGGTCGAATCCCTCGCCCTCGTCCTGTACCGAGATGGTGATCTCGCCTGGCCCCCATCGGCACGAGAGCTTGACCTGCTTGTCCTTGTCTAGGCGGTTCCCGTGGATGACCGCATTCGTCACGGCCTCGATCACCGCCATGGCAACCTCGTTCGACGTCTGCTCGTCCAGCCCAGCCAGGTGGCTGCACCTGAGCATGATCTCGTCGACCCGCTCGAGCGTGGCGAACTCGCTCGGAAGGACCATCTCTTCCATTCCGGAATCCTGTTCAGACATGCCTCAGACGACCCTCGCGCTAGAAGCTCTCGATGGCTTCCTTCTCCGTGGGGTACGTATCGAAGATCGTAAGGAGCTTCGTGATCATGAAGAGGCTCTGGATACGATCCGACACGTGACAGAGCTTGAGCACGCCCTCGCTCCTCTGAACGCTCGTGTAGACCGCCATGAGCGCTCCGAGGCCGGTGCTGTTGATCCAAGGCACGCCCTTCAGGTTGATGATGAACTTCTTCGAGCCCTCGTCGAGCAGCCGCTTGATCTCGTTCCTGAGGTTCTCGCTCTCAGGACCACCCATCAGCTTGCCCGAGACGTGGACGATGGCAATGTCGTTCTCCATCTGGGTCTTGACCTTCAAGATCCACCTCCGTGCTCAGAATGACCCGACCGCCCGTCCCCTTCGGCGGCCCTCGCAGAGCCAAACACGGTTCCCACACCCTCAGCAGGAACCGAGTCCGATTGTGAGACTGTATCACAAAGGTCGCGTGATGGCCAAGGGGAATCCCGGGCCCGGTTCCGGGCCGGCTGCCTCGACCTCGGCCGCCCGGGCCGGCCACGCCCCCCGACCGTCCGCTCGCGGGGCCTCTTCCGGCCGCTCTGCGCCCGATTCTGGCAGGGAACTTGCTTTCTCCGTGAGTGCAGGACTTGCCTGCGGTGGACCGAGTCGCGGGGGGTCGCGGACCAGCCCGTCACCACGCCGCGACACCTCCTTGACTGGGGCGCATCCACCCAAGACGTGCCACTTCGCGCCGGCTGGCGCGCCGTTCCCCCCGCGGGAGCCGCGCCGAGCGGTCGCAAAACGCATGGTCGAACCGCCGCGGGTGGGGAAACCCGCCGCGCTCAGGGGCGCGGCACGGGACATCCAGGAACCGCTCCCCGGAACCGGAAGGCGGCCGGGGAATCCGTCACGCCGGCAGGCGCCGTCGGGCAATGGAGAGGACCATGAGCAGACTGCCAAAGGTCGCAGCCCTTATCGTCATCGCCGCTCTCGCGATTCTGACGCTCGACCCGATCCTCGGCTACCTCATCGGGCGCGTCGTCCCGGCCCTCGACGTCCGCCTCGCCGACGAAATGATCTACGACCTCCTCTATCGGCTGATCGTCCTGGTCATCGTCATCGCCGCGTACGCGGCGCCGTCGCAGATCCTGACGCAGCTCGGGCGGGCGAAGGAAGAGGCCAGGCACCTCGACGGGAAGCTCGACGCCGTCAGGAGCATCATCCACTTCACGACCGGCGAGTTCGATCCGTCGGCGTTGATCCAGAGCACCTGCGATCAGCTGCTCGGCACCAGGAGCTACCAGAAGGTCTGGATAGCGCTGTTCGACTCCAACGGCAGCCTCGTGGAGGCCGCCGAGGCCGGTTGGGGCGACGAGTTCCAGAACCTGAAGAACCACATGGAGAGGGGCAAGCGCCCGCCCTGCGCGCGGAAGGCCCTGGCAGACTCGCCGATGGTCGTCTTCCAGGACCCCGTCGCCGAGTGCGGGGACTGCCCGATCCGACCCAAGCACTACGGATCGGCGAACGTCATCGCGAGGATCGCCGGAAGCGTCAACACCTACGGCGTCCTCTGCATCTCGGCTCCCCCCTTCATCGTCACCGATCCGGAGGAGCAGTCGCTCCTCGCCAAGGTCGCGTGGGACCTCGGGCTTCGGCTCGAGAGCCTCGACCTTCAGTCGAAGAACGCCGCCGTCACCGACCAGCTTCGTCGCGAGAAGGACGTCACGACGGCGATGAGCGCCCTCGCCGACGCCCTGGTGATGACGACCTCCGCCGAGGAGGCCACACGCGTCGCGCTCGACCGCGCCCGCGACTTGACGCGGAGCGCCGAGGGCGCCGCCTGCATGCTCGACCCGAAGGTCGGGGAAGCGATCGCGTGCGCCTGGACGTCGCCCTGCTCACGGGACGGGGCCGACACCGCGCCCGCCACGTTCGACGCGGTCACCGGCGGCCCGTACGGAGGCCTCTGGAAGAGCGTCATCGAGACGCGAAAGCCCCTCATGACCAACGATCCGACGTCGCACCGCGTCTGGCGTGAGCCGCCGGAGCGATCCGAGCCGCTCACGAGGTTCCTGGCCGTGCCCGTGCTCGCCGGCGAGGAGCTCGTCGGCGTGATCGCGGTCGCGAACGCGGACGCGGACTACACGAACCACGATGTCGAGGCACTGAGCCACCTCGCCCATCTCTACGCCGAGGCTTCCAAGCGGACCTTCACCGACGAGATGCTGCGCGTCGCCATGACGACCGTGGAGACCACGAGCGAATCCGCCGTGGTCACGAATCCCGACGGCACGGTGATGCACGCGAATGAGGCGTTCCTCCGCACGTGGGGCTGGCAACATCTGAGCGACGTCTCCGGCCGAAGCATCCGCGAATTCCTGCGGGACCCCGAGGTCGTCGCGCCCGCGATAGAGCAGCTCTTCAAGGAGGGCTCGTGGACCGGTGAGGCCGCCGCGAAGCGCTGGGACGGCTCGTCGTTCCGCGTCCAGGTGTCGGCCGGCCTCGCCACGGGTGAGACCGGCAGGCCGCTCGCCCTCGTGTTCACCTTCGTCGACGAGACGGAGCGGCGGAACTCGGCGCGCGACCGGCGCATCGTCCACAGGATCGGCGCCGCCGCCAGCACTGCTGAGGACCTCGGTGTGCTCTACAGAACCACCCGGCAGGAGCTCGGGAACGCGATCGAAACCCGGAACTTCTTCATCGCGCTCTACGACGCGGAGAGGGAGACGATCTCCCTCCCCGTCTTCCTGGACGAGAACGACCAGAACCAGTTCTCGACACTCCCAGTGGGACGGACGCTGGCAGCGTATGTGCTGAGAAACAACGTCTCGCTCCTGGCGACCAACAAGGAGATCGACGCGCTGGTCGAAGCCGGAGAGGCCGACATCGTCGGGACCCCGTGCAAGCAGTGGCTCGGGGTGCCCCTGCGCGCCCCCGACGGCGTGCTCGGCGTCCTCGCCATGCAGAGCTACGGCGAGGACGACACGTACGACGAGGACGACCTCTCGCTCGTGACCGACGTGTCCGCGGTCGTCGCGACGGCAATCTCGCGGTCGAGGGCGGAGAACGCGCGGAGGCACGGCGAGGGACGCTTCAACGCAATCGCCGAGACCTCGCACGACGCCCTGATCAACGTCGACAGCCGGGGCAAGATCATCTTCTGGAACAAGGCGGCCGAGAACATGTTCGGCTACAGCCCCGACGAAGCGGCCGGGCAGCCGTTCTCGCTCGTCGTGCCGGAGGGCTTCCTCCAGGCGCACGTCGACGGCCTCATGCGCGCCGTCTCGTCCGAGGGCCAGGGCTTCGTCCGTGCGACGGTCGAGGGCGTCGGCCTCCGGAAGGACGACAGCGAGTTCCCGATGGAGCTCTCCATCGGCGCGTGGCGGGCCAACGACCAGACGTTCTTCACGGCGGTGATCCGCGACATCACGGCGAGGAAGCAGGCCGAGGAGGAGCTGCAGTTCCTGGGATCGATCCCGCTGCAGGTCTCCGACGCCCTCATCGTCACCGACCTCAACTTCAGGGTCACCTACGTCAACAAGGCGGCCGAGTACCTCTACGGCTATCCCGGAGGAGAGCTCATCGGCAGGACGCTCGAGATCCTCTCGGCCGAGCCGTGGTCGAAGGAGTTCCAGGAGGAGATCCACCGCACGGTCTCATCCGGCAGGGTCTGGAGCGGCGGCCGTCAGAACAGGCGCAAGAACGGGGGAACGTTCCTCGTCGAGTTCCGCGTGTCCCCGCTCCGTGACAGGCAGGGCAGGCTGTCGTCGTACATCTCGATCTTCCACGACATGACCGAGCGAAAGCGCGCGGAGCAGCTACTCCAGACACTGAACGCCGCCGCCCTCGGCATGGAGAGGCACCTCAAGACCGAGCAGATCCTCGAGGCCGTGGCCGAGGAACTCGAGAGGGTGGGGCTCTCCTGCGCGGTACTCCTGACGAAGTGGTCGCAGAGCGCCGTGGTGCTCCGCTACCTGAGCAGCAGTGTGGAGTTCCCGGAGGCCGATGATTACCGGTACGACGAGGACACCGGCAACGTTTCGCTCTCGTCCGATCCGGCCGATCCGCTGGCGAGGGCGATCAGCGAGCGGCAGGCGATCTTCATCGAGGGCGCGGGCAACGGCAAGACCGGCCCGAAGGGACCGTCGACCTGGGAGGACGGTGACGGGCTCGCCGAGATGCTCTACGAGCAGCGGACGGTCCTCGCTCCGCTCGTCACGGGAGAAGACGTCATCGGGGTGCTCGCCGTCCGCTCGGACGAGCTGACGCGGAAGGACTCCCCGGCCGTGACGGCCTTCGCGAACCAGCTGGCCGCCGCCCTCCGGAAGGCGAACCTGATGCAGGAGCTCGAGAACAGCCTGAAGGAGCTCAAGCGCACGCAGGACATCCTCCTCCACGCCCAGAAGATGGAGGCCATCGGGAACCTCGCCGGCGGAGTCGCCCACGACTTCAACAACCTCCTCACGGCGATCACCGGTTACTCCGAGCTCGTGCTCCGGCGCGTCGACCCGAGCGACCCGACCTACGCCGACGTCTCGCAGATCAAGAAGGTCGGCGAGCAGGCGGCGGGGCTCACGGGACAGCTTCTGGCGTTCAGCCGGAGACAGCCGCTCCAGCGGATCGTCCTGAACGTGAACGACGTGGTGACGAACCTCGACAAGATGCTGAGACGCCTCATCGGCGAGGACGTCGATCTGGTCGTCGACCTCGAAACGACCCTCGAGCCGGTCAAGGCCGATCCGTCGCAGATCGAACAGGTGATCATGAACCTCGCGATCAACAGCCGCGACGCGATGCCGGACGGCGGAACCCTCACGATCGGCACGGGGGAAGTCGAGCTGACCGAAGAGCAGTGCGGGACCGTCGCCGAGGCGCGGTCCGGCTCCTACGTCCGCCTCTCGGTCGAGGACACGGGAGACGGCATCAGCCAGGAGGTCATCGACAGGATCTTCGAGCCGTTCTTCAGCACGAAGGAGGCCGGCAAGGGAACCGGCCTCGGCCTGTCGGTCGTCTACGGCATCATCACGCAGCACGGCGGGTGGATCGACGTCTCGAGCGAGCCCAGCGGTGGTACGCTCTTCGAGATCTACCTGCCGATCACGGCCGACACCGAGGAGGAGAAGCCGTCGAAGGACATCCCGCTCGAGACGATCCGGGGACAGGGCGAGCGGATCCTGCTCGTCGAGGACGAGGAGGCGGTCCGCGACTTCGCGAAGCGGGCGCTTCGCGAAGGAGGATACGAGGTCCTCGAGGCCACGAGCGCGGAGGAGGCCCTCTCGATCTTCGAGAGCGAGGACGGCCGGGTCGATCTCATCTTCAGCGACGTCGTGCTCCCGGCGAAGAGCGGAGTCCAGCTGGTGGAGGAACTCCTGGCGCGGAGCCCGCACCTGAACGTCCTTCTCTCCAGCGGATACACCGACCAGAAATCGCAGTGGTCCGTGATCGACGAGATGGGCCTGGCCTTCCTGAGGAAGCCGTACGACATCACCGAGCTTCTGCGCACCGTCAGGGAGACGATGGAACCGCACTAGGCGGCCCTCGGGGGCCGGACCGCGGGTCCGCGTCGAACATCGCCCTTCCAGGCGCCTCCCTCTCCGGGGAGGCGCCTTTCGTCTGAGGAAGACCCCTCGATCCCGGCTTGCCTTCCCCGGAAGGCCCACGCAGCACCGCCGCACGAGTCCCACAAACTGGGCCCGACGATCAAGTCTGGAACAATGAATGCTCCTTGTGGGAGGTGAGGGAGCCGGCGCGCCGCCGCGTAGGGTGCCAGGCGGCCCGCCGTGCTAACGCCGCGGGACAGCAGAGGCCCGCAGGCGGAGCCGTGTGCAGGCCAGGAAGGCCCGAAAACAGGTCACCATCTGACTGACACTGACTATCACTCACCCATCGCTCCAGAAGCCTCCCGGCTGAGGCATTCGGCGCGAGGGGCATTCGGCGACCCGTCTTGCCGCCCGGGGGTGCAAAACGCCCTGAACGCGGGGGGGACGGATGGTGGCCGGCGGAGCGAACCGTGAAGCGCAGACTGATGCCTATCGCGATCGCACTCGGCGCAGGACTGGCCTTCTGGGCTGTGGACGCCCTCATCGACTTCTTCCGCTTGCCCGACGCGAAGATCGCTGACCTCCTCCTCTTCGATGTCCCTCTTCCTGAGCTCCTCCTCCGCGCGGGCGTGCTCACCGGCGCCGTCATCATCGGGGTCTTCGTCTCGCGGCTCCTCGTGAGGCGCGCGCGGGCGCGTCAGGGGACCGAGCAGGCCGACGACGCGACCGACGCGAAGTGGGACCTGAGCGGGATCATCGATCCCGCGTTCAAGGACGAAGGCGAGCTTCCTGCGAACGGACTGATCGCGGACGCGGCGAACGGAGGGTTCGGTCCCGGCGCGACGCTCGGAGACGCGAACGCCGACGCTGCCTCTTCGACGACGACCGACGGCACCGGCCGCGACGCGCCGACCGTGGACGGCGGCCTTGAGACGTCCTCGCAGATGGACAGCGGCGCCGAGGGCTTCGAGGATGCCTCGGACAGCGAGGACGGCTCCTCGTCAGGACACCACGGATCGCAGGAGCCGGAAGCGGACGCGGCGAGCACCGACGTCGAGAACGATGAGCGGGCCACAAGCGCGACGACGAACGACGGCGAGGAGACGAGCACCGAGGAGAGTGAGTCGGCCGGGGGCGAGACCGAGCTCGACGCCGAGGGAGCGCTTCCGACTTCGACCACCACAGGCACGGCCTCCGCAGCTTGCGGGCCGCGCCCCGACGAAGTCATACAGGAGGCATGCAACGATCTCTTCTCCTCGAGCAGTTACCACACTGCGTGGATCGCAATCAGGGACGACACGGGGAGGTTCGTCGCTGCCGCGGGTTCCGGCATCGATGCGTCGATGCCCACGCTCATGGAGAGGCTCAAGCGGGGGACACTCCCCACGTGCGTGATGAACGCGCAGCTCAGGCGCGACCTCGTGCTCACGGAGAGCGGATCCGCCTCCTGCGCAGGCTGCCCCGTACGACCGCTCCACGATGGCCGCTCGGTGATCACGGCTCGCCTCGAGCATGATGGCGGTCTCCTCGGGATCCTCTCGGTCTCGATGCGCCCGCGCCGTGCCCGGGACGCCGGGGAGCAGCAGCGAATCCGGGAGATCGCCAACGGCATTGCCGACGAACTTGCGCGGGCCGGGCCGCGCGCCTCCCTGAAGGACGCGGCCGCCGACAACCTCACCCTCGCGTGCGCGGCCGCCGACGAGACCGACGCTGCGATCGTGATCAGTCCGGCAGGCACGGTGGAGCACGTGAACCCGCCCTTCCTCGCCCTCTGGGGTTTCGAGGACAGGCAGGAGGTCTGCGGGCGAGAGCTGACCGAGCTCTGGGCGTCGAGCGAGAAGATCAGGGAGATGGTGAGCGCTCTCGACACGGACGACCCGTGGGAAGGCGCGCTGACGCTCCGCCGCGAGGACGGGACCTCCGAGAAGGTCGACGCACGGGCACGGGTTCTGACGAACGAGGGCGGCGAGCCGATCGGCGCCCTCATCTCCTGTCCTCCCCTGCCCGACGAGGCAGGATCCGCGCTCGACGCGACGCAGGACGCGGCCGGACGCGCTGCAGAAGATTCGACGGCGGGCAGGCGGACCGATGGGACGCCGGCCTCGCGAACAGAGACGACCGGGCCCGTCGCCTCGCAGGGCGGCCGGAGCGCGGCGCAGGAGATGGCGGCCGGCCCCGGCGAAGCCTCCCCGAACCCCGCGCATCGGGACGCACCCTCCGGCACGGAGGGCAGCAAGCAGGAGACCACCCGCGCTCCGGCCGGCACGAACGAAGAGGCCGGCTCTGCCCGCCCCGGGAGCCCAGCGCCTCGGACATCCGGCGCGACCGGTGACGCCGGCGGAATCGCTCCGACGGTCGTGGTGCCGGGGCCCAAACATCTCGGGGACGAGGAGGCCTACTGGAACTTCCTCGAGGCGGCCGGGATCGCAGCTCTCACCGTCGACGGCAGCGGACTCGTCTCGAAGTGCAACACCGGCATCGAGCGGCTCCTCGGCTACCGCATCGCAGAGGTCAACGGCCAGCCGGTGGACGCGCTCATCCGATGGGAAGAGGACGGACGGACGCCTGAGTCCCTCAAGAAGATCCTGCAGAGCACGAGTTCGCAGACGGCCGACTTCGTCCTCTCGGGAAGCGGCGGGACCACCGTCGACGTGTCCGTACGCTTCGTGCCGCTGCCGGGCGGGGCGGGCGGATGGCGCGGCACCGTCTGCCTGATCGAAGACGTGAGCGATCGCGCAAGGACGAGCAAAGAGATCGGCCGACTCCGTGAACAGACTGAGCAGTACGCCGCCGCCGAGACGCGGACCCAGGAGGAGCGGAGCCGTGAGCGCGGACACGTGGAGCAAGAGCTCTCGAAGGAGCGCGAGCGGGCTGAGGCGGCTCTCGCGGAGCAGCGGAAGGCTCAGGAGGAGCTCGCGGTCGAGCGCAAGGCCATCGAGAACCACCTCTCCCAGCACGGCAATGCGAAGAAGGAGCTCAGTCACTCCAGGCGTGAGGCGGAGGAGCTTCTGGCGGCACAGCTGAAGGCGCACGGGGAAGTCGACAAGGAGAAGCTGCGGGCCGACAGGGCACAGGCCGAGATCGAGAGGCTGCAGGCTGAGCAGGACAACCAGCGGAACCGCATCGATGACCTCACGGCGGAGAGCCAGAAGGCCCGGGAAGAGCTCGACAGACAGAGGCAGTCCGCCGACGACCAGCTGACCGAGAGGAAGAGAATACTCGAGGAGCTCGCCCGAGAGCGTGAGGAGGCGGAGAAGCTGCGCGCCGGGTGGAGCGAGGCCGAGGAGGTGCTCTCCCGCGAGAGGACGAGAGCCGAACAGCTCCTTTCGGAGCGCGAGAAGGCGAGGGAGGCTCTCTCCCGCGAGCGAGATCAGCTTGAGCGGCTCCGCACGGAACACGACGAGACCCTCGCCGCCCTCGCCGGCGCGAAGGACAGCGGCCGCGAGCGATCCAGAGGGGAGCGGAAGGCAGAGAAGGAGCTCACCGGCCTCACGGAGGAGAACCTCAGGCTCACCGAGGAGCTCGAGACGACTCGGGGCAAGCTCGAGTCGGCCCTGGGCGACCTGGAAACGGCGCGGTTCGAACTCGAGGCCGCACGGAGAGAGACCGAGCGCATGACCGAGCGCGTCCGTTCGAGCGCGCCCGGCAGTGAGGCGCTCGAGGAAGAGCTCGAGAAGGAACGCGAGCGCGCTGAGCGGCACCACGACGAGCTCAGGCGCGTCGCTGAGGAGCTCACGTTCGAGCGGAAGAAGGCGGAGAACTACCTGTCGGAGAGCAGGTGCGTGCAGACCGAGCTCGAGAAGGAGCGCGAACGGGCGGACCGCTACGTCGACCTCGCCGGCGCCATCTTCGTCACGCTCAGTGTCGACCAGACGGTCTGCGAGATCAACGAGAGGGGTCGGAAGGTCCTGGGCGCGAGCGGGAGCGAGATCGTCGGACGGAACTGGTTCGACGGGTTCGTGCCGGAGAGAGAGCGCGCGGAGGCCAAGACGACGTTCCAGCGGCTCATCTCTGGTGACGTCCGTGAGATCGAAGGGTTCAGGAGCCTCATCCGCACGGGCGACGGGCACGAGCGGGTCGTCGTGTGGAACACCGCGCGACTGAGCGACGAGCAGGGCAAGCCGATGGGGGCCCTGTTCGCAGGCGTCGACGTCACGGACACGGAAGGCGCGGGCCACGAGCTCTCCATGCTGGGAGCCGTTCCCTCGCAGATCTCAGACGCGATTCTCGTCACGGATCTCGACTTCCGTGTGGTGCACGCGAACGACGCCGCCGCGCAGTTCTACGGGCGTCCCACGGAGGCGCTCGTCGGGAAGACGCCGCAGCTCGTGACCGACGGCGAGCGCGCCAGGGAACTCCAGCGCGCGATCCGGGAGGCCGTCTCCACGAACGGCGTATGGGTCGGCGAGCATTCGGTCACGAGGCCCGACGGCACCGTCATCGCCTGCGACACGAGGATCACTCCCCTGAGGGAGGGCACCTCGGACGAACCAACCTCGTACGTGTTCGTGCAGCGCGACGTCACGACACACAGCCGCCGCGAGAGGCTTCTCGGGATCGCGAACGACGCCGCCATCGCGCTGGAGCGGTCGACGACCCCGAGCGAGGTTCTCGCCGCGGCGACGAGCGAGTTCAGGAAGGCCAGCCTCACCTGCTTCGCGATGCTCGTCGACGACGAGCGGGAGGGCATCGCCCTCAAGCACATCGACCTCGGTACGGGCGACGGCGGAGGCGCGGGACGGAGTCGCGCGATCGCCACGACGATTCTCTCGTCGTCGGCCGAAGAGTTCGACGAGCTCAGGACGGTCCTCGAGAAGCGCGAGATCGTGATGCTTCAGAGCAGCGAGTCGCTGGCGAAGCGCCTCGTGAGCGGGGAGTCGGGCCCGGCGACGGAGGCGGTCGAGACGCTCTTCGGCCGGGGCCGGTTCGCGCTGGCCCCCCTCGAGGCAGGCGACGAGGTCTACGGGATCTTCGTTGCGGGCTCGGAGTCGCTCGGGGAGGATCAGCTCCCGCTCATCGGTGTCCTCGCCGAGATCGTGGGGTCCGCGTGGCAGCGGGCCACCCGCATGGAGGAGGCCGAGCGCGGCCGCGCTAGTCTCGAGATCGTCCATGCCCAGCTCGAGAGGGCGTGGAAGACCGGAGACGTCGCCGAGGTTGCCACGGGTGTCGTCGGCCAGATCGAGAAGCAGCTCACGGCCATCACCGGCTTCGCCGACCTCCTCGTGAGCCGTCACGGCAGCGACGACCCGACGAGGGAGGACATCGGCCGGATCAAGAACGCCGTCGCCCACGCGTCGACGCTCACGAGCCAGCTCCTCTCGGTCGGAAAGGGACGACCTCCCGAGAGCGACCGCCTCGACGTGAACGCCGTCGTCAGGAACATGGACGAGACGCTCCGGCGCCTCGTCGGCGGCGACGTGCAGGTCGTCACCGTCCTCCGGCCTCGCCTGAACAGCATCCTCATGGAGTCGGAGCTGGTCGAGCGGATCGTCGCCGACCTGTCGCTGAACGCTCGCGACGCCATGCCGCACGGCGGCACGATCACCATCAGGTCGGAGAACCTGACGCTGGACGAGAACCGCCTCCCCTCGCTCCCGGGCGTGCGCCCGGGGCGCCACGTGCGCCTGACCGTCGAGGACACGGGCGAAGGCCTCGACGCGGAATCGCTCGAGAGGGTCTTCGACCCGTCGTTCACCCCGACGCTCCGCGACGGCCGGACCACGCGGAACCTGTCTGCCGTCCACGACATCGTCGAGGGTCACGGCGGCTGGATCGACGTGCAGACCGAGAGCGGCCGCGGGACCACCTTCACGCTGTACGTCCCCGCGCTCGAGCCGCTCACCGAGGAGGGAACGACCCGTCGTACTGTCCGCATGCCCGAGGAGCGGATCCTGCTCGTGGAGGACGAGGACGACCTCCGGCGGACGGCGGCGGACGCGCTGGCGGAGCAGGGATACTCGGTGGTCGAGGCGTCGAGCGCGGAAGAGGCCCTCAAGGTCTTCACCGACGAGGGCGGCAGGTTCGATCTCGTCTTCAGCAACCTCGTGCTTCCCGCGATGAGCGGCATGCAGCTCGCCGACGAGCTCCTCACGAAGGAGCCCGGCCTCCGCGTGCTCCTGAGCACCGGACGAACCGACGAGGAGCACCAGGACACGCTCATCAAGGAGAAGGGCCTCAGACTCCTGCAGAAGCCGTACGAGATGCACGACCTCCTGCGCTCGGTCAAGCTGGCCATGAGGGCGCAGTAGGATCGTCGCCCCTCGATCGCGCGGTAGGGGCACGACGCACGCGGGTCGCCGCGCAGGCGGGTCGCGACCAGGAAGAAGCGGCTCCCTCGAACGAGGGAGCCGCTCTCGTTTGCCCGCCGCGCGCGAAGCGCGGCCTCTGTAATCCGCAGCGCGGGCCCCTACTTCAGAAGCACCATGACGCGGCTGTCGGTGTAGGCGCCGGCGGTCATGCGGCAGAGGTAGACGCCGCTCGCGACCTTCCGCCCGCCGTCGTTCGTGCCGTCCCAGACGACCGATCTCGAGCCCGCCTCCTGCCTCTCGTCGCGGAGCGTCTTCACGAGCGCGCCGGCGACGTTGTAGACCTTGATCGTCACGTGCGCCTGTTCGGGCAGCGCGTAGCCGATCGTCGTCACGGGATTGAACGGGTTCGGCCGGTTCTGGAGGAGCGCAAACTCGGTCGGAGTAACCGTGACGTCACCCTCCGCCACGCCGGTCGACGTGCTCGTCACGCTGACGTCGTCGACGTACCAGCCCTCCTCGGTCTCGAGGGCGTCCGAGGCGAACCGGAACCGCACGACGGCGCTCTCCCCCTCGTAGGCCGAGAGGTCGAACGTCTCCTGCCGCCAGTTGAAGCTGCCCGACCAGCACGGCGTGCCTTCCGGCACCGGATTGGCCGCGTTGTCGTTCTTCACGTGGCTGTAGCCGCCTTCCGGAACGAGCACGCTCCAGCTCTCCCCGACGTCGGTCGAGATTTCGACGAAGGCGCAGTCCCACGCCGACGACGCGCTCTCCTCTTCGGAGCTGAGCCAATGCCAGAACGTCATCTCTCCATCCGTACCGATGCAGAGCGGAGGCGTCTCGAGCGCTCCGTCAGCCGAGTCCGAGTAGCCCGAAGGCCCGAACCCACCGAACTTCCAGCTGTGGCTCGTGGAGTGCGAGCGATACGTCTCGACGTGCCACTCGTCGACGAAGCCTCCCGTCACGTTGTAGTGCGTCCAGTCGGTGCCGCCCGTCTCGAAGTCCTCATCGAGCGGGCCGGCGATCGTGAGCCTGATCGTCTCAATGCCGTCGTAGCCGGCGGCGGTCCCGATCGCCAGGTCGAACTCGACCACGTGGTACGAGGGCGCCGTCGGGAGGATCGTCACCTCGTAGCCGGGTGACAGCGTTCCGCTCGCGCCCGCGTTGATGAACGGTGCTCCCGCGCTCCCCTGCGTCACCACCGCGTGAGGATCGGTCGTCGTGAGCTCGCCCGTGACGCCGGCTGCCACCGCGCTCCCGGTGTTCTCGAGCGCGACCGAAAGCGTCACCGTCTCGCCGGCCTCCGCGCAACCGTTCCCGTTCCCGCCGGGGAAGTCCTCGACGACCATACCGTCGACGGCGAGCACCGGCGCGTGGACGAGGATGTTACAGGCGCTCTCCCATATCCCGTTGCCGTCGGTGGCGGTGAGCGTGAACTGGAGGACGTGGCCGTCCGGGCAGGCGCCGTCGACCGCGAAGTCGTAGTCCTCGAGGCACTGCGCCGTGCCGCCGCTCGCCGTGATGTCCCCATACTCCTCGTAGCCGTCGATCAGCGTCACGAACGGATCGGCGGTCGCGATCGTGGCCGAGATGCCGTACCCGACGTCGAGGCCGACGTTCTCGAGCGTGACGAGAAGCTCGATCTCCTCCCCCGCCTCGACCTGGCCGTTGCCGTTTCCGGTGCTGTCGCCGGAGTCGTCGTCATCGATCTCGTGGCTGTGGTAGAGGCAGTACGGCTCGTTCGCCAGCGAGACCGTCGTCGAACCCTCGTGCGGGTAGTGATCGCGCCTCGTGATCGTGACGTCGAGTTCGCCGGGCACCACCGGCGCCGGGTCGAGCGCAACCGTGGCCTGACCCATCGCGTTCGTGTAGGCGGTCCCGTAGATCCCCTCGTCGGCCTTCACGAGGCAGACGAGCGCCGTCTCCACGGGGCTCCCGCCGCTCGTGACGCTCAGGCTGAACGAGCTCGAGCCTGCCGGAATCTGGCCGGGGTAGCTGGCGTCGAGCGTCGCAGGCACGTCGGTCCAGATCTCGACACCGGGGTCGCCCAGGATGTTGTACATCTCGAAGTACCGGTGCGTGCTGCCGCCTCCGCCGTAGTACTGGTAGAGGTGGTAGAGCGCCCGGTGGCTGATCCCGCAGGCCCACGTATAGCCCTCGACGAAGGCCGCTTCGAAGGCGGCCTTCTCCAGGATGTCGTCCTGGTCCCAGTACGAGGTCACCGACGATCCCCAGAAGACGAGCGCGCCCTTGTCGGTCGCGTTGATCCACGTCTCGCCGAAGCACGCCGTGCTGAACTGCCCGGTGAGGCAGGAGTAGCTGTGGATGAGGGGAAGCTTGTCGTAGTTCGTGAGGCCGTTCACGTCCGAGGCGCTGAACGGAGGCCCGTCGCCCCACGACGTGATCGAGCCGTGGCCCGAGTAGATGCCGAGCGAACGGCCGTCGTTGAACGCGTCGCGGACCTGCTGGGTCGTTGCGTTGTACGTCGCGGAGTAGAGCTTCTGCGAGTAGTAGCCGGCAGGATCGAGCCACTGCCGGATCACGTAGTTGTGCGTCCCCTCGGAGACCGTGTAGTTGTCCTGCGAGGCCATGAAGACGGCCTTCTTGATCCAGTCGGTCCCGCTCGTGAGGTCGTAGCGCTCGTAGTCGACCGTCTTGTTCACGAGGTTCGTGACCTGCGCGCCCGTCGTGCAGGAGAAGCGGCCGATCCAGATGTCGGGATCCCAGTCGGCGGCCCCGTCCATCGTGACGTAGTAGAGGTCGGTCGTCGGACTCGAGCTCTGCGTCCCGACCCAGTAGGGAACGTACCCCGTGTCCCCGACGAGCAGGACGAACGTCGGGGGCGCCGGCCAGTTGTCGTAGGCGTCCTGGATGTAGGCCTTGATGTTCTCCTTGGTGCTCCCGCCCGGGATCTCCGAGGTCTTGACGATGACCGTCTCGTGACCCTTCTGGTCCTTCCAGGCCGCGAGCGGGAGGATCTCGTCGTAGAAGTCGTCGTGCGTGACGATCAGGTAGATGATCGGGAGCGGGATGTCGTACCGCGACAGAAACGCGTCGTGGTTCACGAAGAGGTCGTGCGCCAGGCGATCGAACGAGCCCGTCGAGTAGCGGTCGATCGCGCGCCGCGTCGCCTCGGCGTCCCCGCCGATGAAGTCGATCTCGATCTCGACGCTCGTCGCGAACTCGAGCTCGCCGGTGGCGGGGTTGTACCGCACCGGGTTCACTTCGAGCTGGACGTACCGGTGTCCCCGAAGCGTCCGAACCTCGCCGAGTCTCGCGACGTCGGTCGGCTCGAACGCGTTCCTCGAGTAGAAATCGCTCGACATGACGAAGTCCGCACTCTCCAGCGCGCCCGGCACCTTCTCCACCGGATGCTGGACGGGAACGAGAGGATGCGCGAGCCCGAGCGACGCGAGCGAGGCGCTCCGGAACTCGGCCGAGACGACACGCAGGACGGGATCGGCCCCGCGAGGAATCTCGATCAGCTCACGCACCGTCGGCGTGAGCGCCTCTCCCACCGTCGTGGAGTAGCCGTACGACGGGAGCGTGAGCCTGACGAACTCGCCGCCCCTGGTCGAGACGTCCTCGGCGAACGCCCCCGGCACCCCGATCCTCAGGCCGACGCCCGTGAGGCTCGACGAGACGACCGAGACACTCACGTCGCGTGGTGCGCGGCTCTCGAACGGTATCCACTGCTCGGAAGCGGCGGCCGAGCCAAACGCAAGCGCCAGCACCGCGAGAGCCAGGATCATCGTGCGGACCTTCATCTGTACCCCCTTGTGGGACCTCGGCCACCCGGGCGGCCGCTTCTCACTTCGTTCTCAGGACAATCCTTCTGATATTACCACATAACTGAGCGTCTGTCAATGAGTTGCGGCGCCCCCGAATTCGCAGGCCCGCGGGAAACGGCGGCGACCGTTCCGAATCTAAACGGGCAAGCAGCGAAGCGCAATGGCGGGGCGACGCGCGGGAGCGTCGGTGAGCGCGGGCTGACCGGCGCCCGGAGAGGCGTCGACCCCGCCAATAACGAGCAAGGGAGACACGGATGCCCAGGCCCGTCCATTTCGAGGTCCCGGCGGACGACCCGGAGCGCGCGGTGAGGTTCTACGAGAGCGTCTTCGGCTGGAAGATTCAGAAGTGGGAAGGACCCGTCGACTACTGGCTCGTCGTTACCGGCGAGGCGCCCGAGCCCGGAATCGACGGCGGCATCGCCAGGCGGGAGACCGGGATGGAGGTCAGGAACACCGTCGGCGTTTCCTCGGTCGACGAGTACGTCGGGAAGATCGAAGCCGGGGGCGGCGAGATCACCGCCCCGAAGATGGCCGTCCCGGGAGTGGGCTGGCTCGCCTACTTCAAGGACACCGAGGGCAACGTCTTCGGAATCATGGAGAACGATCCGTCCGCGAAGTAGACAGCGCGCCAGTGTCCCCCCCGCTGCCGTCTACGCCCCGCCATCGTCTACTTCTCGCGAGTGGATCCGCCAGCGTCGTCGCGGTCGGTTATCAGGCTCCTCGCTTCTCTGTAAGAGGCGAGGAGCTTCTCTTTGGGGACTCCGGCCTCGACGATCTCCCAGGGAAAGACCTCGTCCGGAGCGCGCTCCAGTCCCGCGACGGCGACGGCGTCGACGCCGCTCCGCTTCAGCGACGCCTTCCACGGCAGGCCTTCGAGCGCAAAGCGGGCGATCGCCGGGGCGATGTCCCTCCCGCCGCGTGAGAGAACGGCCTCCCGCCAGGCCTCCCGCGGCCCGGCGCTCGTGAAGCCCGTGCCCGAACCGCCCGCGATGCCTCGCCGGAGCGCGGCGAGCTTCGCGCGCAGGACCTTCTCCTCCTCCATCGCGACCCACTGGAACGGCGTCCGCGCCTTCGGGACGAAGCCTGCGACGCTCGCCGAGAGCCGCGCGCCCGCGCGGCCTGCGACGAAGGCGGAGCGCACCTCGCGGACGAGACCGGGGATGGCCTCGACGTCGTCGGCCCGCTCGCCCGGCAGGCCGACCATGAAGTAGAGCTTGAGCCTCTCGAGCCCGGCGCCGCGGAGCGCGCGCGCGGCCTCCACGATCGCGCCGTCCGCGGTGGGCTTGCCGATGATCTTCCTCAGGGGCTCGGTGCCGGTCTCGGGCGCGATCGTGACGCTCCGGACGCCGCTTGCGACGAGGAGCCTCGCCAGCTCCGAATCGACGTTCTCGGCGCGCATCGAGGCGATCGTGACCTCGGCACCGAGACGGGCGAGCGAGTCGAGCAGTTCACGAACATCAGGATGATCTCCGAGCGCCGCCGTCACGAGACCGACCTTCTTCGTGTGGGGGAGCGCCTCACGAACCGCGTCGAGGATCTCCTCGACGGGCCGGGCGCACAGGGGGCGGTAGACGTGCCCCGCGGCGCAGAAGCGGCAGCCGCGCCCGCAGCCGCGGTACACCTCGATCAGAAACGCGCGCCCGAAGTGGGTGTCTTCTGAGAGGACGAGGCTCTGTGGCGCGCCGCTGCCAGAGGGGGCCTGCGCCGGCACGACCGGGAGCGGGGCATCGTCCTCGGAGGCGAAGCCCGCGATCCGCCCGTCGGGCCGGCGGTCGACCCGGTAGAGCGAGGGCACGTAGACGCCGGGAAGCCGCGCCAGACTCCCCAGTGTCTCCTCCTTCTCCTTCCTCCCCCCTCGCGCGAGCTCGTCGACGAACGGAGGCACGAGACCCTCGGCCGCCCCCACGAGAACCGCGTCGACGAACGCGGCGACGGGTTCGGGATTCAGGATGGAGCAGATGCCGCCCAGCACGACGAGCGGATCGTCGACCGACCGGTCGGCCGACGCGACCGGGATCCCCCCGGCGGCGAGAAGCGCCGGGACCACCAGGAAGTCGCCCTCGAACGAGACAGAGAACGCGACGACGTCGAATGCGGAGAGCGGTGTTCCCGACTCGAGGCTCCTCCCCCGGCGGGCGTCGGTCGGATCCCAGAACGCGCGCTCGCAGCGCACGCCGGGGATGCCCCGAAACGCCGCGAGGGCGGCCTGGAATCCCAGGTTGCTCATGCCCAGTGGGTATGTGGCTGGATAGCAGAGGACGACCGAGAGGCGTTCGGGCCCGGTCCCAAGGGAATCGGGCGAGCCCCTGAGCCACGTCTCGTTCGGGAGCGGAGACGTCTCGCGGTGGCTCATGTCTCTCTCTGTTCCCGGATCACATCCGCATCTTTCGGAGCTCCCGGTGGCTCGGGGTCCAGTCCGAGAGCTGCGCGCGGGCGATCGGGTTCCTGTGATCGAGTTCGAGGACGTCGCGGAACTGGCTGTCCGCCTCCTCGCTTCGATCGACCCTCCTGTACGTCAGGCCGAGCGTCAGCCTCGCCTCCACGTAGTTCGCGTTGATGGCGACGGCCTTCTCGAGCTCCGCGATCGCCTCGCTGTGTCGTTCGTTCGCGATGTAGCGGTCCGCCAGCTCGCGGTGGAGATCGGCGTAGCCGGGCCGCAACGAGAGCGCCTTCTCGAGATGTTCGATGGCGCCCTCCTCCTTGTCGAGGAGCGCCTTCACCCTGCCGAGGCAGGCGTGCGCCTCGGCGTACTCCTGGTTGATCTCGAGCGCCCGTTCGAGCTCCCGCTCCGCATCCTCGAACCTCGAGCGCGCCATGAAAGCCACGCCGAGCCCGCAGTGGAGATCGGCGTAGTCGGGGTTCTCGGAGATCGCGACGGTGTAACGCTCGATGGCCGCGTCGTAGTCGCCGCTCTCGAGCAGAATGTCGGCCGACTCGCCGGGCATGTCGGTCCTGAACCTCGGGTCGTCGAAGGCGACCTTGAACGCCTCGGTCGCTTCCTCCATCTTCCTCGAAGACAGGCTCGTCATCCCAAGGTAGTAGTGCGCCAGCGAGTACTTCGGGCACTCCTTCGTCACCTGGAGGAGTTCGGCGCGCGACTCGTCGAACATGCCCCGCTTGAAGAAGGCGATCCCGAGATAGCACCTGAGATCCCAGTAGTCGGGTCGGAGATCGACGGCCCGCTTGAGGCTCTCGCACGCGTCGCGGTACTTGGCGAGCTTGAGCGCGTAGACCCCGCGATAGAACAGCGCGTCGACGTAGTTCGGGTTCGTGTCGAGCGCCTTGTCGAGCTCCGCGATCGCCTCGTCGAACCGCCCGACCTCACCCTCCATGATCGCGAGACGGCAGCGGAGATCCGGATACTGAGGGCGGAGCGCGACCGCATCCCGGAGCTGGTTGATCGCCTTCTCGGACTCGCCCACGTTGTGCGCGGTGACCGCCTCGTTCACGAGGGTACGGAAGTCCTCCTTGGTGGACATCGCGTCTTTCAGCTCGTCGTACGGGGGCCTCAGGAAACGCTCGGAGACCTCCGCGAGCCGCGGCGGCTCAGGGATCGGCACGGCCAGCCCGAACCGAGTCGCCTTCTCGAAGGCCTTCATCGCCTCGTCGCGCCTCCCGATCTCCGAGAGCGCGATGGCCAGATAGCAGTAGGCCTCCATGTACTCAGGGTTGATCTCGATCGCCTTCTCGAGCGACCCGATCGCCTGCTCGTGCTGCCCGCGCTTCTCGGAGATCACGCCGAGGTGGTAGTGCAGGTCGGGGTATCTGGCGTTCTCCTCCACCGCCTTCTTGAACTGCTCCTCCGCCCGCTCCAGATCACCCGTCTTGTAGAAGGAGAACCCGAGATGCGCGTGTGTCTCGGCCGCGTAGAACATGCCGAGCTGGTAGTAGGGATCGGACTTGTTGGTGTTCGACGCGATCGCGGTCTCGAACTCCACGACTGCCTTGTCGTACTCGCCGCGGTTGTAGTACTCGATTCCCTTGTTGTAGTGATCGCTGTCGCCAAGTCCGAAGAGCTTCGTAAAGAGGGACACTAGCACCTCCTTCCATTCGGCGCCTGAAGCGCGGGTCCCTGCCGCTAGTCCATCTGCCTTCGCAGGAACGCCGGGATCTCGAGCTCACGGCGCGACTTCTTCTTGGCGCCCTTGGCAACCACCGCGCTGCGCCGCGCGCCTTCGGCCTGGTGCTGAATAGGCGCGGGCTCGCGGTGTGCGAGTTCGCGGTGTACGAGCGCGGGCTGGCGACGCCTCAGCGCGGGCTGCGCCTGCCTGTCGTGCTCTGAGACGTTCCGACGCGGCGTCACCTTCACGGGCTCGACCGCAGTATCGGTCTTCGGCTCGACCACCTCCAGCACCTCGGGGCGTACCTCAGGCTGCTCCTCGGTCCGCAGCTCGGTCCGCAGCTCCGGCCGAAGCTTCTTCTTCTGGCCGTTGATGCCGGTGGCGATCACGGTGATCGTGATCCCGTCCTTCAGGCTGTCGTCGATCACCGCCCCAAAGATCATGTTCGACTCGGCCCCGATCGCCTCGTTGACGATCATCGCGGCCTCGTTGATCTCGTGCAGCGTGAGATCCGCGCCGCCCGTGACGTTGACGAGCACGCCCTCGGCTCCGGAGATGCTCGTGTCCTCGAGGAGGGGGCTCTGAATCGCCTGCTGCGCCGCCTCGACGGCCCGGTTCTTCCCGGTCGAGACACCCGTCCCCATGACGGCGTCGCCCATCTCCGTCATCACGGACTTGACGTCGGCGAAGTCGAGGTTGACGAGCCCGGGGATCGTAATGAGATCGGACACGCCGCGGGTCGCCCTCAGGAGAACGTCGTCGGCGATGCGGAACGCCTCGCGGATCGGCGTGTTCTTGTTCGCGACCGCGAGAAGCCTCTGGTTCGGGATGACGATCGCCGTGTCGACCTCGTCCTTGAACAACTTCAGGCCTTCGATGGCCTGACGCATCCTGAACTGCCCCTCGAAGAGGAACGGCTTCGTCGCGACACCGACCACGAGCGCTCCCAGCTTCTTCGCGATCTGCGCGACGACCGGGCTCGCCCCGGTGCCGGTCCCTCCGCCCATGCCGGTGGCGACGAACACCATGTCGGCGCCCTTCAAGATCGACTCGATCTGCTCGCTGTCTTCCTCGATCGCCTTCCTCCCGGTCTCGGGGCTCCCACCCGAGCCGAGTCCGTGCGTCAGCTGCTTGCCGATCTGAACGCGGTGCTGGGCGAGGGAGCACTCGAGCGCCTGCACGTCCGTGTTGACCGCGACGAAGTCGACGCCAGCGAAGCCCGACTCGACCATGCGGTTCACGGCGTTCCCGCCGGCACCGCCCACGCCCACGACCTTGATCTTCGCACCCATCTCCGGCTCGAACTCGAGCTTCAGCGCCATTCGTCTCGCCTCCTCGATCCCCCTGCCTAGACGCCGGGAACTCCTCGCCTTGGAACTACCGCCCGTCCTTCTCTCGTCATGTCTCATTTCTCGCCCACTCCTGTCACAGAAGGCTGTCGACCCACTGCCGGACCCTCTGAACCGTCTCCGTGAGTGGCGTGTCGGTCTTCATCCGAGACACGCCGTTCGTCTCCATGGAGGCGAGTGCGACGCCGACGACGGCCGCGAAGGCCGGATCGGAGATGGCGTCGAACCTGCCCGAAACCCTGCCCGGCAGCCCGATGCGGGCCGGCACCCCGAAGATCTCCTCGGCGATGTCGGCGATCCCTGGAAGTCTGGCTCCCCCACCCGTGAGCACGACCCCGGCAGGAATCCTCCCCCAGTAGTCGGTGCTCCTGACCTCGTTCATCACGAGCTCCAGGATCTCGCGGATCCTCGGCTCGATGATCGCCGCGAGCATCTGTCGCGACGTCTCCCTCGGCGGCCGCCCGCCGACCGACGGGATCTCGACCGGCGAGTCGTCGACCGTCGCGGCTCTCCCGCAGCCGTTTTCGATCTTGAGCTGTTCGGCCTTCGTGAGCGGAACCCTCAGTCCCACGGCGATGTCGTTCGTCACGCTCGCCGCGCCCCAGCCGATCGACGCCGTGTGCCTCACGGCGCCGGAGTGGTAGAGCACGAGCCCCGTCGTCCCTCCGCCGAGGTTCACGAGGAGGACGCCGAGCTCCTTCTCGTCCTCGGAGACGGAGGCCCTGCCCGACGCGAGCGCCTTGAACGCCACGTCGCTCACCCTGAGGCCCGCTCTCCTCACTGCCCTCGTCACGTTGTCGACGGCCTGCTTGGACGCGGTCACGATGTGGACCTTCGAGCCCAGCCGGACGCCGGACATCCCGATGGGGTCCCGGATCCCGCGCTGTGCATCGACGAAGAACTCCTGAGGCAGAACCTCGATGATCGCCCTCCCCACGGGGAGCGCCAGGGTCTTCGCCGCGTCGAGAACGGTCGCGACCTCCGACCTCGTGATCTCTCCGCCGCTCCTGGAAACGGCGATGACGCCGCGGCTGTCGATGCCCTTGATGTGTTCGCCGTCGACCGACACCGCCACGCGGCCTATCTCCACGTCGGCGCTCTCCTCCGCCGCCGTGACAGCCTCCCTGATCGAGCTCGCGGCCCGCTCCATGTTGACGATGACGCCGGCCTCGATGCCGTCGGATTTGGACTGCCCGAGCCCCAGGATCTCGGGCAGCTCACGGTCGCGAACGTCGGCGACCACCGCCTTGATCCTGCTCGATCCGAGATCGAGACCGACGACGATCTCACTCCTTCTCACGAGAGCCCCCCTCCTAGATGCGCCCTCGGGCGCCGCCCGCCCTCAGCCGGACGACGGCCTGGTCCTTGTATCGAAAGTCTATCGACTCGACCACATCGCCCCTCGACTTGAGGTCCGTGAGGACCATCCAGAGGCGCTTGAGGTCGCGCGAATCTAGAGCGCCGGAGCCAACCCTGATCTCTGCCCCGTCGGCTGCCGTGTAGATGACCAGACCCGACCCCGGCGCAATGCGTATTTCCGATATCTCCATCCAGAGGGCGGGCTCGATGGCACGCGCCGTCCTCAGGAGTTCGAGCACGTATTCGATGTCACCGGACGCTGCGACTCCACCGAACTCGACGGAGTCGGCGGCGCCCACGATCAGCGGAAGGTCCGCGAGGGCCGTCCGCTCGACCGGCGGCAGGACGAGCCCGTCGTCGGTCACCTCGACAAACCCAAAGGCGGCGGTCGCCACGAGCGCCGCGGGCTTCCTCTCCTCGATCCGTACGATGATCCTGTCCGGCAGAAGTCTCAGGGTGCGAGCGCGCTCCACGCGCGGCGACGATTCGACCGCCCGCTCGACGCTCGCGATCCTGATCGACAGGAGGTTCGTCCCCGTCGTGAGGCCCGAGAGCTCGACGACCTCGCCCTCGGTCAGGACCTCGTTCCCGATGATCTCGATCTCGGACAGCAGGAACTGCTCCGCGCTCTGCCCCCACTGCGAGGCCTTGGAGATCGCGTAGCCCATCCCGGTGCCGAGAATCACGGCGGAGACGACGACGGCGACGTGCCGGAGGGTCCACGCCCTCTTCGGTGACGTCTCGCCGCGGGACGTCGCCCGCGGGGGCGCCGCACGACGCGGCATCGCGCGCCTGGTCTCCGCGGGGCGCGGCGCGGCGCGCCTCGACGTCGCGCGCTTGGGAGCGGCACGCTTGGAAGCGGGCTTCGTGCGGCCCGCGGTCGTCGTCCGGACCCGCACGTTTCGCGTCCGCGCGGGCTGGACACGCCGCGTGCCGGTCCCCCGTGCGTCCGTCCGCCGGGTGTCCGCCCGCCGCACGTTCGTCCGCCGGCGCGGCTTCCCGACGCGCGAGAGGCCCTCGGCCGTCCGGGAGCACGCCGCCGACACGGCGCTCGCGCTCGACCGCACGCGGGCGGCGACGCCCGCGAAGCCGTCCTTGGCCCCAGCACGGCGCTTCCGCCCGGATCGCCTTCTGTTCGAGCCTCTTCTCACCACGATCCTCACGTCCGGGGACCTCCGGTTCTCAGTGTGCGCGGCGCCCGACGATCTCGATCTCGAGCTCGAGGGCGATCCCGGTCTCGTCGACCACGCGGGACCGCACCAGCTCGATCAGCTCCTCGACCTCGTCCGGCGTCGCACCGCGGTCGTTCAGTATGAATCCGGCATGCACGTCCGAAACGACGGCGCCGCCGACTCTCGTCCCCTTGAGCCCGAGCGTGTCGATGATCTTCCCGGCCGACTCGCCCGGGGGATTGCGGAAGACGCATCCGGCGCTCCGCATGCCGCTCGGCTGCGACTTCCACTTCTTCTCCAGTGTCTCCCTCTGGCGCCGCTCCACGTCCTCGGGGTCGGCGCTCTCGAGCTTGAGACGGGCGACCGTGACGACGGCCCGTTCGGGGAGACACGTGCTGCGGTAGTCGATCCCGATGTCGCCCGCCGGGACGATCTTCGAGCTCATGCCCGGCTCGAAGGTCACGATCTCGGTGAGCCTCTCCCCGATCGTGTCGCCGAAGCTCCCGGCGTTGGTCACGACGGCGCCCCCGACGCTCCCTGGAATCCCCGAGAGCCCCTCGAGGCCCGTCAGCCCGCATTCGACGCAGAACCCGAGCAGGCGGTGGAGCGTGACGCCGCTCCCCGCCTCGATCCCGTCCTCGGTGCAGGCGAGGCTCGTGAACGCGCGCTCGCCCGTCATGACGGCACCGTCGATCCCGCCGCTTCTCACGAGCATGTTCGTCCCGCGCCCGATGACGGTGATCGGTACCCCCTCGTCGGCGAGGAAGGCCGCGCAGTCCCGGAACGTGTCCGGATCGGAAGGCTCGAGGAAGAGGTCGGCCGGACCGCCCAGCCCGAGCGAGGTGTGACGGGCCATCGGCTCGTCGGCGCGCGCGTCGCGCGGCACGAGGGCGGTGAGTTCGTCGATGATCCGCTGGTCGATCCCCATCTCGGTTCGCAGACCTCCATCCGGGACGCCTGGGGCGTCCCCGATTCGCCTGGCGTTGCCGCCGGCCGCGGGATCCATGCGCGGGGGGCTCAGACGCCCCTCCCCCCGCTCCGCGCGCCGAGGCTGGCGAGGATCCTCTCGCCCACCTTGTAGATGTCGCCGGCTCCGAGGGTCATGACGACGTCGCCGGGCTCGATGATGCTCATGGCGTGCTCGAAGAGCTCGTCCATGTCCTCGACATACTCGGCGTTCCTGTGCCCGTGCCGGCGCGCCGCATCGACGATGCTGCCGCCGTTTACTCCTTCGATCGGCTGCTCGCTCGCCGCATAGATCCCCGTGACGAGGAGGACGGTAGCGTCATAGAAGCTGTGTCCGAACTCCTCGAGAAGCTTCTGCGTTCGGGTGTATCGGTGCGGCTGGAAGAGCACGACGAGACGTCTGTTCCACCGGGCCGACGCCGCGGAGAGCGTCGTCGTGATTTCGGCCGGGTGGTGACCGTAGTCATCCAGAACAAGCACATCGTTGGCCTCCCCTTTGATCTCGAAACGTCTCGCGATCCCCTCGAACTGCCAGAGGGCACCGGAGATGTCGCTGAACGCGACCCCTAGCTCGAGGGCCACGGCGATCGCGGCGAGCGAGTTGTACACGTTGTGGAGGCCGGGCATCTTGATCTCCACCTGCCCGAGCTCGAAGCCGGCCGCCTCGACCGTGAACGCGGTCGTCTCGCCCTTGGTCTCGATCCCGTGCGCCTGGACGTCCGCCTGGCTGGCGAGCCCGTAGCTCACGACCCGCCGCTCGATGTCCCCGATGATCGACTGGATGTTCCGCTGGTCCAGGCAGACGACGGAGCACCCGTAGAAGGGGACGCTGTTCCCGAAGTGCGTGAAGGCTTCCTTGATCTCCTCGAGGCCCGAGTAGTAGTCGAGGTGCTCCTCGTCGACGGTCGTGATGACGGCGATCGACGGCGAGAGCTTGAGGAAGGAGCCGTCGCTCTCGTCTGCCTCCGCCACCATGTACTCGCTCGCGCCGAGCCGCGCCCCGGTGCCCATCGCCGTGATCTTCCCGCCGACGACGACCGTCGGGTCGAGGCCGCCGGCGTCGAGGATCGCGGCGATGAGCGACGTGGTCGTCGTCTTCCCGTGGGTCCCGCCGACCGCGACCGAGTACTTCATGCGCATGAGCTCCGCGAGCATCTCGACGCGCGGGATCACCGGGATCAGCCGTTCCCTCGCCGCCATCACCTCGGGGTTGTCCGCCGAGACCGCCGTCGACACGACGACGACGTCGGCCCCCTCGATGTTGCCGGCCTCGTGGCCGTGGAAGACGGAGCAGCCCAGGCTCTCGAGGCGGATCGTCGTCTCGGTGCTCAGGAGGTCGGACCCGGAGACGATGAACCCGAGCGTCACGAGGACCTCGGCGATGCCGCTCATGCCGGCGCCGCCGATTCCCACGAGATGGACGTGCTTGACCCGCCCGAACATCGTCACGCCGCTCTCCCCTCCCGCGATGAGCCTTCCGTCCCGCCGCCACCTGACGCTCCCGACGACGCGAAAGCCAGTACGGCTCGCGCGACCCTGTCAGCCGCATCGGGCCGCGCGAGCGCACCGGCTGCGTCAGCCGCCTCCGCGAGCTGGTGGCGGTTCGAGAGAAACCCGTCTATGCGATCGGCCAGCGCGTCCCCGGTCAGCTCCTCGTCGGGAATCACGACGGCCGCTCCCGCGCGCTCGAGAGCGCGCGCGTTCTTCATCTGATGACCCTCGGTCGCGTGCGGGTACGGAACGAGGATCGAAGGCTTGCCGAGGAACGCGATCTCGGCGATCGCCGTCGCCCCGGCACGCGAGACGACGAGGTCGCACGCCGCGTAGGCGGTCGCCATGTCGTCGAAGAACGCCTTCACCACACCCTTGACCTCCGAGGCGCGCACGGCCTCACTGAGCCTGTCCTCGTCGTCGGCCCC
>JALGWI010000110.1 GCA_025774245.1 bacterium
GCCGCGACAGCGGCGGGCCTCGTGATCACCGGCCTGGCGGCGGGCGGAGGCTCCCGCGCCAGCGAGCTCGTGGGACGTTTCGCGTCGTACGCGATGGTGAAGCGGAAGATCGTCCTCGAGAACCCGTCGCGCGACCGGCTGATCGATGCAGTCAAGGCCACGTTCCCCGACGGCGAGCTCGACCTCACCGATGGTGCAAAGATGTCTTGGCCCGATTGCTGGGTTCACGTTAGGATGTCAGGAACTGAGCCCGTGGTCAGGGTCATCTCCGAGGCCACGGATCGGGACACGGCGAACGCGCTCGCCGAACGAGCGTGCGCGGGTGTCTCCCGAGGGACGGGAGGAGATCGACCATGTGCGGGATAATCGGGTGTGTGACGCGCGACAGGGACACGGTGCCGATCCTCCTTGAGGGGCTCCGGCGTGTGGAGTACCGCGGGTACGATTCGGCGGGCATCGCCGTGGTCGACGGCGACGGGCTCGACATTCGCAAGGCCGAGGGGAAGATCGACGGGCTCCAGGTGCTCATCGATGAGCGTCCTATCTCGGGTCCCACCGGCATCGCCCACACGCGATGGGCGACCCACGGAGAGCCGTCCGAGCAGAACGCCCATCCCCACCTGGACGGCTCCGGACGGATCGCCCTCGTGCACAACGGCATCGTCGAGAACTACCGGAGTATCCGACGCACCCTCGAGGCGAAGGGGCACGTCTTCACCTCCGAGACCGACACGGAGGTCCTGGCCCATCTGATCCAGGAGCACTACGAGGGCAACCTCGAGGCGGCGGTTCGCGCCGCGCTCGCCGGCGTCCAGGGCGCCTACGGAATCGCCGTCATCTGTGCGGACGAGCCGGAGAAGCTCGTCGGCGCCAGGAACGGGAGCCCGCTCGTGGTCGGCATCGGGAAGGACGCCAATTACGTCGCCTCCGACGTCGCCGCGCTCGTGCGGCACACGCGCGACGTCGTCTACCTCGACGACCTCGAGATGGTCGTCGCCACGCCGGACGGCTTCTCGACCACCACCCTCGAGAACGAGCTCATCACCAAGAACGTCGAGAAGGTCACGTGGAACATCGACATGATCGAGAAGAACGGATTCCCTCACTTCATGCTCAAGGAGATCTTCGAGCAGGAGCGCACGGTGATGGACGCCGTGAGGGGACGTCTGATCTCCGCGGCGGGGGACGCCATCCTCGGAGGCCTTCGCGAGCACAGGAGAGCGTTCCAGAAGTCCGAGCGCATCATCATCCTGGCGTGCGGCACGTCGTGGCACGCGGGCCTGATCGGCGAGTACATGCTCGAGGACCTTGCCCGCGTCTCCGTCGAGGTCGAGTACGCCTCCGAGTTCCGCTACCGGAACCCCGTGATCAACCCCGGGGACATCGCCATCGTCATCAGCCAGTCTGGCGAGACGATCGACACGCTGGCCGCGATGGCGGAGGCGCAGCGCAGGGGCGCCGTGGCCCTCGGAATCGTCAACGTCGTCGGGTCGACGATCGCACGGCAGAGCGACGGCGGCGTCTACACGCACGCCGGGCTCGAGATCGGCGTCGCCTCGACGAAGGCGTTCACGTCGCAGCTCATGGTGCTGGCGGCCGTCGCCCTGATGCTGGGGAGGAGCCACGACATCTCGGTGACGCGCGGCAGGCAGATCGTGAGGGCGATGGAGGCCATCCCCGGCCAGATCGCGGAGATCCTGGGCCGTCACGAGAGCATCAGGGAGATCGCGTCGCGCTACGCCAAGGACACGAACTTCCTCTACCTCGGGCGCGGGTACAACTTCCCGGTAGCGCTCGAGGGAGCGCTGAAGCTGAAGGAGATCTCGTACATCCACGCCGAGGGCTATCCCGCCGCAGAGATGAAGCACGGCCCGATCGCGCTCATCGACGAGCGCATGCCGGTGGTCGTGATCGCTCCCCAGGACGCCTTCTACGAGAAGATCCTCTCGAACATGCAGGAGGTGAAGGCCCGCGGCGGGCGCATCATCGCCATCACCTCCGAGGGTGACGATCAGGTTGAGAAGATGGCGGACGACGTCATCGAGATCCCCCGAACGCTCCCGCACCTGACGCCGATCCTGTCCGTGGTTCCGCTGCAGCTCCTGGCGTATCACATCGCGGTGAAGCGCGGGTGTCACGTCGATCAGCCGCGGAACCTCGCGAAGAGTGTCACCGTCGAGTAGACAAAGAGCGGAGAACTGATCGTGACCGGGGACATCCCGAAGCTGACGCAGATGGTGGAGTGCTCGGGCTGAGCGTCGAAGCTGGGTCCGGAGGACCTGCGCGCCGTGCTCGACAAGCTGCCGCCCTTGGCTGATCCACGCGTGCTCGTGTCGTCGAACACGGTGGACGACGCCGGGGTCTATCTTCTGGACGACGGGTCGGCCCTCGTGCTCACCGTCGACTTCTTCACACCGATCGTGGACGATCCGGCGGATTTCGGGAGGATCGCCGCCGCGAACGCGGTCTCCGACATCTACGCGATGGGCGGACGCCCGTTCGTGGCCCTGAACATCATGTGCTTCCCGGACGGCGAGCTCCCGATGAGCGTCATGGCCGACATTCTGATCGGGTCGCGGGAGAAGATGTCCGAGGCGGGCGTCATCGTCATCGGCGGGCACTCCGTGAGCGATCGAGAGCTGAAGTTCGGCTGCGCGGTGATCGGCACGATCGATCCCGCAAACGTCGTGTCGAACGCCGGCGCCAGGGCCGGGCATATTCTCGTCCTGACGAAGCCCTTAGGTGTAGGCGTTCTCGCGACCGCCCTCAAGCTCGAGAGGCTCAAGGCCTCGAAGCTCCGCGAGATCACCGACATCATGAGCGCGCTGAACCGGGCCGCGTCCGAGGCGATGGTCGCGGCCGGAGCACGGGCCGCGACCGACGTGACCGGCTTCGGGCTCGCGGGGCACGCCATCGAGATGGCCGAGGCGAGCGGCGTGACGCTCTCGCTCGAGCTCAGCAAGATCCCGCTCCTCGACGGGGCCCTCGATACGCTCGAGGCCGGGATCTCGCCGGGCGGGCTCTTCACGAACCAGCAGTTCTACGGGACGCTCACGAACGACCGATCGGGGGCCGCCGGTCGGTCGGTCGATCTGGTGTACGATCCGCAGACGTCGGGCGGGCTCCTGATCGCCCTCGACGAGGAGCGGCTCGCCACGTTCGAACGGGAGTTCGGTGCCCGTGGTGGGCGCGGGGCCCGCGTCATAGGGCGCGTCGCGCCGAAGGGAGACCGTCCTCTGGAGCTCGTCTAGCTGGACGGAACGGATCGTCGGAGAGAGCATCGAAGAAGATGCGGGAATGGATAGGTCCTGGTGGGCCTCGAGGGCTTCAAACCCTTAAGTCGGGCGGCTAATCCCGTCCGAGGTGGGTTCGATTCCCACACATTCCCGCCAGTTTTTCCCCCGGGGCTCAAGACAGGCCCGCGCTCGACCGCGGGCAGGCTCGAGGTGTCCAAGGCAATGAAGGCGATCGCGCTCGTTTCAGGTGGGCTCGACAGCATCCTGGCCGCGCGGCTCTTGATGGAACAGGGCATCGAGGTCGTGGGCGTCAGCTTCGAGTCCCCGTTCTTCGACGCCGACAACGCCAAGCGGAGCGCCGAGGAACTCGGGATCGAGCTCATCGTCATCGATATCAGCGAGGACGTGCTCGATGTCATCCGCGGGCCCAAGCACGGATTCGGGAGGCACGTGAACCCGTGCATCGACTGCCACGCGCTCATGCTGCGCCGCGCCGCGGAGAGGATGGAGGAACTCGGGGCGTCGTTCATCGTGACCGGCGAGGTCGTCGGACAGAGGCCGAAGTCCCAGATGCGCTACGGACTGGCGGCCGTCGAGAGGGAGTCGAATCTGACCGGACTTCTGCTCAGGCCGCTCTCCGCCAAACTGCTCCCGGCGACGATTCCCGAGACCGAGGGATGGGTCGACCGCGCGGGGCTCCTGGGCCTGCACGGCCGGACGAGGAAGCCCCAGATGGACCTCGCGAAGCAGTTCGGCATCACCCGCTACGCGTCGCCCGCGGGAGGGTGCCTGCTCACAGACGAGAACTACTCGCGGGGCGTCCGCGATCTCATGGAGCACGACGGGCTGTCGGTCGCGGCGATCCGTCTCCTCGCCGTCGGGCGGCAGTTCAGGATCTCCCCCAGGGCCAAGCTCACGGTTGGACGGAATCACGGCGAGAACGAGGAGCTCTTCGGGCTGAAGCCTGCCGACGCGCTCTTCGTCAAGGTCCTCGATCGGAAGGGACCGGTGGGCGTCCTCGAGGGGAGCCCGGACGCGGCCGACCTCGAGACGGCCGCGGGGGTCGTGGCGCGCTACGCCGACACCGAGGAGGGCGACGTGGTGCGGGTCCAGATGTGGGAAGTGGAAGGGGACGCTCAGGAGTTCACGGTCTGTCCTTTGGGGCCGAGAGGCGTGCGGGAGCTGGCGATTTGACGTTTCTGCGAGGGGCCGTCTCGTGTTTCGTGGTAGTCTCTCTCGCTGGCGCGCTCGTTGCGCCGGCGACCGGCGCCGACGGGGAAGACGATTCAGCAGACGCTGCCCGGCTCGAACCGCAGTCGCAGAGGCCGGCTCTCGTCGATCGCGCGTCACGGACATCGGGTCGCATCGAGCGCGTGTCCCCGAACG
>JALGWI010000022.1 GCA_025774245.1 bacterium
CTGTTGAAGAACGACGCGTTCAGAGCGATCGTGGAGCGCATGATCGCGGCGAACGCCTCCGGCCTGCTGTAGTACGTGGGGAGGATCAGGTACTCGAGCTTGTCGTAGAGCGAGTCGACCTCCTCCTCGGTGTCGCTCTCCTTCTCCCAGTGCTCGCCGATCGACCACCCCGTCACTCCCTCGACGTGCCCCTCGATCCACCAACCGTCGAGGACGGAGAGGCTCGGGACGCCGTTCATCGCGGCCTTCATGCCGCTCGTTCCGGACGCCTCGAGCGGCTTCAGGGGCGTGTTCACCCAGAGGTCGACGCCCGACGTGAGACAGCGGCCGAGATCCATGTCGTAGTCCTCGAGATAGACGATCGGGATTGTGTCCTTGAGCGCGGCGGCGATCTCGAAGATGTGCTTGATCGTGGCCTTCCCCTCGCCGTCCCTCGGGTGCGCCTTCCCGGCGTAGACGATCTGGAGGGGTCCCACGTCGGCCGCGATCTTCCTCAGGCGGTCGAGGTCCGAAAGAAGGAGGTCCGCCCTCTTATAAGGAGTGGCGCGTCTGGCGAAGCCGATCGTCAAGAGGTTCGGGTCGAGCTCGACGCCGTTTCGCTCGCGCACCGTGTCGACGAGCGCGCGCTTCGCGGCCGCGTGAGCGTCGAGGATCTCGTCGGTGTCGACCGCCACGACGTAGCGGAGATACCGGTTGTCCTGCCGCCACTCGGGGATGTGCCGGTCGTAGAGCTCCTGGAACGCGTCGCCGGTCCACGATGCGGCGTGGACCCCGTTCGTGACCGAGTTGAACGGGTAGCCCGGGAACATCCCCTCCGCGATCTGCTCGTGTCGCATCGAGACGCCGTTCACGTAGTGGCTGCGCCTCAAGCCGAGGTACGTCATGTTGAGCACGCCGTCCGTGATGCAGCCGACGGTCTCGAGACCCGCGGCCACCTCGTCGCCGAGCACCTGGCGCACCAGGTCGACCGGGAACCTGTCGTGCCCCGCCTCCACCGGCGTGTGCGTCGTGAAGACACAGCGGTTCCGCACGCCCTCGCTGACGTCAGGCGGCACGTCGGCGAGCGCGCAGTCCGGACACTCCTGTCTCAGGAGGGCGAGCGAGAGAAGCGCGGAGTGTCCCTCGTTCATGTGGCACGTGTGGACGTCGCCGTGGCCGACGGCCTCGAGCATGGCCATGCCGCCGATCCCGAGGATCGTCTCCTGGCAGAGCCGGTATCGCGGATCGCCTCCGTAGAGATCGTCGGTCAGCGTCCGGTCGCCCGGGTCGTTCTCCTCGAGCGCCGAGTCGAGGAAGTAGACCGGCACGACGTGCCCCGCCTGGCCCTCGATCCTGTACCGCCACGCCTTGAGGGCGACGGTCCTCCCCTCGATCGTCACGCTCGCGCGGGCGTCCAGGGGCTCGAGGAACTCCTCGGGGCGCCACTCGTCGTCGACCTCGGTCTGGTTCCCCTCGGCGTCGAGCCGCTGCCGGAAGTAGCCGTCCCGGTAGAGGAGCGTGACGGCGACCATCGGCAGGTGGAGGTCGGCGGCGGCCCGCAGCGTGTCTCCGGCGAGCACCCCGAGCCCGCCGCTGTAGGTCGGCATCGCCGGGTCGAGCGCGATCTCCATCGAGAAGTAGGCGATCGGACGAAGCTCGAGTCCCTTCGTCATGAGTGGCGTCTCCCTGTGGTGTACTCTAAGGTGATCTCCGCGGCGAGCGGCTGCCGGCGCGACGCGGCCTCGGGCCGCGTCAGTCGCTGATCTCGAGTTCCTTGATGTTGAGCTCGAGTCCGCTCTGCATACTGATCGCCCTCGAGCCGCACGACGGGCAGCCGAGCGCGATCTCCTGGTAGTCGAAGCTCTTCCCGCAGTCGCGGCACTTGCCGACGAGCGGGATCTCGTCGATCACGAGCTCGGTTCCCTCGTAGGGTCCGCCCGAAGTGACGATCGCGAACGCGTCCCGGAGGAGGATCGGCTCGATCGTCGCTCCCTTTCCGATCTCGAGGAAGATCTTCTGGAGTTGAGCGCCCGGGTGCTTCTCCAGGGTCGCGTCGACGATGCGGAGCATGCTCTGGCAGATGGAAAGCTCGTGCACGATTCTCCCTGGTTCGATCGGCTCGCGGTGGAGCCGGCGCCCGGCGCCATCAGCCCGGGCGTCCCCCGATGCTAGCAGATTCGCGGGAGCTGGACGCCCTCGAGCATCACGATCGGCCGCGTCCCGCCGACCGCGGTGCGGAGGTAGACGCCGCGGCGCCCGCCGACCTCCCCGATGACGGTAGTCTCCCGTCCGAGCGGGTGCGCGCGCATCGCCTCGACGATCCCGTCCGCGTCTTCTGCGGGAGCGACGACGATGACCTTCCCCTCGTTCGCCATGTAGATCGGGTCGAACCCGAGGATGTCGCAGACCACTTTCACCTTGCGCTCGACCGGGATCGCGCGTTCTTCGACCGTGATCCCGACGCCTGCGCGCGACGCGATCTCGTTCAGCGTGGTTCCGAGCCCGCCGCGTGTCGGGTCGCGCAGGACGTGCACATCGGGACAGGCGCCGAGCACGACCTCGACGAGCCCGTTCAGGCACGCGCAGTCGCTCTCGATCACCTCGTCGAGCCTGAGGCTCTCGCGTGCGACGAGGATCGCCGTCTCGTGATCGCCGAGCGTCCCGGAGACGATGACGGCGTCGCCGTCCTCCGCCCTCTCGCCGGACACGACGACGCCCTCCGGGATCACGCCGACGCCGGCGGTGTTCAGGATGACGCCTCCGACGGTTCCGTGCTCGACGACCTTGGTGTCGCCGGCGGCGATCACGACGCCGGCCTCCCGAGCGGTCGACGCGATCGAGTCGAGGATGCGCTCGAGGTCGGCGATCGAGAACCCCTCCTCGACGATGAGCCCGAGGGTGAGGTACGAGGGTTTCGCACCCTTCATGGATAGATCGTTGACGGTGCCCGCGACGGCGAGCGTGCCGATGTCGCCGCCCGGGAAGAAGAGCGGCTGGACGACGTACGAGTCGGTCGTGAGCGCGATGCGGCCGCGCCCGATCGTCTCGCCGGTGAGGTCCGTGAGGTCGGCAGCGTCGTCGAGCGCGTCGAGGACGGGATTCCCGAGCCTGCCGACGATGACCTCGGCGATGAGCTCGTGCATGAGGGCGCCCCCGCTCCCGTGCGCCATTCTGATCTTCCCGTCGCGCTTCACGTCGCCTCCGTCGGGCCCGCCGTCAGACGGACTCCCTGTCGTACTTGTAGAACGCCGCGCACGCGCCTTCCGTCGACACCATGCAGGGGCCGACCGGCTCGCGCGGCGTGCACCGTCCCGCGAAGAGAGGGCAGTCGGTCGGTATCTTCATGCCGAGCATGATCTCCCCGCAGATGCAGCCCGAGGGTCCCGTCGCCTCCGGGACGTCGATGTCGAGACGGTCGCGCGCGTCGAACGAGCGGTACCGCTCGCTGAACTCGTGGCCGCTCATCGGGATCACGCCGATCTCGCGCCATTCGGCGTCGCACTCGTCGAAGACGTCCGCGATGATCGCGAGCGCGGCGCGGTTCCCCTCGGGCGTGACGGCGCGCGAGTACTGGTTCTCCACCTTCGCCGCGCCGCCCGCGCGGACCGTTTCCGCCTGCTCGAGCAGCATGACTACACCTGCGAGAATGTCGAGCGGCTCGAACCCGGTCACGACGCAGGGCATGTTGTGCTCGCGTACGGTCGGCAGGTAGGCGTCGGAACCGATGATCGCGCTGACGTGCCCTGGACAGATGTACCCGTCGAGCGGCCGCCCCGGGACCCGCGCGAGCATGTCGAGGGCGCGGGGGACCGTCTTGAAGAACGGGAACACGGAGAGGTTCTCTATGCCGCGGCGCTTCGCCTCGACGACCGTCGCCGCGATCGTGGGCGACGTCGTCTCGAACCCGACGCCCACGAACACGACCTCCCGATCGGGGTTCTCCTCGGCGATCTCGATCGCCTGGAGCGGACCGTAGAGAATGCGGACGTCGGCGCCCTCGGCCTTCTCCTTCTCGAGCGTCGACTCGGACCCCGGCACCCGCATCATGTCGCCGAAGGTCGTGAGGATCACGTTCGGAAGCCTCGACGCAGCGATCGCGCGATCGATCTCCGCGAGCGGGGTCACGCAGACCGGGCAGCCCGGCCCCGAGAGGAGCTTCAAGCCCCCGGGCATGAGCGATCGGAGGCCGGCCCGCGAGATCGCGACCGTGTGCGTCCCGCAGACCTCCATGAGGGAGACGGGCTCGCGCGCAAGATCGTGGATGCGCGCGATGAGCGCCCGCGCTTCGGGCTCGGACCGGAACCGCTCCTTGTCGATGAGTGTGCTCACTTCTTCCTCTCGTCCTCTTCCTCGATGGCCTGCGCGAGTTCGCCGAAGAGACGGAGCGTCTCCTCCGCCTCCTCGGCGCTCAGGCGCTGGATCGCGAAGCCGGCGTGGATCAGAACGTACTCCCCCACCGTCGCGTCCTCGATCAGCATCAGGTTCGCCTCGCGCGTGATGCCGCCGAAGTCGACCTTCGCCGTCTGATCTTCGATCTCGATGATACGTCCTGGCACTGCGAGGCACATAGCGCTTTACCTTCCCGTGGTTCCCTGTCGTGTCTGCGGTGTCACCCCCGGCGCCGCGCGCGGCGTCATCCGGCGGCGCCGGCGTTGGCGACGACGGCCTGGCCGAGCGAGACGCCTCCGTCGTTGGTCGGAACCTCCCTGTGGAGGAGGACCTCGAAGCCGTCCCCCTCGAGGGCGCCGACGAGTGACCTCAGGAGGAACCGGTTCTGGAAGACGCCGCCCGCGAGGGCGACCTTCCGGATGTTCCTCTCCCTGGAGAGACGGCCCACCACGTCCCGGCAGAACTCGACGACCGTCCCGTGGAACGCGGCCGAGATCTCGTGTCGCGGTCTGCCGCTCCTGACGTCATCGAGCACCGCGCGGACGGTCGGCGCGGCGTCGACGACGATCCCCCCGTCCTCCTCGACCACCTCGAACGCGTAGACGCGGCCGACGGCCGCGGCGATCAGCGACTCGAGCTCGATCGCCGCCTGGGCCTCGTAGCTGATCTCCGAGCACACGCCGATCATCGCGGACACGGCGTCGAAGAGCCGCCCCGCGCTCGACGTGTCGATGCAGTTGATGCCCTTCTCGGTCTGCTGGACGACGAGGTCGAGCTCGCCCGGGGGCACCTTCGGAAAGAGCTCGCGTCCGAGATCCGCGAGGGCGCCGCCTTCCGCGACCCCGGCGGCGTTGAGGTGCGAGAGCGCGACCCGGTACGGATGGCGGATCGCAGCGTCGCCGCCCGGGAGGGGTACATACTTGAGATGCCCCGCCCGCTCGAAGTCGCGCAGATCGGCCACCAGAAACTCACAGCCCCAGATCGCCCCGTCGGTTCCGTAGCCCGTCCCGTCGAGGGCGAGCCCGATCACAGGCTCGTCCACGCCGTTCTCGATCATGACGGACGCGATGTGCGCGTGGTGGTGCTGCACGCCGACGAGCTCCACCTTCGCATCGTGCTCGGAGCCGAACCGCTTCGCGTACCGCGTCGCGAGGTAGTCCGGGTGGAGGTCATGCGCGACGATCGTTGGTCGCACGCGGAACCAATCCATGAACTTATCGACGGTCTCCTCGTAGAACTCCAGCGTCGCCTGGTTCTCGAGGTCTCCGATGTGCGGACTCACGAACGCCCACCCGTCGCGGAGGAGCGTGAACGTGTTCTTGAGCTCCGTCCCACACGCCAGGATCTCGCGCGTCTCGATCCCGAGCTCGATCGGGTACGGGGCGTATCCGCGCGACCGCCGCGACATCATGGTCCTGCCCGCCTCGACGAAGACGATCGAATCGTCGTTCCTGTTGACGATGTCGCGATCGTGGTCGAGGAAGGTCCGGGTGATGCCCTGTAGCCGTGTCCGCGCCTCCTCGACGTCGGCGACGATCGGCTCGCCGGCCCTGTTGGCGCTTGTCATTATAAGGACGTCGAGATCGTCGTCGAAGAGGAGGTGATGGACCGGCGCGTACGGCAGCATGACGCCGAGGTACGCGTTCCGCGGGGCGATCAAGGGAGAGAACCGGCGCGATGAGGCTCCGTCCGCCGGCTCCTTTCCCGTCGACCTCTTCCGCACGAGCACGATCGGACTCCAGGGGCTTGCGAGCGACTCCGCCTCGAGCTCGTTCACGTGCGCCAGTTCTCTCGCGACCTCGAGGTTCCGGCACATGATCGCGAACGGCTTCGCCGGCCGGTTCTTCTTCTCCCGGAGCGCGCGGACGGTCTCGTCGAGCACGGCCGACGCAGCGATGTGGAATCCACCGAGACCCCGGATGCCGATGATGGCGCCCTTCTTGAGGAGCCACCTCGCTGCGCCGGCGGGGTCCTCGTCCGCCGAAGCCGCGATCTCGCCGGGCATCCGCGCGTAGCTCCGTCCGAGGACGAGCTCGGCCGTGTGCTCCCCTGGTGCTGCCGGCATCACGAGCGAGAGCGCCGGCCCGCACGCCGGACACGCGTTCGGCTGCGCGTGGAACCGGCGGTCGAGCGGATCGTCATACTCGCACTGGCAGCGATCGCACATCCGGAACGACTTCATGGAGGTCTCCGGGCGGTCGTACGGCGTGCCCTCGATGATCGAGTAGCGCGGGCCGCAGTTCGTGCAGTTGATGAACGGATAGTGGTGGCGCCGGTCGCCGGGGTCGAGAAACTCGTCGAGGCAATCGGGGCAGATCGCTACGTCCGGGCAGATGAGTGTACTCTCCTCATGCTCGGCGCGGCTCGCTCGTATCTCGAAGCCGTCGAACCCCTGCTGCGCGATCTCCTCGCGCTCGACGCTCTCGATGCGCGCCAGGGGCGGCGCCTCGTCCTCGAGCGCCCGGGCGAACGCGTCGATCTCGCCGCCTACGCCCTCGGCCTCGATCACGACCCCGCGGCTCGAGTTCACGACCCATCCCGAGATGCCGTGGCGGTGCGCGAGGCGGTACACGAACGGCCTCATGCCGACGCCCTGGACGACCCCTCTGATGACAAGCCGTTCCGCCATCTGACCGGTGCTCCGCGATGCCGGTTACCAGCATTCGGCCGGCCCGCGGGCCGGCCAGCGACTCGAAACGCGCGTACCAGTGGCCCTCAATGCACATCGGGCCCGCAATCGGTCCCCGCGAGCGGGATCCGGCGGGCTCCCCTGGGCGCGTCGATCACCCCACACAGACATCTTACCCGGGCCTCGGGGGCGTGGCAAGGGCGCGGGCGGGGCCGGCGGCCGGAAGCCGTGAAGATGGGGCACTTCTTAAGGACGGGTCTCTGGGACGATAGGGCCCTCGGCAGGAGCAACGGGAGCTGGCGGAGCCTCCCCCGCCTTCCGGACACGGTACATCTTGGTCACCACGGTCCCGCCACCCAGGACCTCCCCCTCCGGCGTGACCGCGATGCTCACCCGGTACCACGGGTAGCTCCGCTCGACCTCATCGACGATCGGCTCGTAGAGCTCCGGGAAGTTGTCGAACCAGGTCGTGAAGGGCTTGAGGCCGACCGTCCGCATGAAGACGTACTCGATCTCGGTGTCGATGAGGTCGCGGTAGACGTCGAGCGCGCCCTCCTTCTTGATGTCGAAGTCGACCCCGACGTCCTCCTCCATCACGATGTCGTTTCCGGGGAGCGACCCGACGAGCGGATAGCGATAGGTCTGGTAGAAGTTGTGGGCCGTCGGCGCGAGAAGGAGGATCCGCGTGCCGACCGGCAGGCGGTAGATGATGGGTGGCATCCGGTAGTGCGCCGCGCGCGACTTGCCGTGATGGTGCGACCAGATGTGGTGCTCGTCGCGGAAGACGATGCGGAGCGTCTCGAGCGCGGAGAAGAGGACGGCCGCGGCCAGGACGACCGCGAGGATCGAGCGCGCCTTCCGCGAGACGCCCTCGAAGACGAACGCCATCGGAATGCACGCGAGCGCCATGGCCGGGAGGAGAAACCGCGGCAGGTGGTGCTTCCCGAACCACCAGCCCAGGACCGCGACCGCGACGAGCCCCGCGATGGCGAGGCACGACGTGCGGAACGCGGCGTCGAGCTTCCGGTTCAGCGCCCCCCGGACGCAGAGCACGAGGCCCGGCAGGAAGAGCACGGCGAACGCGGCTCCGAATCCGGCCGAGCCACTGTAGGTCTCGTCGATGTGGGTGTCCATGAACGGGTAGACCCACCAGAGCATTCTCGCCGAAACGAACTGAAACTCCTGACCGAGTCCCGAAGACTCGATCCACGAGCCGAGCACGGGCGAGAGCGGCTCGATGGGGTTCCCCGTAATGACGATGTTCCGCACGAACCAGAACGCCGAGGGAACGAGCATCGCCGCGACGAAGGCGCCGATGAGAACGGCCGCGCGCCGCGCCGCCGCCGGGCCCTCCGACGACGCCAGGAGCGCGTGCACCACAAAGACGAGCGGCACCGCCGCCAGCACGAAGGGCAGGATCGAGTACTTCGTCCCGAACGCGAGCCCGAGCGCGAAGCCGGCGGCGAGCATCTCGTGCATGCGGTCCTTCGAGCCCGGTCCCACGTCGAGCGACCGTATCAGGAAGAACGTCGATGCGAGCACGAGTCCTGTGACGGTCAGGTCGTTCTTGGCGATGGTCGACTGGAAGAAGACGAGCGGCGACATGAGGAACACGACCACCGGCACGGCGGCGGAGACGCGGGAGGCGCCGAGCCGCCGAGCGATCCCGTAGAGCGCGAGCGCGCCCAGGAGCCCGAAGGGGAGCTGGACGAGCGGCACGAGACGGTCGCTCCCGGAGAAGAAGAGCGCCAGCATCGGGAGCTCCCCGTTCGCCGGGTAGAAGGCGCCGGTCGATCCGTAGATCCCCAGGTCCCCGTTGAGGAGCCAGCTCGCCGTCCGCGGCAGGTGGTAGGTCAGGACGTCCCAGTCGCGCGGAGCGGACGAGAGAGCCGAGGAGACGGCGACCGCGAGGAAGATCCCGCAGACCACCGCCACGCCGAGAAGGACCCTCGTGTCGGTCTGTGGTACGCCCGCTGCGACCGCGGGCCTACTCGAGGCGGCCTTCTTCGCGGCGCGCTTCCGGCTCGACTTCGAACCGCCCTTCCCGCCGCGCTTCCCGCCGTGCTTCGAGTCGCGCCCGCCGTGAGGGCGTGAGGCCCCCGCCCGCGGCGCGGGACGACGCCGGGCCACCTTCTTCCAACCGATGCCCCAGGAGATCGCGCAGAAGATCGCCGACACGATCAGGAGGTTCGTGAGCGTAACGAACGGCGCGCCGGCGGCGAAGGCGAGGATCCCGAGGATCTGGAGCGCGAGCACGAGGAGGCCGAACGAGACGATGCCGAACGCCACGAGCGAGGCGGTCCGCGATCGCCAGAGGAGCGCGACGGGAACAGCGGCGCAGAAGATGAGCACGAATGCGACGGTGACGAGGAACGAGTTCACGGCAGTCTCGATTCTCTCCGGCCCGGGCGGCCCGAGGGCTGGCGGCCCGCGGCCGTGCCTAGCCGGCCTTCGCCCATCGGAAGATGAGCCCGAGTGAGTTCGCGTGAAGGAGGAGATACACGATGAGGAAGAAGCAGCACGCGATCACGACGGTCCACGCGGCCGTGTCGCGAAGCCTGGGAACGCGCTCTTCGCACGGACCCGGACGCCTGACGTGTTTCTTCTCGTTCATCGCCACCCCGCGGGACAAAGAAGTGGAAGGTGCTGTGTTTGTCGAGGGCCCAGGCCCCTGGAGTCGCTGGGGCCCGGCTCGGAAGCTGCCTGCGTCCACATTCTATCAGGAGTGGACGAGCGCGGTCAACGAGCCGAGGGCCGTTGCGGGTGGCACGCCCGTCCTTCCTTCTGTATAATGCGACCCTGCGCGACGGTGCGAGCCGGCGCGGATTCGCGGACCGACACAGACACTCCTCCGGAGGCAGGACCTGGACATCCCGCGGGAACTCAGCGAGGCCGCGCACTTCCACACGCACCTCGGGCCGTATCTGGTGGTCGGCCTCCGCATGGGCGGGGTCGTGACGCGCGAGCTCGGCGACAGGCCGTTCTCCTACAAGATCGTCGCCCACACCGGCAGGGTTCCGCCGTACTCGTGCATGGTCGACGGCGTTCAGCTGTCGACGCCCTGCACGGTCGGAAACAGCGGGCTCGCGGTCGGCGACGAGCGCCTGATGACGATCGAGGCAACGGGAGAGGGCAAGGCGCTCTCGATCGCGCTTCGCCCCGAGATCTTCGACTGGATCGAGAACGAATGCCGCGAGGAGGACTGCGAAAGGTTCGCGTGCGAGATATGGGAGATGCCGGAGGAGCGGCTCCTCTCGGTCGACGAGGCGTCGGAAGGAGAGGGTGCGGCATGACCTATCACCCCAAGCGCAGGCTGTCGACGGCGACGGTGACCGGGACCGCGCTCCTGCTGGCCCTCGGGATCATGCTCCCGATGCTGTTCCACATGTTCCCGCTGGGCGGCCGGATCTTCCTGCCGATGCACATCCCCGTGTTTATCGCCGGGCTCGTGCTCGGACCCGTCGCCGGGCTCATCGTGGGAGTGGGCTCGCCGATCCTCTCGAGCGTCCTGATCGGGCGACCGCCGATCTTTTACATGGTGCCGATGGTCTTCGAGCTCGCGACCTACGGGCTCGTCGCCGGGCTCGTCCGGCCGTGGATCTGCAGGCTCCTGCGGAAGCGATACGGGGAGGGCGCCGGGAACCTCGCCCTCGTCGAGGACGAATCGCCCGAGAGCCGAGCCAGGGCCGCGACCCTCTCCGTCTGGATCGCCCTCGTGGCCGCGATGATCGTCGGGCGGGTCGTCTGGGTGCTGGTCGTCGTCTGGTTCGCTCCGTTCCTCGGCATCAAGGCGCGGACGGCCGTCGCGGCGTTCGCCGCCCTTGGGGCCGGCTGGGTCGGCATGATCATCCAGCTCGGCCTCGTGCCGGTCATCGTCAGGGCGATTGAGCGGGTGAGAAAAGCGTGATACAATGAATCCCCGCGGGAGGGTTCCCGCGGAGTCGTGAATGCGGAACCGGTAATCCGGCCTGAGGAAGCAAGAAGGTCCGAAGGCGTCGAACTCGCAGAGAAACCCTGGGAAACCCGATCATGCGCATCCTCCTCATACACGCAGCCAAGTTCAGCTTCCACGTGACCGAGAAGACCTCGGCCGTCTCCTCGCTCGCCGAGCTCCCGGAGTCTCAGCGGAGCGGTTCGGTGGGCGAATCGCTCGTGGCCTACCTCGCTTCGGAGAAGATCGACGAGAAGAACGTCGACTCGGTCGCGCGCCAGGCCGCCACCACCATCGCCAACCACGCCCGCGAGGTCGGGGCCAAGGACGTCATGCTCTACCCGTACGCCCACCTCTCGAGCGACCTCTCCTCCCCGAGGGTCGCCACCAAGGTCCTCGCGAAGATCGCCGAGCTCATGCGCGAGAACGACGACCTCACGATCCACGAGGCCCCGTTCGGTTTCTACAAGGGCTTCGAGATCGAGTGCAAGGGACACCCGCTCTCGGAGCTCGCGAAGACGATCGTCCCGGAGAAGGAAGGCGCCGCGAAAGAGAAGGACGCCTCCGAGGCGCTCCAGGCGGAGAAGAAGCTCGAGTCGGAGTGGTGCATCATGTCGCCCGACGGCGCCTCGTGCCAGGCGTGCGACTTCGACTTCGACGGGTGCTCTTCCGCGAAGCTCATGTACGACTACGAGATCTCGGGAACGAGGGCGTCGGACGAGCCGCCGCCCCATATCGAGATCATGCGCAGGCAGGAGCTCGTCGACTACGAGCCCGCGTCGGACGGCGGGAACTTCCGCTGGTACCCGAACGGCGAGCTCGTGAAGCTCCTCTCCGAGGAGCACGTCTCGAACCTCCTCAGCGAATACGGCGCGATGAGGGTCGAGACCCCGATCATGTACGACTACCAGCACCCGAACCTCATGAGCTACCTGAAGCGGTTCCCGGCGAGGCAGTACGTCGTGCTCTCGGAGAACAAGGAGTTCTTCCTCCGCTTCGCGGCGTGCTTCGGGCAGTACCTGATGCAGCACGACATGCAGCTCTCGCACCGGATGCTCCCCGTGCGGCTCTTCGAGATCAGCCACTACTCGTTCCGCCGGGAGCAGACCGGCGAGCTCGCGGGACTCCGGAGGCTTCGCACGTTCACGATGCCCGACCTCCACACCCTCGCGAAGGACAACGCGAGCGCGAGGGAGGAGTTCCTCGCGCAGATGGACCTCTCCACGCGGTGCCTGAACGACTTCGGAATCGACTACGAGGTGGCGGTGCGGTTCGTGCGAGGGTTCATGGACGAGGACCCGGACTTCGCCGGCGAGATCGCCAGGCGGGCCGGGAAGCCGACCCTCGTCGAGATCTGGGACAAGCGGTTCTTCTACTTCGTCGCGAAGCTCGAGTTCAACTTCATCGACGCCCAGGGCAAGTCGTCGTGCCTCTCGACGGTCCAGATCGACGTCGAGAACACCGAACGTTTCGACATCACCTACGTGGATGACGATGGAGAGAAGAAGCACCCGATCCTGATGCACACCTCGATATCGGGATCGATCGAGCGGGTCCTCTGCGCGATCCTCGAACAACAGACGATCCGCACGCGCGAGGGGGGCATCCCGAACTTCCCCCTCTGGCTCGCGCCGACCCAGGTCCGCATCATCCCGGTGGCCGACCGGCACCACGCGTTCTGCGAGTCGCTTCTCGAGAAGATCCCCTTCCGGGCGGACTTCGACGATCGCGACATGAGTGTCGGCAAGAAGATCCGCCAGGCCGGGAGACGCTGGGTTCCCTACGTGATCGTAATCGGCGACCGAGAGATCGAGAGCGACGAGTTCTCCGTCCGCATCCACGGCGGAGAGCAGGAATCGTTCTCGCTCGACCGGCTCAACTCGCTGATCGAAGAGAAGACCACGGGGCGACCGTTCAGATCCCTGAACGTCCCGAAGCGCCTCTCGCTCAGACCGATCTTCGTCGGATAGCCGCCCCGACTCCGTAGCCTACACGCGACAGCCTTGACCCCGAGGGGGTGAGAGCATGGAGCAGCCAGGTCTCGGAACTCCGCGCACGTTCGACCTCGGCAACGGTGTCCACGCGATCCTCGACATGGAGACGATCGAAGGCGTCCACTCGGGCAACGTCGGGATCATCGCCACGGCGCGGGCTCAGGTCTTCATCAACTGCGGGCAGACCGAGGCGCAGGGGCGCTTCGTGTGGGACTACGCCCAGGAGAAGGCGCCGGGACGAGAGATGACGTACGTCGTCCTCACGCACCACCACCTCGATCACTGCTTCGCCGCGAGCCTCTTCGACGATCGCCACGCGCTCATCTACGCGCACAAATCGTTCGGGAGGTGCATGGCGGAGATGCGCTCCCACCTGGGGGCGAGCGACTACCAGGGCATGCTCCAGGCGTTTCTGAACATCGACGCCGAGACCTGCAAGAAACTCATCAGGTCGGCGCACCCCATCTCCCCGCACCGGCTCGTCGGCGAGGAGGTCTCCATCGCGATCAACGGGGAAGAGGCGCTCATCCAGCACCTCCCGGGGCACACCCCCTGCGAACTCGTGGTCTACCATCCGAAGAGCAAGATCCTCTTCGCCGGAGACGCGATCAACGAGCGCGCGGGGCCCGTGACGATGTTCGGAGACGCGCGCGAGTGGAAGAAGTGGGTGGCCGGGCTGGAGAAGCTCAACAGGATGGAGATCGAACAGATCGTCCCGGGCCACGGCGACGTCTGCGGGCCGGAGATCATCGACCGGCACATCGAGGCGCTCGAGAAGAAGATCGCGGAGGCAGGCTAGGTCGATTCCAGCCGCAGTCGGAGAAGCGGGAGGGTTCGATGACCAGATGGATCGTGTTCCTTGCGGTGATAGCGCTACTTCCGACCGTCGGCCTCGCCGAGGAGCACGGCGGATCCGCCGAGGCTGCGGGTGAGGGCGAGCACGAAACGCTCGAGAAGCGTCACAAGGTGATGTTCGGGTTCGGCTACACCCACATTCCCGAAGGAGCGGAGCACGAGGAGAGCGAGAAGGGCGTCTTCGTCCCCACGGTCGCCCTCGACTACTTCTACCGGCTGAGCGAGAAGTGGGAGATCGGCATCATGGCCGACGGGGAGTTCGGGGAGTACCTGATCATCGACAAGGACCTGAACCGCAAGAACGCCTACATTCTCCTGGCGGCCGTCGGATACGAACTCCTTCCCTTCTGGGAAGTCATCGCGGGTGTTGGAATGGAGTTCGAGGAGAGCGAGGACCTGCCCGTCTTCCGGCTGGGAACCGCGTACGAGTTCGAACTCGGCACGGGCTGGCTCCTGGCCCCGGGGCTCTTCGCCGACGTGACGGAGGAACACACCAGCTGGGGGCTCAGCCTCGGGGTCGGGACGCGGTTCTAGCCGCCCTCCGCCGCCACAGACGCGATCCTTGCTGGCGGCCCCTCCGTTCCAGGAATCCACTACAGATCGCCGCGCCCGCTCGAGCCCTTCTCGGCATCGCGCTCTCGCGTCGACAGCAGCCTCAGGAAACCGCCGTTCGCCGTCTTCCATCTCGTCATGAAGAGAAGCGCGTAGAGCTGGTAGGGCAGCCGGAGGAACCGGAACGTCAGCAGGTTGCCGAGGGCCATCCACCACGAGTAGAACCTGCCGATCGCCTTGAAGGTCCCCCGCTGAAGCTCCAGCGCGGTCATGTTCTTCGGTTCGAAGACTGCGTGGTGGCCGTCGTAGAGCGACCAGTCGTCCGTGAAGATCCTCCCCGTGTCCGCGAGGAGCTCTCGCGTCTTCGTTCCGGGGAACGGGGTCAGCACCCAGAACTGGATCGCGTCGATCCCCGTCGCCCGCGCGAACCGGGCAGTCTCAACGATGGTGTCCGCGTCGTCGTCCTCCGCGCCGAGGACGAACATCCCGTGGATGCTGATCCCGTACTCGTGCAGACGCTCGATGCACTTTCTGATGTCATCGACGCTCTGCTTCTTCTCGTAGGCCGCCAGCGTCTTCGGATTGATCGACTCGAAGCCGATGTAGAGGATGTGGCAGTTGGTGGTCCTCATCAGCTCGAGCAGCTCGGTGTCCTCGACGACGTCCACGCGCGACTGCGCCCTCCACTTCGGCGTGATGCCGGTGCGCAGCATCTCCCGAAGCAGGACCTTCGCTCGCCCCCGATCCGCCGTGAGGTTGTCATCGTAGAAGAAGATGTCCCTGTCCCCGACGTGTTCGATCTCGTCGATGACGCTCTCCACACTCCTCGTCCGGAACGATCTCCCCCACATCTGAGTGACCGAACAGAACGTGCAGTCGAACGGGCACCCCCGCGACGTCTGGACCGGCATCATTCCCATGGACTCGTGCCCGCGGATCAGTGTCAGGTCGGGAAAGGGGATCTCGTCGAGATCGTCGAGGAAAGGAGCATCGGGGTTGTGGCGCGCCCCGTCCTCTCCTCGGTAGGACAGGCCGCGGACGTCCTCCACGCTCGCGCCCGTCTCCCAGGCCTCCATGAACTCGGTGAGCGTGCCCTCGCACTCCCCCCGCAGCACGAAGTCGGCGTGTTCGAGGGCCTCGTCAGCCATGAAGGTCGGGTGAGGCCCTCCCAGAATGACCGGGATGCCCTTCGATCGGAATCGGTCGGCAAGCTCGTAGGCCACCGGCGCCGTGTTCGTGAGCGCCGAGATCAACACCAGGTCGGAGGCGTCGGCGCGCGCGAAGTCGATCGGAGACACGCACTCGCAGAACACCTCGACGTCGTGGCCCCTCGACTTCAGGATGGCGCCCAGGATCGGAAGCCCGAGCCGCGGCAGGGGGATTCCCGTGAACCAGTGGTACCCGCGGGACTCCGGCTCGATGAGTGTGATCCGCTTCGCTCGGGATTCGCCGGGGAGGGCGGCGGACCGGGACGACCGCTCGAGGGAACGACCGCTGACCTGGGACCCAGCCACGAGACCCTCCGAATCTGATAGAGTGGAGACCAGCGCGGGAAGCGAATGGTGATTCATGATCCTCGCACGCTGCATCCTCCGGCGTCAACCGCGTTCCGCTCGAGGCACAGGGACACCTGCGAGACGGAGGAGGCTCTCGACTGGCTGGAGAAGGCGCACGAGACGGCGCCGGCGGACCTGCTCGGGGTCAACACCGACGCCGACTTCGATTCCCTGCGTTCGGAGCCCAGGTTCCGAGAGATCATGCAGCGGGCGGGCATCCCGTCCGGTCATCTCGCGGAGGCGGACCACCCGACGAGTACCGACCCCACGCGTTGGGCACCCTCGATGAAGGGATCTGCAGCCCTCAGCCCGAGGGCCCGCCCTCCGCTCGCTCCTTCGACGGAACGCGCCATCGGATCGCCCACACGACGAGCGAGATCACCCCCGCCCAAAGAACACTGTTCAGGATCATGAAGCACCCGTACGCGTGCACCTCTAACGCGGGACTGCCGCGAGTGATCGTCACGAGAGGAGATCCGAGGATACGGGCGGCCGCGCTCCACGCCGCGTGGCCGGGTTCCGGGAAGAGGCCGAAGATCCCGCTCGTCGAGAACTCCCCGAGTTCCGCCGCCATCGTCGCGACCCAGTGCCCCACGCCGATCAGCACGAAGAACACGAGCCGCTCCTTCCAGCGCACCTCGCGGTCCCGCGCGTAGAACCAGTAGAAACTGAGCCGCACGGCCCCGAAGATGGGGACCATCGAGATCAGGTACCACGGCGTCCTGTCCTGCACGAGTTCCCACGCGATCATGGCCAGCCACACCGCGCCGACGACCATGAGCGTCGCGCGGTTCGCCTTCAGCCAGTGGAGCCGCTGGCGCTCGTCCATCCGCATGATGTCCATCTCGGTCTTCACGATGCGTCCTCCTCGACCTCGAGCTCGAAGAGCTCGTCGACCCTCATGCCGAGCTCCCTCGCCAGCAGGAACGCCAGGACCGCGGACGGCACGTAGTACCCCTTCTCGATCGCGAGGATCGTCTGCCGTCGCACCCCGACCCGCGCCGCAAGATCCTCCTGCGTCAGATCGAGCCGGGCCCGATGCTGCTTGAGGTGGGTTCTGAGCCTTGCGCCCTGGCCCCCGGATTCGCCCCTGCGCCTCATCTCGCTTCCCTCCTCTATAGGAACTCCCCTCTCCTGATGTACGCTACACCGTACATTATGTCAAGCGTGAAGTACCTCCGCATCGACCGAGGGCTCGTCCCAGGGCCCTCCGGGTGTCTCGACGCTCAGCGGCCTCCCATAATGAAAGAGCGCCTCCCGAAACGGGAAGCGCTCCCTCGCACCGCTCTCAGTCTGATGGCCATTTCGCGCGCGGCCGGCCTGCCGGCGTCCGCGCCCGGCGACCCGCCTAGTGCTCCTACTGGCCCCCCTCCAGGTTGAGGGTACCGACCAGCATGATCTCGTCCGTGCCCGGGGGGTCGACGAAGTTGAAGTTCCCGCCTCCGAGCGCGCCCGATCCGCGCATGTTGCGGAAGACGCCCTTGCCCAGCTCCGGGTTAACGGCGAGGGTGACTGTCATCTGGCAGTTCTGGTCGCGCTCGCTGGGCGAGAGCAGACCGTCGCCGTTGAAGTCGCGCACCATGATGGTGACGGCCGCAGCGCCTCCGAGCACCCCCCTTGGCTCGGTCGTCCGGATCTTGAAGCTCGGCGCCCCCCCCTGCGTGGAGCCGTCGAAGTACCCGTACCACGCCTCCGAACCGGGCGTGTCGTCGTAGTTCTCCGCGAAGTACCGGCCCCAGACGTACTCGAACTCGCCGTTCGAGCTCGATCCGCCGGTCCAGTCGTGACTGTCGAACTTGATCGACCACCCCCCGGTGAAGCCCGCGAGGAAGGTGCCCTCGTACTCCGGCTTGCGGTCGAGCAGGTTCCCGGACCCGGAGAGCGTGAGGAAGTAGTTGTCGGCGGCTGCCGTGACGGCCAGCACCGCGATCAGAACACAGACAGCAATCGAGATCCTCTGCATGCTTCCCTCCTCCTTCTATGTGACGCGTGTGCGTCGGGCAACAGCTCATGTTCCGGTCAGCGGATACAGCAGTCACTATCATACCACAGGATAATGGTATCGTCAAGGAGTCCCTGGTGTTACCCACCTGCCGCTGGCGGTGAGCGGCGGCGCAGTGTAGAATCGACTGTGAGCGCGGCGCTCCCGGCGATTCCGGGGCGTCGCGCACCCGGAGTCAGCGCCTTTCTATCGGAGGGAATCGACGTGGCCAAACGCAAGAAGGGGAAGGGCAGGAGGAGGGCGCGGCGCGCCCCCGGTGGTGGGAAGCGACCGGCGAACCAGCGGCCGAAGCCGGCCGCGCAGTCGAACGAGCTCCGCCGCCCCGGCGAGCTCCCGCCGGGCTTCCACGTCATGGCGAAGCCTGCCGGCCCCTCCTGCAACCTCCGATGCGAATACTGCTTCTACCTCGAGAAGCACGCGCTCTACGCCGACGCCCCGGATCTCCGGATGTCGGACGAGGTCCTCAAGGCGTACATCCGGAAGGTCATCGCCGGCCAGGACATTCCCGAGATCGTCTTCGCGTGGCAGGGCGGCGAGCCGACGCTCCTGGGGGTCGACTTCTTCAGAAGGGCAATACGGTTCCAGCGGCAGTACGCCGGCGGGAAGAAGATCACGAACACCTTCCAGACGAACGGCACGCTCCTCGACGACGAGTGGTGCGAGTTCCTCGCGAAGCACGACATGCTCGTCGGCCTGAGTCTCGACGGCCCTCCGGACATCCACGATCTCCACCGGTCGGATCGGGGTGGCGGTCCCACCTTCGATAAGGTCCACGACGCACTCGAACTCCTCCAGAAGCACCGCGTCGAGTACAACGTCCTCGCGTGTGTGTCTCGCGAGGCCGCCCACCGCCCGCTCGACGTCTACCACTTCCTCAAGAAGGAGGGCGTCGATTTCGTTCAGTTCATCCCGATCGTGGAGAGGACGCCGGGCGCTCGAGCGAAGCAGCTCGGGCTCGACCTCGGCCTCCCTCCCGACACGAAGGAGGTCCAGGAGTCGGAGGCCGTCATGCCGTGGACCGTCGAGCCCGACACGTACGGCGACTTCCTGATTGCGATCTTCGATGAGTGGGTGCGGAACGACGTGGGCTCTTTCTACGTTATGAACTTCGAGTGGGCGCTCACGAGCTGGCTCGGCCTGGCGTCGACCACGTGCTTCTTCGAGAGACGGTGCGGGCGGGCCGTCATCATCGAGCACAACGGCGACATCTACTCGTGCGACCACTTCGTCTACCCCGAGTACAAGCTCGGGAACGTGCTCACCGACGACATGGTATCGATGATCGAATCGCCGGGGCAGATCGAGTTCGGCGCGCTCAAGGAGACGACCCTGCCCCAGTACTGCCTCGACTGCGACGTCCAGTTCGCGTGCAACGGGGAATGCCCGAAGCACCGGTTCGTGCGCACGCCCGCGGGCGACCCCGGGCTCAACTACCTCTGCCCGAGTTACAGGAAGTACTTCCGGCACATCGATCGGTACATGAAGGTCATCGCGAACCTCGTCGCCGAGGGCCTCCCCGCATCGAACGTGATGCAGGCGTTCGAGGGGCCGCTCGTGATTCCTGGCAGCGATGTGGTCCACGACCTGGCGCGACCGGAGGATCAGGACCCAACCTGAGCCCGCTCGCGGGATCTCGTGTCGCGAGCCGTATGAAGAAGGGCCGTCCACGGGACGGCCCTTCTCTGTTTCTCCTCTGACCATCGACTGCCCTAGTCGAGCGTGAAGATCACCTTGTCGAGTTCGCCCTTGAAGTGGAAGTGGTCGTTGTAGAGTTCCGAGACCGGCGTCCCCGTGTCCTGCCCGACGTCGAACGTCTCCGAGAGGGAGAACGTCGAGAGGTGCATCTGGGGCATGTCGACCGTGTCGACCTTCTCGCCGTTCACGTAGAGCTCGCCCGTGCCCTTGAAGGCACCCGTCCGAAGGAAGACGAACTTGAGCTCCGTCGGCCCCGTCGGCAGCTGAGGCGACTCCAGGGTGTAGTAGACCCCGTTGTAGAAGTTGTAGGCGTAGTAGAGTCTGTGGTTCTGGATGAACATCGAGTAGCCGCCGGTGAACGCGCCGCACGCGACGATCACGCCCTCCTCGTCACCCTTGAGGTCGATCGTGGTCGTGATCGTGTGCGCCTTGTCCTTCACGGGCGCCGACGCCTTCTCGGCTATCCTGACGGCGCCGGGGTAGTAGTAGATGAACTCCGTCCGGTCCCCAAAGAGACGATCCTGCTGTCGGCTCAGGCGCATGATCAGATCGTCGTAGAGCGGGTAGACGTTGTGCTCCCACGCCAGCTCGTCGAAGAGAGCCTTCAGCTCCTCGACCTTCTCAGGGTACTCGTCGGCGAGGTCGTGGGCCTCGGAGAAATCCTCGTTCGTGTTGTAGAGCTCCCACACGTCGTTCTCAAACGGGAGGACGACGTTCGTGTTCCAGGGCATCCGGTTCGCGTGGATCGTGACCGCCTTCCAGCCGTCGGCCCAGATCGCCCGGTTCCCGAACATCTCGTAGTACTGCACCTTCTTCTGTGTGGGCGCGTCGGCATCGTCGAACGCGTAGGCGAAACTGGTCCCGTCGTAGGACACCTGCGGGATGCCGTCGATCTCATCCAGGAACGTGAGCCCCGCGACCTCGAGGAGCGTCGGCGCCACGTCGGTAATGTGACAGTACTGCGAGCGAATCTCTCCCCTCGCCTCGATCCCCGCGGGCCAGTGGATGACGAGCGGATCCTGGATGCCGCCCCGGTGCACGATCTGCTTGAAGTACTGGAACGGCGTGTTCCCTGCGAGCGCCCAGCCGGCATGGAAGTGCGCGTAGGTCTCCGGACCGCCCCACTCGTCGTAGTGCTCCATGTTCGCGTCGAACGGCGTCTGGAGGCCGTTCAAGACGTACGTCTCATTGAAAGAGCCGCTGAGACCGCCCTCGCCGCTCGACCCGTTGTCCGACGTCACCATGATGAACGTGTTCTCGAGCTCGCCGATCCGCTCGAGCATGGCGATCATCCGGCCGATCTCCATGTCCACGTGATCCATCTGAGCGGCGAATACCTCCATCTGCCGCGCGTAGAGCTTCCGCTCGTCGTCGGAGAGGGAGTCCCAGGCCGGGAGCTCTTCGGTGCGCTGGGTGAGATCGGTGCCCCCGGGAATGATCCCGAGCTCCAGCTGGCGCTCGAAGATCATCTTGCGGGCCTCGTCCCAGCCCATGTCGAACCTGCCCCTGTACTTCTCGAGGTACTCCTCGGGTGCGTGGTGCGGGGAGTGCATCGCGCCGGGTGCCCAGAACATGAAGAACGGCCGTTCCGGATCGACCGACTTGTGGCCCGTGACGTACTCGATGGCCTTGTCGGCCATGTCGGTGCTCACGTGGTAGTCGTCGCGACCGATCCAGGGCTCGGTCGGCGTGTGTTCCGTCCACCACACGGGCATGAACTGGTGGCAGTCCGCCGCCATGAACCCGTAGAAGTGATCGAAACCCTCGGCCGTCGGCCAGTGATCGAACGGCCCGACCACCGAGACCTCGTAGAGAGGCGTGTGGTCCCACTTCCCGAGCGCGTAGTTCGTGTAGGCGTTCTCCTGGAAGACGTCCGCGACCGACTTCATCGTCGGCGGAATCATCGCGTTGTAGCCCGGGAACCCCATCGCCGTGAGCGAGTGCGACCCGAGGCCGATCGTGTGCGGGTTCCGCCCGGCCATGATGCACGCTCTCGAGGGTGACGAGAGCGCCGTCGTGTGGAAGTTGTTGAACCTGAGGCCGTTCTCCGCGAGCTTGTCGATGTTCGGCGTCTCGATGAGGCCGCCGAAGCTCCCGACGTGCGCGAAGCCGGTGTCGTCGAGGAGGACGATGAGCACGTTTGGCGCGCCCTCGGGAGCGCGCGCCGGCTCCGGCCACCACTCCTCGGACTCCGCGTACGACCTGGCGATCTTGCCCTTGAACTCCTGCGCCCTCTCCGATCCCCACGCAATCGCATACACGAGGAACCCGAGAACCACGAGCGCGAGCCCGTGGAGGACTCTGCTGAGTTTCATTCCTTCCCCCCTTCTGGAAACCACAGGCTAGCAGCACCCGCCGACGGGCGGAGCCCCGCGTCACCTGACATCCGATCTATGTTCGTGTAGTCCGGCGTTCAGGGAGGATACTCGATCCGGCAGCCGTGTGCAACATCGAGGCAGTACGCCTGTGGTAGCAAAGCACAAGTGTCCTCTCTAACTGCAAAGCAGAACTGTCCTCTGTGGCTGCTGGGGTAGAATACCCCCCTTACGAGGGGGGAGCCATGAAGGGAAGGATCGTATTGAGTGAAGAAGAGGCCCGCCGTGCCGCGGTTCTGGGGGAGGTATCCCGGGGAACGGTGACGCTGAGGGAGGCAGCGGTGCTGCTGGGGATATCGTACCGGCAGGCGCGGCGTGTGATCCGGCGGTTCCGGGACGTGGGGGTCGAGGGACTGGTCCACCGAGGCCGTGGCCGCCCGGCGGCCAATGCGATCGATGCGGACGTCCGCAGCCGGGTCCTGGAGCTGCACGAACAGGAGTACTGGGACTTCAACGACACTCACTTCACAGAGATGCTGGAGCAGGAGGAGAGTATCTCCGTCAGCCGGGAGACGGTCCGCAAGATCCTCCGCGGTGCCGGCAAGCCACCCAAGCGTAAGCGGCGTCTCAGGAAGCACCGATCGAGGCGCGCACCGGAACCGAAGAGAGGCATCATGGTGCAGTGGGATGGCAGTCCGCACCCTTGGTTCGGTTCCGAACACCTGCCCTGCTGTCTGTTGAGCGCCATCGACGACGCCGACAGTACGATCCTGGCCGCCCTCTTCGTTCCCCAGGAGTCCGCGATCGGCTATCTCAGGCTGCTCGATAGGCTGACAAGAACGCACGGGACCCCGCTCTCCATCTACCAGGACTGTCACTCGATCCACAAGCGGACCGACAGCCACTGGAGCCTCGAAGAGGAGATCCTCGGTGTCCAGTTCTCCACCCACGTCGGCAGGGTCCTCGAGGATCTCCACATCAGACCCATCTTCGCCTACTCTCCCCAGGCCAAGGGAAGGGTCGAACGAGCGTTCGGCACGATGCAGGACCGTCTGGTTCCCGAGCTCCGGCGCGCCGGCATCACCGATCTGGACGACGCCAATCGCTGGCTTGAGGAGGTCTTCATCCCCCGACACAACCGGCGCTTCGCCAAGAAACCGCTGCAAAGAGGCTCGGCCTTCCAGAGGATCTCAAAGAGAGAGATCCGCCTCAAGATCGCGTTCGCCTATGAGACTACCGTCAGCAACGACAACTGCGCTTCCGTGGAAGGCCTCGTGATCCACATCCCCCCGGGCAGAGGGCGTCGCGCGTCGCAGCTACGCCAGGGCCAAGGTCCTCGTCAAGCAGCACCTCGATGGCGCATGGACTGTCTGGTATCACGGCACCAGGATCGCCACACACGCGGCCAAGGAGCTCCGTGTACCCCGCCGTTCCTGGAAACGCAGGGCCAAGGGAGACCCGAGAGGCACCAGACAGATGCTCCAGGTCTACATCAGCTCCAGACCCGCACCTCCACCCTAGAGGACACTTCCGCTTGGCAGTTAGGGGGACATCTTGACTTTGCTCAAACACATCGAGGCAGTACGCCCCCCACACGCGCACGCTTCCGGTGTTCTCATCTGTGGCGGCCCACGGTAGCGGGAACCGCGTGGAGTCGGCAGATCGGTCCGGCGCGGTCACCCCACCCGTGAACGAACGAAGCCCCGACCGGGCTGACGCCCGATCGGGGCTCGGAGAGACGCGGACCGAAGTGTCCGCCGGTCGGCCCCTGGCAGTGGTCACTATGCTTGCGCAGGTTCTCGGATGACTTCGGCGAGGAGACCGACCAGCGGAGTTCCGGACCCGGCGGCCTCACGGCTTGCGTGGCGGCCGTCGGGCGATCCCGAGAGGGCGGAGCGGGTGCGCGCCGGAAGCGCGACGCGCACCTCGCACCCCGCATTTGAGTCGTCGTTGGCGTGGACCGCTCGGCGTGCTCCAGCTGCTCAACCGAGAGAGTGTCCACATGAAGGAGCACGGAATGTGCGGCGGCTCAGGACGCGCCCCCCGATCCCAAGCACTCCACCGAGGGATGCGGATCCAGCGGCCCGATGCCCGAAGCCCGCTACGTTGTGAGGTAGTGCGGGCTCCCCTGACGACTCACCTCATCAGGATCATCTTCATTTCAAAGTGCGCGCTCCCTGCCATCATCCTGGCGAAGTAGACGCTCGAGGCCGCGTCGCGGCCGGCGGCGTCCTTTCCGTCCCAGTGCACCGACGAGCGGCCGGCAGGAAGTTCCTCATCGATCAGTACGTCGACCACCCTCCCGCTCACGTCGTAGACCGTGATCGAGACGCGCCGCGTCTCGGCCAGGCTGAACGCGAGGGTCGTGAGGGGGCCGAACGGATTCGGGTAGTTCGCATAGAGCGCGGTCACACCGTGGATCTCATCGTCGGAGACGCCGGTGACCCCGTGGCCGACGACGATGCTCCCGCCGTACGGAACGGTGTTGTGGGCGGTGACCGTGATCGTCGCCTCGACGTCGTCGGGAACGTCCACCACGAACGTGGCCCCTCCCGCGGCGTCGGTCGTGCCTACCTCGTAGATCTCCCATCCCTCGGTCGACAGGCAGACGGTCGCGCCGGCAACCGGACTCCCTCCGGCCCGCACCATCACCTCAATCGCAGCCGGCCCGTCGGCAAGATCGACGGCGTCCGGGTGGAACACCGAGAGCCGCTGCGGGCGATCGGTCCAGATGGGCATCTCGGGATCACCGAGGAGGTTCAGCTCGTACATCGCGTAGCGCATGTAGTCGTCGGACCTCGAGAGCCCGACGTAGTGGTGCTTCGCGTCGGCGTGCACCATCCCCGCGTGCACCAGATCCTTCGCGAAGAGCGAGTTGGCGAACTGCTGGCTGTAGAGATCGGAGACACACTGGCCGGGATAGCCGGGGCAACCCCAGCCGTACCTCGAGTTCCCGACGTAGGCGACGCCGCCGCCGTCGGGGTTCGTGATCCAGTGCTCGCCGAACGTGTCGTGGTCGAGCGCCGCCGACCAGCAGCCCACCGAGTACCACAGGCCGCCCCGGGCGCCGTTCGTGAGGCCGTCGAGCACCGGAGCCGCGATGTCGTCCGGACCGATGCTGACGTAGTAGATGCTCGCGTGCCCCTCGTGCATGACGAGGTTCACGCCCTCTTCCAGCGCAGCGACCGCGGCCGAGAGAGATAGCGTCCCGTCGCGCTCGTAGAGCTTGGTGATCGGGTCGAAGCGGCTCGGAACGAAGTCGGCGTCGACCATGTCGAGCGCCATGCCGCCGTCCGTGTACGGATCGGGCGAGTCCCAGAGGACCTCGCCCAGGAAGAGCATCCGAAGCTGATAGTCATCGAAGACGTTGAGCGCGGCTCCCTCGTACGCGAGGACCTTCGCCACGAACGCGGCCACGTCGGCCTCGCTCGTCACGGGAGCGCGCCCGACGAACACGTCCGAGTACATGTCGACCGTGTCGTCGTCGCGCTCACCCCAGCGTCCGTCGCCGTCCGCGTCCCACGTCCCCTCGAGGTCGGCGAAATAGAGGTCACAGGGGATGCCCTGCTCGTAGAAGAAGTCGTGGGCGTCCCGCGTCGGCACAACCTCGGTGTCGCCGCCCAGGAGAACCCAGGTGATGCCGTGCTCCATGTAGTGATGGCGTATGCAATTCCTAACCTCCTCCGCCGCGTCGACGCCGTCGAAGGAGGGATCGTCCGCAATCGACTCGAGCGTGACGATCTCGGTCCGGACCCCCTTCCGCACCTTCCAGTCCACGAGCGGCTGGAACGCGTCGCTGAACGACTCGGGGCAAACGATCAGGTAATCGAACTCGTCGACGTCCCTCGGCGGCCGCGCCGCGGCGGCCTCCTCGATCTGCCGGGCGCCCCGCGGATTCAGAACCGATCGCGCCACCACCTTCGCGGCGTGCCGGGAAGGCCCGCGGCCTCCGCGCGAAGCCACGTCGACGGCCTCGCCGGCCGGGTCGGTCCTGACTACGATCTCTATGTCGGTGTGAAGAACGAGCTCGCCCGTCGCCGGCGTGTACTGGAGCGGCGACACTACGACGGTCGCGATGCGGTGTCCGGCAAACAGCCCGACCCCGGCCAGCCGAGCGACCTTGCTCGGGAATGGCAGCACCGAATTGTAGATTCGTTCATTCGGCTGGGGAACTTCTGCTGCCCCTCGAGAGGAGTATGTGGCTGGCCAAGGTGCGGGCAGTATGGTGTAGCGGCCCGGGAGGTAGACGGTCCCACGCGGATGAGCCGTCACGTCCGACGGCGTCGCCCCGGGTGGAAGCAGGAGCTGGATGCTGAGCGCGGGGAGCATCGGTTCCGCTGGCTCGGTCAGGTGATCGGCGCCCTCGAGAGACACGAGGTCGAAACCCTCATGCCGTTCGAAGACGAGATCGCTTGGGTCGAAAGCCAGGGTAGCGACCACCTCGTCGGCAGTGGCGGCCGCAGCAGGGAGAGCAGGAAAGGTTAGTACGAACAGCAGGAGTCCGACCCACCAACGAGGACGCCGGGTCACCCCGACCCCCGTAGCGAGGAAACCGCCGAGGCCGCTCCCCACCATCCAGCTCCATCCGGTTGCGCAGGATCCATCCACCCCAAACAAAATAGGCCCTCGATTCCGGCGTACGGTCGAAGGCCTATGTGATCCCCAGCACACCTCTTAGAATATCACAGGATGTGCAAGCTGTCAACAATTATCTGAACAGGTGCGCCCTTTGTGTGCAGACCCGTAGACGGGCCCCAGGCGCTGGGCCACAGACGATGTTCATGAAATGAACAGCACCCTACGCCCCGTGGTCACCTCCTTCCACCAGGTGCTCATACCCCAGACGTGCCAGCGGTTCGCTCGACCCGTCCGTCCGGACGAGCGAGCACCCCTGCGATGCCTCGGTCACCTCGCCGATCCGGGTCACTCTCGTGCCCGTCACGGTCGCGACGTGCTCCGCCGCGCGCTCGACCTCGGACGGCGAGATCGCTACCACGAGCTCGAACTCCTCCCCGCTTCCGAGGACGAGCTTCGTCGGATCGACGCCGACTCGCTCCGCGATCTTCCGCGCCGCCGGCGCCACCGGGAGCGCCTCCTCGATGAGAGTGATGCCGACGCCGCTTTCGTCCGCGATGTGTCGGACGTCGGAGGACAGCCCGTCGCTGACGTCGATCATCGCCCTTGGCGTCGCCACGTCGATGATCGCCTGGGCCTCCGCGAGCCGGGGTGTCGGAAGGAGGTGTTTCCGCTTCGCCTCGTCGACCGCCCCGCCTCCCTCGAGCCCCCGCGTGAGCGCCAGGAGTCCCGCCTCCGACGCGCCGAGATCGCCGGTCACGACGATGGCATCTCCCACGACGGCGCCCGCGCGCGTGACCACACGGCCCCGGTCGACCGCGCCCAGGAGCGCGACCGAGACCATCAGGCCGGACGGTGAGCCGACGACGTCACCTCCCACGATCTCGACCGCGTACCGGCGACAGACCTCGAGCATCCCGTCGTAGAGTTCGACTGCCTGCGCCTCCCCCATGTCGGGCGGGACGCAGAGCGAGACGGTCGCGCGCGTCGGGAATCCACCCATCGCCGCGATGTCGCTCACGTTCGCGACCATGCACTTCGATCCGATCTCGCGGAACGATGCGAAATCGCGCCGGAAGTGCACACCCTCTACAAAAGCGTCGCAGGTGAAGAGTTCGAGACCACCGGGCGGCTCGTAGACGGCGGCGTCGTCACCGATCCCGACTACGGTGCCGGGTCCGGGAGCGCCGATGGTCTTCCTGATCCTGTCTATGAGGTCGAACTCACGCATGACAGGTGGCTCCCGCCTCGGAGCATGGTCGCGCCGGGACCGACGCGACCTACAGCTCGTCGAGGCAGATGAGCGCGGCGCGCGCCATGATGGCGGCGCCCATCCAGAGGCCGTCCTCGTCGAGGTCGAACTTCGGGTGGTGCCAGGGGTACGTGAACCCCTTCTTCTTGTTCATCGTTCCGAGCCTGAGCATCGTGCCGGGAACCTCGTTCACGAAGTACGCGAAGTCCTCTCCGCCCATCGACGGCTCGTCGATCTCGACGACGCTCCGCTTCCCGAGGAGCTCGATCGACGCGCGCCGCACGATGTCGGTCATGCGGGGGTCGCACGTGAGGATCGGGTAGCCGCGCTCGTAGCTGTACTCGTAGCCGCCTCCCCCGGACTTCGTCACCTGGGCGACCGTCTGCCGGATCATCTTCTCCACGCTCGTCCGGTCCTTCGCGTGGAGCGTTCGCGCCGTCCCTTCGACCTCCACCCTGTCCGCGATCACGTTCCTGCGATAGCCGCCCTTGATCGTCCCGAGGGTCACCACGACCGGGTGGACGGGGTTGATACGTCTGCTCGGAATCGTCTGGAGCGCCTGGATCACCTGCGCGGAGAGCGCGATGGCATCGACGCCGAGGTGGGGCTTCGCGCCGTGCGTGGCTTCGCCCGTCACTGCGAAATCGAAGTTGTCGGCCGCCGCCATCATCGGCCCGACCCTCAGGCCGATCCTCCCGGCCGCGATCGAGGGATCGACGTGAACTCCGATGATCGCGTCGACCTTGGGCTTCGTGAGGACGCCCTCCTTGATCATGGGAAGCGCGCCTCCGGGCGGCGCCTCCTCCGAGGGCTGGAAGAGGAACTTGACGTTCCCGGCGATCTTCTTTCTGCGCTTCGCGAGCAGCATCGCCACGCCGAGCATCGACGTCGTGTTTCCGTCGTGACCGCACGCGTGCATCTTCCCGTCGACCCTCGATCGGTACGGGACGTCGTTCTGCTCGGTGATCGGCAGTGCGTCCATGTCGGCGCGCATCGCGACGGTCTTCCCGCGGTCTACGCCCCTGAGCAGTCCGACCACGCCCGTCTTCGCGACGCCCGTCGTCACCTCGAGGCCGATTCCGCGCAGCGTCTCCGCGACGAACTTCGCCGTCCGCTTCTCCTCGTAGGCCGTCTCCGGGTACATATGGATCTGGCGGCGAATCCTCGAGAGCTTCTTCGCCAGCGCCTCCGCGTCCTTCATGAGTGACTTCGGCATCTCTCCTCCGAGTTCGCGCGTCGCGTTCTGTATCTCTACAGGAATGTCTCGAGTGAAAGGAAAGCCCGCGGCAACGCGTCCATGACGTCGCCGGCGACCATGCCCACCCGACCGATCTCGTCCGCGGCCAGGTCGGCGGCGAGCCCGTGGACGTAGGCGCCCAGCGCCGCGGCCGGAAGCGCCCCGACGCCCTGTGCAAGGAGGGAGGCGATGATGCCCGTCAGGACGTCGCCGCTCCCGCCCGACGCGAGGCCGCAGTTCCCCGTCGGGTTCAGGAAGATCTCCCCCGAGCGGTCGGAAGCGACCGTCGCGGCGCCCTTCAGGAGCACCGTCGTCCTCGTCCTCCCGGCGATCTCGCTCGCGATCTCCTCGCGGCGCTTCCCGATCTCGCTCACGGGGTGGCCCGTGAGGCGGGACATCTCGCCGGGGTGCGGGGTGAGCACCATGGCGGCGTCCCCGCGCCGGCCGGCGAGCCGTTCCGGCGAGAGCGCGTTCAAGGCGTCGGCGTCGACCACGCACGGGAGGTCGATCTCCTCGATCAGAGCGTGGACGAGCGCCTCGGTCGACGGGTCCCGCGACAGCCCCGGACCGATCGCGACCGCGTCGGCATCGGCGAGCATCGCGTGGACACCGCCGAGCGCCTCTTTCGAGAGGGTGCGACCGTCCGTCTCCGGAAGCGGCCTCGTGATCACCTCTGTGAGCTTCGACTCCAGCACGTCGTTCAGGCTCGCGGGGATCCCGAGGTAGACGAGCCCCGCGCCGCTCCGGAGCGCGGACATCGACGCGAGCGCGGCTGCCCCCGTGTAGCCGACCGATCCGGCGATCACGACGACCTTGCCGAAGGTCCCCTTGTGCGCGTCGACGGGTCTCGCAGGGAGGAGCGCGGCCGCTTCGGGATCCGTCAGCACGTTGGTCCGGATGCCGACGGCCTCGATGGCCTTGGCGGGAATTCCGATGTCGACCACGTGGAGTTTCCCCACGCAGTCGCTGCCGGGGAAGAGGTAGAACCCGCGCTTGGGCAGGCCCATCGTGCACGTCCACGTCGCCCGGACGCACTCGCCCTCGGCGACACCGGTCGTGGCGTTCAGACCCGACGGGACGTCGACGGCGAGGACCGGCCGTCCACACACGTTCATCTGGCCGATCACCGTCCCCGAGAGTCCGCGCGGGATTCCCTCGAACCCCGTTCCGAAGACCGCGTCGACCACGACGTCGCTCTTCGTCATCGCCTCGACGAGCTCGCCCACCGACCGACCGTCGGAGAGCTCGATCACGCCGCCCGCGCCCAGCCGGTCGAGATTGGTCTTCGCGTCGCCCGTGACATCGATCGCGTGCCCCGCGAGGTAGACCTTCACCTGCGCGCCGCGCGCCGACAGCTCGCGCGCGATGACGAAACCGTCGCCGCCGTTGTTTCCCTTGCCGCAGACGACCGTGACCTTCCTGTCAGCGAGCGACCCGAGCTCCCGCTCAAGGACTCGGGCAGTTCCGACGCCGGCGTTCTCCATGAGGCGCAGCCCCGGTATCCCGAGCTCCTCGATGCACGTCTTGTCGATGGAACGCATACCCTCGGAGCTGACGAGCTTCATCGCCTAATCCTCAACGAGCACGACCGCGTGCGCGGTCCGCTTCGAGTGTGACAGCGAGGCGTGGACGCGACCGTCGCCGAGAAGCTCCGCGCAGAGCCGCCTCACCACGATCGTCGGCGCCCCGCTCTTCTCGTGAATGACCTCGACGTCGGTCCACCGCATCCCCGGCGCCAGGCCGGTTCGGAGCGCTTTCAAGAACGCCTCCTTCGCCGCGAAGACAGCGGCGTAGGAGGCGAATCTGTCCTTGAACCTCTCACAGTATGCTATCTCGCCTTCCGTGAAGAGCCTTCTCAGAAAACCCGGCCGGGAACGAGAGACCACGTATTCGAAATGCTCGATGTCGACGACGTCGGTCCCGATGCCCCGGATCATGTTCGTCCTCTTCCCTCCTCCTCGCTCCCCATCAGACCCTCGACGATCCCGATGAGCTCGGACACATCGGAGATCTCGTAGTCGGCCCCGGAGACGTCGGCGCCGGAGGTGTCCCCGTACTTCGCGTAGACGGTCCTGATGCCGACCCCGCGCCCGCCGGCCATGTCCCGCTCCGGCCAGTCCCCGACCATGATGACCTCGTCGGGCCTCATCTGGAGGAGCTCGATCGCCCTCATGAAGGGCGCCGGGTCCGGCTTCCTGACGCGCGTGTCTTCGAACGTGATGACGTGGTCGAAGAAGTGCTGGAGCTGCAGGTAGCAGAGCCGCGACCACGCCTGGTAGCGAGGAGCGTCGGAGAGGATGGCGAGCTTGAGACCCCGCTTGGCGAGGTCGAGAAGCGTCTTCTTCACGTGCGGATACAGGACGAGGGTGTACTCGCGCCCGCGCCTGTACCCGAGTATCGCCGCCGTGTGGATCCTCGGATCGATCTCGCCGAGCTCCTCCTTGAGGAACTTGTCGAAGACGCGCTGATCCTCGATCCCTTCCCGGTCGTAGATATCGAAGAGCTTCTTCCTCGCAACGCCGGGCTCCAACGGGAGCCCGGCGTCGATCATCTCTTCGATGGCAGCTTCGATCGAGACCCTCTTCATCCTCATGAAATCAGTGAGGGTGTTGTCGAGATCGAAGATGACTGCTCGGAGCATCGGACCGTCCTTCGTTCGATCCTTGTTTGCGAGGGGTGAACACGGGTGAAACCGCTGTTCTCTTTTTAGGTACGACCCCGCCCACGATCGGGGGAAGCTCGCCGCCTACTTGGCGGCTTCGCCTACTCTGGTGCCTCGGCTGATCTCGCCGTTGTCGATCCTCAAGTGGTACCCACAGTTTGGATTGGAGCACACCCACGCCTTATACGTGATGGCCGCCCCGTCTCGCCCGTAGTCTGACAGTGGAATCAGAACTCCCTTCTCACACATGCGGCACGCCGGAAACGTATTGGGCATCTCAACACCTCCCGTCCCTATATCGTCTAGCTCCACCCGCGTTCTCCTCGCTGGACCCCCTCAACGGGGGAAGATCCGTCCTGCGTCGCCTCTCTCTCAGCCGGACTGCCTGCCCCGCTCTCTCTTGACGCGTGCTGCCTCGTGGTGCGCGCGCCGCGTCGGTTCGGGCAGCCGGTACCCTCTCCCTGCCTCGAGCACCAGCCTGGCCGCAGTCTCTACCGTGATCCTGTGGCCGGGCGAGATGAAGAGCGGCTTCGTGTTGTCCTTCGTGCGGAGGACGACGCCGACCTTCCGTCTCTGGAAGCTCAAGGTCCTCATCGAGCCGCGTTTCTGTTTCGGCTCCTTGAACTCGCCCACGAGCCTCGATTTCGCGCACCCGATCGACGGGCGATCGAACAGCACGCCCATGTGGGACGCTAGCCCGAGGCCCCTCGGGTGCGCGATCCCCTGACCGTCGAACATCAGAAGATCGGGCTCGCGAGAGAGCTTCTCGTACGCCTGCAGCACGACCGGCCCCTCACGAAACGAGAGGAGGCCGGGAATGTAAGGGAAGACGGGTTCCTGCGTGGCCGCTACGATCTCGATCGGCTTCAGGGAGTCACGCTCGAGCACGACGATCGCCGCGTGGACGAGGTTCGATCCTCGCGTGAAGGAAACATCGATGCCGGCGATCGACTCTGGTGGGTCGGGGACATCTTCGAGTACCAGTTTGTCCCTGAGCTCCTCCTGTATCCGGAACGCTTCCTGAACAGAGACCGCCCATGGGTGAGTTTCGACCCGCATCATCCGCATCTCCCAGTCACCACAGAAGATAGCGTACCGCACGAATGGGTGGAAGTCAATTTCAAAGTCGTGGTAGTATGGCCAGCAAACGAGGGAAGGCCTTGAAACAGGGGGGATTACAGTGAGACAGAAGCTCATGATCGTGCTGGCGATCGTCGCGCTCCTGGGAGTGATCGCGGGGTGCTCGGAGCAGCGCCTCGCCGCGCTCGAGCGCCAGTTCGAAGGTATCACGGCGATCGAGGATCCGGCCGAACGATCTGCTGCGGCCCTCGCGTTCGCCGTTGAGAATGCCACGGGGCCCGAGGAGCTCGAGGATCTGATCGACCGAGCCGTCGACACCGCGGTGGCATCGGCGGAGGAGGCGGGTGGGTCGGAGGCGGGCTTCGAGGTCTGGGAGGCGCTCTACGCTGCCGAGGCCACGCCGGACCGCCACTACAGCGTCATGATCCGGTACGACCACGCGCTCCTCGAGACCGGCGAGCCCGACAGGATCGCCCGGGCGGAGGAGCTCGCGCACGACCTCCTGGTCGCCGACGACGCCCCGGAGACGCCATACGTCTTGATGACGTACTTCCACTCGTCGAGCGATCTCACCGACAAGGAGCTCGTCGTCGACGTCGCTTCCGCGGGGTATGCGAACGCCCGGCCTGAAGACGCCGACGGGTGGGCGCCGGTGCTCGACCGGGCGTACGGCGCGTACATCGGTGAGATGTCCGCAACCGATGGGCTCGACGTCGCCCTCGAGAACACGCAGGCGCTCGCGGCCGGAGCCGACGACGCGCTCGTCGCCGGCGTGCTGAGAGCGAACATCTACCGCCTCGCGATCGAAGACAGCCCCGGCACGGCGCTGGCCGCGGCCAGCGCCATCGCGGCGTCCGAGGACTTCGACAGCTGGCAGATCCTGAACGACCTCGCGTACGACATGGCCGACAGGGACATTGCGCCCGACCTGGCGATCGAGCTCGCCGGGCGGGCGATCGCGCTGGCCCCCTCCCGTTATGACTCCGCGATGGTCTTCGACACGGTGGGCTGGGCGACGTTCCGGGCCGGCGACTCCGATAAGGCTGCGGACTACCTCGAGCAGGCGGTCTCGCTCCTCGAGGAGACGCCGAGCTTCGACAACGTGCTCGTCCAGCATCTGGTTGAGGTCTATCGCTCGGGAGGCATGGACGACCGGGCGATCGATTTCCTCGCGGTCATTGTCGCGCGCTCCGTCGACACCGACGACCCGGCGCGCGCGCTCCTGGCGAGGATGCTCACCACCCGCGACGGCAGCGCCGCCGCGCTGGACGACCTTGTGGCCGAACGACGGTACGAGGGAGTCATCGCGGCCCCGGCTTTCGCGCTCCCGAACCGCGCTGGCGAGACCGTCACGCTCGCCGACCTCAAGGGAGACGTGCTGCTCGTCGCCTTCTGGGGATACACCTGAGGACCCTGCCGCGCGGAGTTGCCGCGCCTGGTCGAACTCTACGATCGGTTCGAGACCATGGGCGTCCAGTTCGTCTCGATCGACGCCGGACAGCGGACACCCGCCGCCGAGGAGTTCCTCGACGAGAACAACGTCCGCCACATCGTCCTGAACGACGCCGACCGGAGCGTCCGGGAGGCGTACAAGATCACCGGGATCCCGGTGACCGTCCTCATCGACCACGAGGGCAGGATCATCTATCGCCACCTCGGTTACGCCCCCGGGGATGAGGTGAAGATGGCAAAGGAGATCGAGACCCTGATCGCCTGGAAGGGGCAGGAGGCCTGACGGGGCTCTCAGCGGAACGGCCGAGATCGGTGGGACGAACCGATCGATCATCGGCAGGACGAAGAACGGGCCGGCACTTGAGTGCCGGCCCGTTTGCTTGTCCCTCACACTCCGCGGGGCGAGCCCCGCGTGGAGTTCTACTGCACCGTCACGAGCACTCTCACCACGCCCGTTCCGGACTCGAGCGACTCGAGCGCCTTTCCGAGGATGGTGCCGGGCCGGGGATCGCCGTCGCGCATGGCGTGCCCGGGGATGCTCGAGGTCACGAGGAGATCGCCGGGCTGGATCGGCCCGTTCTCGCACGAGACCTTGCACGGCACGACGCCAACGACCGCGACCGGGATCTCGTCCCGCCCCTCGGCCGGGTTGCTCCAGTCCCTCTCGGAACCGACGAACCCGGGCTTCGTGCTGTAGATGCCGGCAACGAGCGTCGAGCGAGGCTTGCTCGACTTCGTCATCTGGCGCGTGCCGCTGACGTCGATCACCATGACGTCACCCGGCTCCACCGACGCCGGGCCCGACCTCACCGCGAACATCTCGGCGAAGTCCGCACCGCCGCCCGTGAAGGCGCCGTCGGCCGTCACGTTGCCGTCGCCCCAGACCCGGAAGACCGGGTCGGACCCGCGGGCGCACTCGACGAAGTAGAGGGTGTCTGCCGCCGACCCGCCGGTCACCAGCTCGAGCACCGTCTGGTTGCCGACCACGTCCTGCGTCGTGGAGATCGACGCGATCGTGCCGGTCGTGAACGAGTTGGCGGTGACGTTCACGGCGCCGCCCGTCGCCGTGGTGGCGACATCGAGCGCGACTCCGGGAGAAGCGGTACCCACGCCGACGTTGCCCGTGGTGTAGGAGATGTCGGAGCCACTCTGCGACCAGTACTGGCTCGTGAGGTAGCCGCCGAGACTGTGGTCCCCCCATCCGAACGCGTCGTTCCAGTTCGTGATGTCGCCGGCAACGATGCCTGCCGCAGGGTCGCCCGAGTAGACGGGATCGGTCTCGCTCTGGAGGGCGCTGTCCAGTTTCGCCTTATCGCCGGCCACCAACAGACTCGCCTCAGAGGCTGAGAAGACCGGGTCGGTCTCGGCCCCCGCAGGCAGGTTCGTCAGGGCGCTGCCGTCGCCGGCGAACGCCGTGGCCGTCACCGTGCCCGACACCTCGAGCTTCGTGGTCGGGGTGGTCGTGCCGATTCCGACGCTCCCGGCAACCGCCGAGTACATGCCGCTCCCGGAGACGGTCCAGTCGCCGTCTGCTGGGATGGGCTGCCACGTTCCGACGCCGTCGATGTCGGTCTGGAGGAAGTACCCGTCCGTCACCCCGCTCGTGAGCCTCAGTACGTTCGCCCTGAGCGTCCCGTTGACGTCGAGCTTGTTCTGCGGGGCGCCGGTCGTGCCGATACCGAGGTTTCCGCCGATCCACACCATGTTCGGCGTGTAGAGGCCGTACTTCTCGCCGAAGAAGTCGAAGAACGCGAGAGAAGCCCAGACGCTCGCGTCCTCGTTCGCTCCGAGGACCGCGCCCGTCCGGTTGAGGTCGAACTCGGTGTAGGCGGCGATACCAAACGTGAACGGGTCGCCCCACTCGTTGTACGCGGTGATGGCGTTGTTCGTCTGGCCGTAGTTGTAGTTGCTGCCGCCGTTGTAGGTGCTCCGATCGCGATACGCGTGCAGCGCCGCGCGTCCGTCCTCATCCGAGTTCGTCTCGTTGAGGTAGGCGTCGATGATCCTCCCATTGACGCCCGACACGGACAGGAGGCCTGACGGAATGGTCACCGTCCCGCCGCTCTCGTAGACGCCCGAGTCCTCGAGCGTCGTCGCGTCCGCGAACCTCGGGAGGTAGGTGGCCGTTCCGGAGCCGCCGACACCCGAGTCCGCCGCGTCGATCGTGATCGTGTTGCCGACGTCGTCGGGCGTGATCGTGATGTTCGTGCCCGCGATGAGGTCGATGTCCCCGCCGTCGTTCACGACGCCGTCCACGCTCGAGACGAGGTCAGGCAGGATCATGTCCAGCGTAACCGCGTCGGGCTCCGCCTCGTTCACGAAGCGCGAATCGTAGCTCTGGCCCGAGATGTACGGGCCGGTGAGCTGCACCGCGTCCGTGACGATCTCGAGACCCGTGCCCGTGTTGACGAAGAGCGTGTCCGGCCCGACCGTGATGCCCGCGCCTTCCGCGACTGCCAGATCGACGTCGCCGGAATCGCCGCCACCCAGGAGGCCGTCGTTCGCGTTCACCGCCGTGATGTCGCCACCGGCGGCCACATCGAACGTGATGGTGTCGCCGATGTCGTCGGGCGTGATCGTGATGTTCGTGCCCGCGACGAGCGCGATGTCGCCGCCGTCGTTCGCCACGCCGCTCACGCTCGAGACGATGTCGGGTACGGTCATGTCGGCCGTCACCGCGTCGGCCTGGCCCTCGTTGACGAAGGCCGCGTCGTACGCGCTGCCGTCGAGGTAGGAGGCCGCGAGGCCGAGGGTATCGTTGGCCGCGTCGAGCCCGGGACCGACGTTGACGTCGAGAACGACGTCGCCAGCGGTGCCGCCGCCTGCGAGCGCCACGCCCGCCTCGACCCCCGTGATGTCGCCGCTCCCTCCGCCTGCCACGTCGAACGTGATGGTGTTGCCGACGTCGTCGGGCGTGATCGTGATGTTCGTGCCAGCGATCAGGTCGACGTCTCCGCCGTCGTTGGCCACGCCGTCGACGCTGGAGACGATGTCGGGTACGGTCATGTCGGCCGTCACCGCGTCGGCCTGGCCCTCATTGACGAAGGCCGCGTCGTACGCGCTGCCGTCGAGGTAGGCCGCCGCGAGGCCGAGGGTGTCGTTGGCCGCGTCGAGACCCGGTCCGACGTTGACGTCGAGGACCACGTCCCCGGAGTCGCCGCCGCCGGCGAGCGCCACGCCCGCCTCGACGCCCGTGATGTCACCGCTGCCACTGCCGCCCGCCTGCCAGCTGGCGAGACCGTCGGCGTCCGAGGTCAGGACGTAGCCGTCCGCGGCGCCGATCGGGAAGAGGAAGCCCTCGACCCGCACCGTGTCAGCGACGTCGAGCGCGTGCGTCGGCGTGTCGGTGCCGATTCCGGCGTTCCCGGAGAGGCGGTAGATGTCCCCTCCTGAGATCTCCCAGTCGATGTCCGCACCGACGTCCGCGTAGGCAGCGCGGAACGCGTACGGGGCCGTCGTCAACTCGGTCCGCGGCGTCAGCTCGTCGCCTCCGTCGACCGATATCCCGAGCCAGTACGGAACATTGAACTGAAGGAACATCGGGGTGACTTCACCGAGGAGCACGTCGAAGATGCCGTCGGCCACGGGGATCACCTGCGCCTCGCCCCAGAGGGGAACGCCTCCCGTGTCGACGTCGTAGATCTGGAACGTGAGGACGTAGGTGCCGTCCGCAACCGGGCTGCCTGCTCCGTCGAGCAGAACGCCCTGGTAGTTCATCTTCTCAGGAATGGCCGCCGACCCCTGCTGGATCATCACGACCAGCGCGAGCAGCGTGCAAAGGACAAGCGTCCGTCTCATCTCCCAACCTCCTTCTCTGCTCTCCAGACTCCCTGTTCCGACTCGGGACCACGGCACACGCCCGCGGCTTTTCCGCGCTCGACACCGGTCCCCCACCGGGACCGATCGCGGTTCCGAGTACCGATCCTCTTACTTGAGCAGCACCATCTTGCGGGTGTCCACGAAACTGCCCGACACCATGCGGCAGAAGTAGACTCCGCTCGAGAGCCCCGAGGCCTCGACGACGGTCCTGTGGTATCCGGCCTCCATGCGCTCGTCGACGAGCGTTCTCACCTCTCGTCCCGCAGCGTCGTAGAGCTTCATCGTCACGCGCGCGGGCTCAGGCAGTCCGAACTGAATCGTCGTGACCGGATTGAAAGGATTCGGGTGGTTCTGCCCCAGCCAGTGGTTCGCAGGGAGCAGATCACTCTCGTCCTCGATCCCGGTCAGGATCCAGCCCGGTCGGTACCAGAAGCCAATCTGGTTGATGTTCGAAGGACCGCTCACGACACCGATCGCGGCCTGACCAACCGTGCCCATGACGATGTTGTTCGCGCCGGTCATCTCACCGCCGCCGCTTCCTATCACGCTGTACGGGATCACGTACTGCGCCGCCACCGTGGCGGGAAGAAGCAGAGCGACGACGGCGATCACCGCAGCCAGGATTCCCAGCCTCATTGGTCCCTCCTTCAATGAACGGGTTCGCACGAGATGCCACGCGCGCTTGTGCACAGATCGAGCGCACACCTCGCCGCCCCCCGATCGACTCTCGCTAGTCTCCAACTCCTCAAAGTATGTACTTGCGTCAAGAGCATGTCGCTCTGATCACCCTATTGTATCACTATTGGCCACCGAACGCAATATACAAGTTGCCTTATCTCGTGACCGCCCTCGCGTTCTGGGCATTCCGGAACCAGGCATTCAGTCGGTGGCCGGCGTCGAGCCAGCCGCCCCGTAACCACTCCACTCCCCGCCGCTTGGAGCCGCGGCCGCCCTGGGTGAGACCTCCTGCCCCGCCTCGAAACGCGGGAGGCCCGCCAGCAACGGCGGGCCCCTCACGACAGCCTCGTGACTCTCTTCTCGCACCTCAGATCACACGTGCTCGATCTCGGTGTGGCTGCAGATGTCGGTCGACGTCGTGCAGAGGTCGCTCATCGAGAGCCCGTGCACGTCGCTGTTCCCGGTGAGACGCGCGAAGTCCTTGAGCTCGATGGTCGACACCCTGAGGAAATTCTCGAGCTTCTTCGCCGAGATGTCGACCCTGAACCTCTCGCGAAGCTCCGGGTCCTGCGTCGTGACGCCGACCGGGCACAGGCCCGTGTCGCAGAGCCGGTACTGCTGGCACGCGCACGCCATGAGCGCGGCCGTACCGATCGCTATGGCGTCGGCCCCCATCGCAAGGGCCTTGGCGAAGTCCGGCGACACGCGGAGCCCGCCGGTGATCACGAGCGTCACGCCTCGCGCGCCGTTCGAATCCAGGAACTTCCGAGCCCGATAGAGCGCGTAGATCGTCGGCACCGAGGTCGCCGCCTTGATGAACTTCGGCGCAGCCGCCGTCGCCCCCGGCCTGCCATCGACGGTAATGAAGTCCGGCTCCGCGGCGAGCGCCACCTCGAGATCAGCCTCGATGTTGCCGGCGGCGATCTTCACGCCGATCGGCCGCCCGCCGGATTCCGTTCTGAGCCAGCCGACCTTCCTCCTGAGATCGTAGCCGTCCCTGATGTCCCGGAACCGTGCCGGGCTCACGATGTCGCTGCCCTCCGCGAACCCCCTGATGTCGCCGATCTCCTTCGTCACCTTCTCGGCCGGGAGGTGCGCCCCCATGCCGGGCTTCGAAGACTGGCCGATCTTGATCTCGATGGCGTCCGCGGCGCGCAGGTTCTCCGGCGTCACGCTGTACTCGTTGGGGACGTACTCGAAGATGTAACGGTGGGAGCTCTCCATCGCCTCCTTCAGGATCCCGCCCTCGCCGGAGCACATCGCCGTCTCGACGGCCGCGCTGCCCTTCGCGAGCGCGAGCTTCACGTCCCTCGACAGTGCGCCGAACGACATATGGGTGACGAAGACGGGCGTCTCGATCTCGAGCGGCTGCTTCGCATTCGGCCCGATGACGGTTCGCGCACTGATCGGCTCGTCCTGGTTGAGGGGCATCCTGGCGAGCTGCGCGCCCTTGATGAGGATCTCGTCCCACGAGATCACGTCCCTCCGGGTCCTCATGGGCTCGATGATCGACTCGCCGGTCACGGACATCCTGTGGATGTCCTCCATGTGCCGCTCGAGCTCGTCGGTCTCACGGCGCCACTCGCCGAGGTAGCTCTCCACGTCGATCGTCGTCTTGTGCGTGTAGACGATCGTGTCCTCCGCCCCCCGCGACGGATCGATGACCGTCTCCTCGACGCGCACCGTCTTCACCTTCTCCTGGAGGGGCTTCAGGTGCTCCCTCTTGGAGTCGCAGATCGGACAGCGCCAGTCCTCGGGGAAATCCTGCACGGTGGTCCCCGGCTTGATGTTCGTCCTCGAGTCACCACGCGCGTCGTCGTATTCGAAGGTCTTGCAGACATCGCAGAGGTACTTGGCCACGGGGCACCTCCTCTCGCGGCTGATACGGAGTGGTCTGAGCGATTGCCCGAGGGTACCACAGGCGATGCGTGAGAGGGGGGCGGAAGTGGGGGCGCGAACCACCGCGTCCTAGGGCGCGGCGAAGCCAAGAGCCGGGAGCGCGTTCCCGTCGAGGTCGAAGAGGATCAGGTTCTCGTAGGGGTTCGGTGGCCCGTCCGGGAGCGAGAGGAAATCGGGCTCCCAGTAGATGAAGCCCGTCCCGAGTCCGCCGGGCGTTCCCTCGATCGCCGCGAGGGCGTCCCGGAGGAAGTCGAGCTGTCCCTCCGGCGTCGCAGGGTAGCCGGGGTGGAGCTGGCCCGGCTCGGTGACGAAGTTCCCGGTCGCGTCGTTTCCGTCGAGCGTCCACGGGTAGGCGGTCTCGACGACCTGGATCTCCTTCCCGTACCGCTCTGAAAGGTCCCCGAGGTTCCCGCGAAGATCGTCGAGCGTCCCGTGCCACCACGGGTAGAAGGAGAGGCCGATCACGTCGAAGTCGACGCCGGTGGCGAACACGTCGTCGTAGAACCAGCGGCTCCTCGCATTGTCGCACCCATCCGCCACGTGGACGACGATTCTCGGGCGCCCGTCCGGCGGCAGGCTGTCGCGCACCGCGGCCGCGGCGGCCGAGAGGAGCTGCGTGAACTGCGACCACTGCGCGGGCGTGTCCCACTCGCTTCCCGGCCACCCGACGCGTCCCTCGTCCCAGAGGAAACCGCCGTCGATCTCGTTCCCGATCTGCACGTATGCGGGCAGGACACCCTCGTCCCTGAACCGCCGAACGACCGCGTTCGTGTAGGTGTAGACCGAGTCGACGAGTGTCGGGAAATCGAGCCCTTCCCAGGCCGCGGGTTTCGTCTGGTGTCCGGGGTCGGCCCAGGTGTCCGAGTAGTGGATGTCGAGCATGAGGTCGAAGCCGGCCGCCTTGACGCCAGTGCTCGTCCGGCGTGTGCCAGAGACGCAGGCGCACCAGCGTGAAGCCGTGCTCGCGAAAGATGACGAGCGGATCGTTCGTCACCCCGTCGACGCCGTACTCGGCGCCGGCCGAGAGAAGCCGCGGCAGGAACGAGAGGTCGGCGCCGATCAGCCGGTCGGCCGAGCTCCGTTTCGCGTCGTGGTCGGAGTGCGCGGGTTCCGGGATGAGCGCGGAGGAGGCCGGGACAGCCGTGGTTGCGGCCACGACGAGGGTCGCGAGAAACGTGTGGAGTGCGCGTGTTCTCAGAGGGGGTCTCCCGACAGAGCGGCCGAACCGGCCGCGGCCCACCGCCGTCCTTCTACTTCGCGACGACCACCTTCC
>JALGWI010000023.1 GCA_025774245.1 bacterium
GCCGCCTCGCGCCCGCCCACGCCCTGCCGGCCATGCTCCATTCCACCACTTGCACATCTTCGCACGATGGTGCTACAATGAACCTGGAAATCGTTGTACGACCGTTCTCTCGGAGGTGCATCGAGTGAGAGCCGTCGTCCTTGCCGCGGGCAAGGGAACGCGGATGCGAGAGATCACCGACTCGATTCCCAAGCCCATGGTCGTGGTTGCCGGCAGGCCGATGCTCTGGCACGTGCTTCGGGCGCTCGCCGACGCGGGCGTGACCGAGGCCGGCATTGTCGTCGGGTACCGAGCCGAGACGATCCGGTCCTACTTCGGGGACGGCGGCGAGGTCGGCGTGCCGCTCTCCTACTTCGTCCAGGAGGTCCAGGACGGCACCGGCAGGGCGGCGGAGCCGGCGAGGGAGTTCTTGAGCGACGAGCCCTTCTTCTTCTCGTTCGGGGACATCATTACCGACCCCGCGGCCTACCGGGACATGGTCGGGAACTTCCGCGAGACCCCGACGGACCTCCTCCTCGCGGTGCGCCGCGTCGACGACCCGTCGCGCTTCGGCGCGGTCGCCGTCGACGACGATGATGACGCGATCCGCGACGTCGTGGAGAAGCCGCCCGCGGGCGAATCGCCGTCGAACTGGGTGAACGCCGGGATCTTCATCAGCGACCCCGTGCTGTTCACGTACACCTCGAGGCTCGAGCTGTCGCCGAGAGGGGAATACGAGCTGCCGGATGCGTTCCGGATGATGATAGCCGACGGCCGGGTCGTGCGAGCGCACAAGCTCCACACGTACTGGCACGACGTGGGAACCCCCGAGGACCTGGCCGCGGCGGACAACCAGCTTCGCGGTACCGGCGCCGCGCTCCCGAGCGAGTGACCGATTCCCCCCTGAGACTCGTGCGGGAAGCTCGCGCGGTACGGAATGGGGGTGAGCACCATGAGATCGAGACCGACCGCACTCGCGGTAGCCGTGCTCCTGCTCGTCGTCCCGCTGGCGGCGGCGCAGCAGTGCGACGAGTCCGTCGAGTTCGTGACCTCACCGGGCAGAATCGACATCTACCACAGCCAGTCGGAGTACAACTGCTGCTCGTGGATCGGGTTCGACGTGATCCAGGACGCGTTCACGATCGAGGTCTACGAGTGGGAGCATCTGATCGGAGGTGGCTGCGACTGCCTCTGCTGCTTCGACAGCTTCATCGCCGTCGGCGGACTTGACCCGGGGGAGTACACCGTCCTCATCTACAAGGACAGCGACTACTCGGGGAGCGAGCTCGTGGGCGAGTGGACGGTCGTCGTCGAGGGAGGATCCGAGCCGCTCGTGTACGCGTCGTACGAAGCGTGCGTGCAGGCCTCCATCGGGGAGACGAGGAAGAGCTGGGGGGGTATCAAGGGACTCTACCAGATCAGGAGGTGATCCGGATGAGAGGCGGGGTTGCGGTTCTTGCCGTTGCGATCCTCTGCGCGTTCGCCTCGCCAACTTCGGCGCAGTGGTGTGAGGAGGAGGTGTTCCTCACGGTCGGCGACGGGTCGATCGAGATCTACCACAGCCAGGCGGAGTACAACTGCTGCGGCTGGACCGACATCGAGGTCGTGCGGGATGGCTTCACCATCGAGGTGTTTGAGTGGGAGCAGTTCGAGTACGGTCCCTGCTACTGCCTCTGCTGCTTCGACATCCAGGTCTTCATCGGAGGGCTCGATCCGGGGGACTACACGCTCACCGTCTGGAAGACGTACAACAACTTCGACGGCACCTGGACGTACGAATCGGCCGGAACGTGGATCGTGCCGGTCGACGGCGTCTCGGAGCCGGTCGTCCTCACGAACTACATCCCGTGCGCCGACACGGGCGCACTGGACGAGCCCCTGAGCTGGGGCACGATCAAGGCCCTCTACAGGTGACATGAGAGAGCCGGGCCGATGGCCCGGCTTCCTGCAGAGAGGGGACGTTCGAAACGAGCGGGCCCGCCGGATGGATCCGGCGTGGCCCGTTCCGTTTCTCGGGTACGGTCGGCTTGGTGCTGCGTCCGTCGGTCCGGTCGATCGACGGACGGCAGGCAGGCTCGTGGGGCAGAAGCGAGCCCGCGACTCAGCCGGTGAACCGGTACCCGATCCCGCGTACCGTCGAGACGAGTTCCCGTCCGCTCGCCTCCGCGAGCTTCGACCTGAGCCTGCTCACGAGGACGTCGACCGTCCTGCCGATCACGTCGGCGTCGTCTCCCCACACGAGTCTCTTGAGCTCCTCCCGCGTGCAGGTGCGCTCCTCGTTCAGGACGAGGATCTGGAGGAACCTGAACTCCTTCCTCGTGAGGTCGATCGGCTCACCGCTCACGTCGACGGTCATGCTGGTCGGGTCGATGGTCACCTCGCCGCAACGGATCACCTCGGTGAAACGCTCCGGCGCCCTGCCTTCCGAGAGGTCGAAGATCTCGTTGACCATGGTGACGATCTGGTCGACGTGCGTCCAGCGCATGATCGCTCGCTCGTTCGTGTTGCTGGTTGTGACGGTGTCTTCCCTGGGCATCCCGGGTCCGGCCACGACGACCGCGTGGACCGGCTCCTTGTCCCCGCTGGATTCGAGGATGCGCGCCAGATCCCGACCCCGCATGTCCGGGAGGGACGTGCTCACGATCGCGAGGTCCGGCGGTTCCATCTGAACGAACCGGAGCGCCTCACGACCGCTCTCGGCCTCCCACGTCGCGTAACCGGATGCGCGGAGCGCGTGCGAGACCTGCTCGAGCGTCTGCGGGTCGCTGTCTGCAATCAGTATGTGCCTCGGGTCCGACATTCCTGAACCTCCACGGGGAGCCTCCGGTCCCTGCGCCCAAGGGTCGAGCTTCGGCGCTGTCGGGTTTGTAACGTGCAAGGAGCGTGCCGAACGGTACCCCCGGGAAACCCCCAGCCATAGGGCCGGATCGGCCATTCGAGCGTCTCCGGGAAAGGCCCGGAGGGGACTCTCCGGCCTCCTCCCGACGCTATTCGGGACGGACGCGAGTTCAGGCCCAGGATGGCCTGGCTGGCCGCCCTGACCGGGCGCCGGACGCGCGAGGTCACCGGGATCCGGCGGATGCGCGAAGGAAGAGAGGGGACGCGGGTCCCGACGGCGCGCCCATCGGGCGGCGTCGTTCCGGACCGGGAGCGATCGCGCTCGAGCCGCCATCCCCGGAGACGCGGCGGCGTCGGGGGCGCCCGAACGACACAGGGGGACGGGGCGGCGTCGGCGAGCGACGCCGGGCAGCACGGCGCGCGCGATTGGTGATCAATCAAACAGGGCTTGACGCGTCCCCGCCGCTGCGCTACCATCGCACTCATCGAAACAGGAAAGGCACACCACTCCATCGGCTGGTAGATCACCACGTCTCGGGGGGCCATGGCGAACCGCCGCACGACAGCCGTCAGTTGAGTTCGGAGGCTGCGCGCGGGCTGTTGCCACGTCGCCGCTGGTCACAGGTGCGGCGAGGCGGCTCGCGGTCGTGTACGGCGGGTGTCTCCGCTGCCGGTCCTTCACTTCGCGAGGAGGCATGGTGCGAGGCACCGTGCCTCTATCTATTTGGTCGCCGGGCGAGGGGAGACCGGGAACCGGGAAACGACTTCGAGACCCCTCGTGAGAGGGGCGGAACCGGCCGCAGAGAGGAAGGGGTCAATGGCGAGGGACACCTGCAAGCACTCCTGGACCATGGAAGACGTCCGATACGGGTTCATCGTCGTCGAGAAGTGCTACCACTGCAACGAGGAGCGGAGCTACTTCGCCGCGGAACACACCCCACCGAAGGAGGAGTATCGGGAGGGGGAGCACTTCTGGGACTACATGGGAAGCTCGCAGTCGGTCCAGTTCAATCTCAAGTGCGGGAAGTGCGGCGAGGTGATCCGCCTGGGCGAGCTCCTCGGGCTCATGACGTGCTCGCACTGCACGCCCGATTGCGATCTTCACCGGATCTCACGGATCTGCGAGAGCCAGCGGATCTGGGTCTACGGGGCCCTCACCTTCAGCCCCGACGAGATCGCGACGGAGGAGATGCCGCAGAAGCTCGCGACGCTGTCGCAGTACTTCAACGACCGCGTCCGGACGGAGGGGAAGAAGATCCTCGTCCTGCCCGGATGGCTCATCAAGGACATCGACGTCTGCCGCGGAACCGTGCTCAAGGACGTGGGGATGTACCAGGTCGAGGCGGAACCGCAGGAGGCCTAGGCGCGACGGGCGGCGCGCGTCATCCGCGTGCTCGCCCGGCAGAGGGAAGACCGAAAGCGACGGCGGGATTGACCCACGTAGTGGGAGAGGAGGCCCGAAATATGACGCTGGCTGAGCTCAAGGACAAGCTGTCTCTCAAGCCGCTGAACGACGTCTACGAAAAAGAGCTCGATGGCGCGTTCGTGAGCGACATGGTGAGCGATGTGATGGCGGGAGCGAAGCCCGGCAATGTGTGGGTGACGACGCAGACGCACAAGAACGTGGTCGCCGCCGCCAACCTGGTCGACGTCGCAGCCGTGATCGTGACCAGAGGCAGGCCGGTGTCCGACGAGACACTCGAGATTGCCAGCCGCGCGGAACTGACAGTGTTCTCTACAGATCTGGATACCTACTCCCTCGTTGGCAAGCTCCACGAGGCGGGGGTGTAGCCGGCGCTGCACGTCGGCACCCACCGAAGGGGGACCGAGGAAAGACATCGACCACCGCGTCCTCGGTGAAGGGGCGTGATTGAACTGCGGTCGCCGTGCGAACCCAACAGGTCCGCGCGCCGCCGACACGCCCTCCACTCTACATCGAAGCTGCCGTGCTCCAGCGCGCCGGCGCCTTCGCGAGAGGGAAGCGAGATGCCTGAGCTTTCGATCCTGCTCGCCGTCGCGGCGGGCGGGACCGCCAAGCGTCTCACCAAGGTGCTCGAGGGGGAGGGGTACCGGGCCGACGTGCTCGCACTCGGCTCTGAGTTGCCCGCCGCCCTCGGGGCGCGTAAGTACGACCTCGTTCTCCTCTCGGACGACCTTCCTGACGCAAGTCCCACCGAGCTGGCTCTCCACGTGATCGGCCACTCGGCCGACCTCCCGGTCGTGGTGCTCGCCCAGACCCCTTCGGTGCGAGATGCCGTCGCGGCGATGAAGCTCGGCGCTGCTCACTACATGGGCGCGGCGGACCCCAATGCGGAGTTCCTGGACGCCGTCCAGAGCACGCTCAAGGACAAGCTCGAGTTTCTCGAGGAGGAGGCACGGCGCAAGGAGCGTCAGCTCGCGAGCCTGGTCGATCTCCGGAGCGTCGATGTCATCGACACGATCATGGAGCGGCACGGATTCCGGGACTCCAGGCTCGTCGCGATCCTCCAGGACATCCAGAGGGAGATCCGCTACCTGCCGCAGGACGCCCTGAGACACGTGTCCGAGAGGCTCGGCGTTCCCCTTCCCAGGGTCTACAGCGTTGCGACCTTCTACCAGGCCTTCAGTCTCACTCCCCGTGGCAGGCACATCATCAAGGTGTGCATGGGCACGGCGTGCCACGTGCGGGGTGCGCCGCGCGTGCTCGAGGAACTCGTGCGCAAGCTCGGGATCGGCCCCGGTGAGACGACGTACGACATGGAATACACGCTCATGACGGTCAATTGCCTCGGCTGCTGCGCGCTGGGCCCCGTGGTCGTCGTCGACGCGGAGTACCACTCAGTCAAGCCCTGGAAGGTCGGCGAGGTGCTCGGGCTGGAGGACCGAAGCCAGGTCGCGGGCGCGAGCGAGGCGCCGGCACGGGCGGAGGGGAAGGCTCTGGCATGAGGCGCGTGAGCGACATCGCCGACCTTGAGAAGGCGCGGGAGGAGATTCTCCGCGGCCGCGATCCGGACGCGCCCATGGTCGCCGTCTGCTGCGGCACCGGTTGCGTCGCCTGCGGCGGCGTCAAGGTCGTGGACGCGTTCCGCGAGGAGCTCGAATCCCGTGGCCTCAGCTCGAAGGTGACGCTCCTGGCGACAGGGTGTCACGGTTTCTGCGAGCGGGGGCCGCTCGTCGTCGTCCGGCCGGCCGGGATCCTCTACCAGCAGACCAAGCCCTCGGACGTCGCGGAGATCATCGAGACGTCGATCGAGGGCGACGGCATCGTCGAGCGCCTTCTCTACGTCGACCTGTCGACCGGCGAACGGATTCAGCGGGAGGAGGACGTTCCGTTCTATAGACACCAGAAACGTCTCGTCCTCGACAGGAACGGCATCATCGACCCCACGAGCATCGACGACTACGTGGCCACCGGGGGCTACGCCTCTCTCGCGAAGGCGCTCGGCTCGATGACGCCCGATGGTGTCGTCGGCGAGGTCAAGAAGTCCGGTCTTCGAGGGAGAGGGGGCGCGGGGTTCCCGACGGGCCTCAAGTGGGAGCTCTGCCGGAAGTCCCCCGGCGAGACGCGCTATCTCATCTGCAACGCCGACGAGGGCGACCCCGGGGCGTACATGGACAGGAGCATTCTCGAGGGGAATCCGCACAGCGTGCTCGAGGGGATGCTGATCGGCGGGTACGCCCTCGGCGCGCGGGAGGGCTTCATCTACGTTCGGGAGGAGTACCCGCTCGCGGTCAGCCACTTCTCAAAGGCGCTCACGGCCGCGGAGGAGGCGGGCCTACTCGGAGAGGACATCCTGGGCACCGACTTCTCCTTCTCGGTCACCATCTCCCGAGGCGCCGGCGCCTTCGTCTGCGGGGAGGAGACCGCCCTCATGGCGTCGATCGAGGGCCGCGAGGGCCGTCCGCGTCCTCGCCCGCCGTATCCGGCGGAGAGCGGCCTCTGGGGATGCCCGACGAACATCAACAACGTCGAGACGTGGGCCAACGTCCCCCGGATCGTCGAGAAGGGGGGGAAGTGGTACGCGAGCCTCGGCACGGACCAGAGCAAGGGAACGAAGATCTTCTCGCTCGTCGGGAAGGTCGTGAACACCGGACTCATCGAGGTGCCGATGGGGATGTCGCTCCGCGACATCGTCTTCAAGATCGGCGGCGGCGTCCCGGGCGGCAAGGCGTTCAAGGCCGTGCAGAGCGGCGGCCCGTCGGGTGGCTGCATTCCGGAGAGCCTCATCGATCTTCCCGTCGACTTCGAGGCGCTCGCCGAGGCGGGCGCGATCATGGGCTCGGGCGGGCTGATCGTCATGGACGAGGACACGTGCATGGTCGACGTCGCGCGGTACTTCGTCAACTTCCTGCAGGAGGAGTCCTGCGGGAAGTGCACCCCCTGCCGTGAGGGCATCAAGAGGATGGGGGAGATACTGACCGACATCGTCGAGGCGAGGGGGAAGGCGGGCGACATCGAGCGGCTCGAGCAGCTGGCCTACGTCATCCGCGAGGCGTCGCTCTGCGGCCTCGGGAAGACGGCGCCCAACCCGGTTCTCACGACGATCCGCTACTTCCGGGACGAGTACGAGTCGCACGTTCTCCACAAGCGCTGCCCCGCCAAGGTCTGCAAGGCGATGATCGTCTACCGCGTCGTCGCCGACCGGTGCACCGGCTGCCAGCGCTGCGTCAAGGCGTGCCCCGTCGACGCGATCAGCGGGCCGAGGTCGCAACCGCACAACGTCGATCTCGAGAAGTGCATCAAGTGCGGCGCGTGCTACGAGGTCTGCAAGTTCGACGCGATCGCCGGCGACGCGATCTACATCGAGTGAGGTTCACGTGATCACGTTCAAGATGGACCGACGGAAACTCAAGGTCGATGAGGAGGTCAGCATCCTCGAGGCGGCGAGGGACGCCGGTGTCTACATCCCGACGCTCTGTCATCACCCGGCGCTCGAGCCGACGGGAGCGTGTCGTCTCTGCATCGTCGAGCTCGAGCGGAACGGGAGGAAGAGCCACGTCGCGTCGTGCGTCACGCCTGTCGAGGAGGGCATCGTCGTCAGGACCGACACCCCCGCCGTCAGGGACATTCGGAGGACCCTCCTGGATCTCCTCATAGCCCGGTGCCCCGACGTGGGAATCCTCAGGAAGCTCGCCGAGCCCCTGGGGATCAAGGAGTCTGCCTTCTCGCCCGAGAACGAGATCTGCTTCCTCTGCGGGATCTGCGTGAGGGCGTGCCGCGAGATCGTGGGGGTCGAGGCGATCGGCTTCGCGCAGCGAGGGATCGAGAGCCGCGTCCTTCCGCCATTCGAGAGGCCGTCTTCGAGGTGCATCGGGTGCGGCACCTGCACGACGGTCTGTCCGGCGAGGACGTTCGACCTCGCGAAGGTCGACGCCGTCGTCGCGCTCCACGGCGAGGGCGAGGACAACCGGGTCAGGCGATGCATCGTCTGCGAGGAGCACTACTCGTAGCTTCCGAGGGACGTCGCCCGCGGCAGCGCGGGCCGAAGAGAAGAGCGAAATGTCCGGAAGCGAGCCGACGACAGGCAAGGTGGGGATCTTCCTCTGCGAGTGCGGCGGGGAGATCGCGGGGCCGATCGATCTCGACCGGCTCTCCCGCGACCTCTCCGCGCTCGGACCGGACGTCTCCGTTCAGACCACGCCGTACTGGTGCTCGGTCCTCGGCCGCCGGCGGCTCCGCGCCGCGATCGAGAAGGAGGGTCTCGACGCCGTGGTCGTGGCCGGGTGCAGCGAGCGGACGCACGGGACGACCATGGCAGAGGCGGCGGCGCAAGCGGGGGTGAACCGAAACCGCACGGTCCTCGTGAACCTCCTCGAGCACTGCGCGATGGTGCATCCCCGGAAGAAGACGGCCGCGACGTCGAAGGCGGCGAGGATGGTGAGGATCGGCGTGGCGAAGGCGATGGAGGCCATCCCCCTCGAGCCCGTCACGACCGAGGTCCACGGCTCGGCCGTCGTCATCGGAGGCGGCGTCGCTGGGCTGTCCGCCGCCCGCGCGCTCGCCGCGAGGGGCATTCCCGTCGTTCTCGTCGAGCGCGAGCCCGAACTCGGGGGGATCCTCAGGGACGTGAACCTCCTCTTCCCCTCGTACGGGGACGCCGCGCGGTTCGCCGCCGAGATGTCCGACCGCACCGTCGCCGATGAACGCATCGACGTGCGGACCTCGTCGACGGTCGTCGACGTCGCCGGGCACGCGGGCGAGTACGTGGTGACCGTCGAGACCGGCGGCGTCACGGAGGACGTCAGGGCGGGGAGCATCGTCCTCGCCACCGGTGCCGACGTCTTCGTCCCGCTGGGGCTGTTCGGCTACGGATCGAACGAGAAGGTCGTCACGCAGATCGAGTTCGAGAGCGTGCTCCGCGAGGGGCTGGACGACGCCAGGCGGATCGTGATGATCCAGTGCGTCGGGTCGCGCATCGCCGAGCGGCCATACTGCTCGCGCGTGTGCTGCACGGCCACCGTCAAGAACACGATCACGGTGCTCGAGAGCGTGCCCGACGCCGAGATCACGGTCCTGACGAGGGGCTTCGCTGAGTACGTCGGTGACCTCGATCGGGCCAGGGAGTCAGGAGTCGCCTTCCTGCGCTACGATCCCGAGCGGCCGCCCCGGGTTGAAGATGACGCAGTGAGGGTCTTCGACGTCATTTCGTCGGAGGAGGTCGCGATTCCGTACGACCTCGTCGTTCTCGCGACGCCGCTCGTGGCGCGGGCCGACACCGCCGAGCTCGCGCGGAAGCTCGGCCTGCCCGTTGATGACCAGGGCTTCGTGGCCGAGCCCCACACGAAGCTCCGGCCGTCGACCTACGCGCCCCACGGCGTGTTCGTGGCCGGATCGGCGCACTGGCCGGCCACGGTCACGGAGTGCCAGAGCCAGGCGTTCAGCGCGGCGTCGCGGGTCGCGGAGCTGCTCGGCCGGGGCACGATCGAGCGCGAGCCAATGATCGCCGCCGTGGATGAGCTGACGTGCCGTGGGTGCGGCGAGTGTGTCGAGGCGTGCGCGCACGACGCGCCCCGTCTCGTCGAGGGAGAGGACGGCATCAAGATCTCTAGGATCGACGCCCTGCGGTGTGTGGGATGCGGCGTCTGTATCCGCGTCTGCCCGTCCTCGGCCATAACACTTCAGCAGTTCACGCCGCGGCAGCTCCTGGATATCATCGGGGCCGCCGCCGAGGCGTAGCTCGGAAGGCACGAACGTGGTTTCTCGCAGTGGCGATCCGAACATACTCGCGCTGGTCTGCGCGTGGCATCCCCTCACCGCCGCCGACAACGCGGGCGAGGACGGGTGCACGTACTCGGCGAAGGCGACGGTCGTCGCGGTGGAGTGCGCCGGGCGCGTGACCACCGCCGCGCTCCTGAAGGCCCTGGCAGGTCGGCCGGACGGCGTCCTCGTGGCCGCCTGCGGCCGGGGGGACTGCCACTACTCGAACGGAAACGAGTCATGCGAGAAGGTCGTCGAGGAGACCCGTGAAATCATGAGGGTCGCGGGCATCGATCCGGCGAGGCTCGGGTTCGATCTCTCCTCCGACGTCGATGGGAGGCGGTTCGCGTCCCTCATCGACGGGTTCTCGGAGGATATCTCGAAGCTGAACGGTCGTGCGGCCGGTCGGGCGAGGGCCGTCCGGAAGCCGGCCCGCACGCGGAGCGGGAAGAGGACGACGAAGAGGGTGTCGCCTAAGAAGAAGGTCGCGACGAAGCGCGCGACGGGGCGGAAGAAGGTGACTCCGAAGAAGAAGACGGCGGCGAAGCGCGCGACGGGGCGGAAGAAGGCGGCGCCGAAGAAGAAGACGGCGGCGAAGCGCGCGACGGGGCGGAAGAAGGCGACGCCGAAGAAGACGACGGCGGCGAAGCGCGCGCCCTCGACGAGGAAGACCGCGAAGAGGGCGACCGCGAAGAAGAAGAGTGCGACGAAGAGCCGTCGCGCGAAGTCCACAGGTCGGAAGTAGCGCAGGGGAGAAGAATGCTCGAGGAGACCATCCAGAGGACGAAGGCGTACTACTGCCTCGAGTGCGGGATCTGCACGGGAAGCTGCCCCGTCTCGCGCTACCATCCCGATTTCTCCCCGCGCCTCATGGTGGAGCGGGCGCTCCTCCGCGCCGAGGGCCTCGCCCTCGAGGACCGGGAGATCTGGTCGTGCCTGACGTGCGGAACGTGCAGCGCGCGGTGTCCGTCGCTCGTGGACTACAACGAGTTCACGCGATCGACACGCGTCGCCGCGCGGAAGGACGGGCATCCCGGCGTCGACACGCACGCGGGGACCGTGCTCGCGTTCATGGAGCTCCAGACGAAAGGCGCGGGCGAGCGAGACCTCTCGTGGATCGCCGACGACCTCCGCACGTCGCGGAAGGGGAAGGTCCTCTTCTTCACCGGGTGCCTGCCGTACTTCGGCGTCGTCTTCCGCGACTACGGCGTCGACGCCGTGGGGATGGCGAACTCGACCATCCGGCTCATGAACGCCGCGGGCGTCCGTCCCGTCGTGAGCCCCGCCGAGCGCTGCTGCGGACACGACCCGTACTGGACCGGCGACGCCGAGACGATGAAGACGCTCGCGCGCCGGAACCTCAGGATGATCGAGGAGAGCGGGGCTCGGAAGGTAGTCTTCGCGTGCCCCGAGTGCTACGCGATGTTCAAACTCGTCTACCCGGACTTCTTCGGGCGCCTCAAGTTCGAGGTCGCCCACGTGACCGAGTTCCTCGCGGCGTCCGTCGCCAAGGGCAAGCTCGCGTTCGGCGAGATGGAGGGGACGGTCACGTACCAGGACCCGTGCCGGCTCGGACGGTACGCCGGCGTCTACGACGAGCCTCGCGAGCTCCTGGCCGCCGTCCCGGGACTAGAGCTCGTCGAGATGCCGCGGGCGCGCGCCGAGGCGCTCTGCTGCGGCTCGAGCGGATGGGTGAGCTGCACGAGGGTCAACAAGCGGATCCAGCTCGAGCGCCTCACCGAGGCGGCCGGGACGGGCGCATCGACCCTCGTGACGGGCTGCCCCAAGTGCAACATTCACCTGGCCTGCGCGGCCAGGGACGGTGACATTGACGATCCGATCGAGATCAGGTTCGTGACCGACCTCATGGCCGAGGCGCTCGGGACGTGACCCGGGCGCGGTCGCGGGCCGCGGATCTCGCAACCAAGGAGAGGACGTTGGCCAAGGACGTTCTCGTCATCGGCGGGGGGATCGCCGGGATCCAGGCGTCGCTCGATCTCGCGGAGATGGGCATCCAGGTCCATCTGGTGGAGAAGAGCCCGAGCATCGGCGGCGTGATGGCGCAGCTCGACAAGACGTTCCCGACGAACGACTGCTCCATCTGAATCCTCGCGCCGAAGATGCTGGATGCCGGTCGGCATCCCTGACGCGGCGAAACGGAGGGTTCCGCGCCACCGTCCTCCGGAAGGCGAGGTACGTCGACGAGGAGATCTGTAACGCCTGCGGCGACTGCGTGGCCAAGTGCCCGACGAAGGTCGCGGACTCTTTCAACGTGGGGCTCGGTGAGCGGAAGGCGATCTACCTCTACTTCGACCAAGGCATCCCGTCGGTCATGACGATCGACGAGGACAACTGCCGCTACTTCGCGACCGGGAAGTGCAAGGTCTGCGAGAAGATGTGCAAGAAGGGCGCGGTCGACTTCGAGCAGAAGGACCACCGCGTCTCGCTCGACGTCGGCGCGATCATCCTCGCGACGGGGCTCTCGGTCATGGACCCGACGCCGCTGACGCAGTACGGCTACGGCAGGATCCCGAACGTCATCACGGGCCTCGAGTACGAACGGCTCATCAACGCCACCGGGCCGACCGGCGGCCACCTTCTCCGCCCGTCGGACGGCGAGCTCGCGCACAGGGTAGGATTCGTCCAGTGCGCCGGCTCGCGCGACCTGAACCACTGCGACTACTGCTCGAGCGTCTGCTGCATGTACTCGATCAAGGACGCGATGCTCGGGCGCGAGCACGATCCCGAGTCCGTCTCGCACATCTTCCACACCGACCTCAGGAACGTCGGGAAGTGGTTCCAGCGATACCAGATCAGGGGCGAGGAAGAGTACGGGATCAAGTTCGTGCGGGGGAGGATCGCCGAGATCCAGCACGGTCCCGCCGACAACCCGGTCCTCTGGTACGAGGACACGAGGACGCGAGAGGTCGCGAGCCTCGAGGTCGACCTGGTCGTCCTCGCGACGGCCGCGCTCCCGAGCCTGGACGCGAAGGAGCTCGCGGGGACCCTCGGCGTCAAGGTCGACAGGTACGGCTTCGTGCTGACCGACGACGCGACGCCGTCCTCGACGAACGTGAAGGGCATCTACGCGTGCGGCTTCTGCAAGGGGCCGTGCGACATCCCCGAGTCGGTCGCGCAGGCGAGCGCGGCGGCGTCGAGCGCGTCGACGCGGGTGCTCGGGAACAAGTAGGCGGTCCGGCGGGCGACGCCGGACCGGGTCAACGGAAGAGCCATGGAAGAACTCAGGATCGGCGTCTTCATCTGCAACTGCGGCACGAACATCGCTGGGTTCCTCGACGCGACGGACGTGAGCGATTACTCGCGCGGTCTTCCCGGCGTCGTCTTCTCGCGGGAGAACCTCTACTCGTGCTCGGAGGCGGGCGTCTCCGACATCAAATCCGCGATCGTCGAGAACAAACTCAACCGCGTGATCGTCGCAGCGTGCACGCCGCGGACGCACGAGCCGACCTTTCGGGCAACGTGCGAGGACGCCGGCCTGAACCCGTTCTTCTTCGAGTTCGTGAACATCCGCGAGCACGTCTCGTGGGTCCACAAGAAAGAGCGCGAGGCCGCCACGCGGAAGGCCAGGGACCTCGTCCGCATGGCGGTGGCGCGGGCGGCCCTTCTCGAGCCACAGACGCCGATCGAGGCGAGCGTGATCCGCCGCGCCGTCGTGATCGGAGGCGGGATCTCGGGACTGACCGCCGCGAGGGAACTCGCCCGGAAGGGGATCGACGTCGTGCTGATCGAGCGGGAGAGGAAGCTCGGCGGCCTGGTGTCCGGGCTCTACGTCCTCGGGCCCGTTCCGAGGGACGCCCGGGCGTACGTCGCCTCCCTCGTCGCCGACGTCAGGAAGGACAGGCGGATCAGGATCATGACGGGCGCGACCGTCGAGCGCATCGGCGGCTACATCGGGAGCTACATGGTGGGTGTCCGTTCGAGGGGGAAGGCGAGCGAAATCGACTGCGGAGCGATCGTCGTCGCGACGGGCGCGGTGCCTCTCAAGCCCGAGGGGGTCTTCGGCTACGACGGGAAGAAGGTCATCTCGCTCTTCGAGTTCCAGGACCGGCTCAGGAAGGGCAAGCTCAGGGGCAGACGGTTCGTGATGATCACCTGCGCCGGCGCGCGCGACCGCGAGCGGATCTACTGCTCGCGGATCTGCTGCGGCTCGGCGATCAAGGACGCGCTTCTCGTGAAGGAGCTCGATCCCGGATCTTCGGTTCACATCCTCTACCGCGACCTCATGTGCTACGGCGTGGAGAACGAGGGAATCCTGCGGGCGGCGAAGGAGGCCGGGATCCGGTTCGTCAGCTACTCGAAGGACGCGCCGCCCGTCGTCGAGGACGGCGTGGTCAGGGTCGAGGGTGACGTCATGGGGGAGGAGCTCGCCATCGACGCCGACGTCGTCGTGCTCGCGTCGCCGCTCGTGGCCGACGAGGGAGCGAGCGAACTCTCGAAGATGCTCAAGGTGCCGCTCGATGCGGACCGGTTCTTCCTCGAGGCGCACGTCAAGCTGCGCCCGATCGACTTCGCGACCGACGGCATCTTCGTGTGCGGAACGGCGCGCTGGCCGGCGACGACGCGCGAGTGTGCCGAGCAGGCGCTCGGCGCCGCGGCGAGGGCGTCGATCCCGCTCCTCGCGGGACGGGTCGAGGTCGAGCCCGCGGTCGCGGTCCTCGGGGACGAGGATCTCTGTCGGGGCTGCGGCATGTGCGCCGCCCTCTGTCCCTACGGCGCGATCGAGATCGTCGAGACCGACAGCGGTGAGAAGGCGAGCATGATCGAGGTCGCGTGCAAGGGCTGCGGGACCTGCGCCGCGACGTGCTACATGCGCGCGATCACGATGGTGCACTACACCGACGACCAGCTCAGGTCCCAGGTGAACGTGGCGTTCGAGGAACAGGCGACACGCGCGGGTGGCGCGGTCGCCGAGCCCGGGGCCGCTGCGCCCACGGGCGCCGGAGGTTCGAAGTGAGCGGAACGTACCGACCGAGGATCATCGCCTACTGCTGCTACTGGTGAGCGTACGGCGCAGCCGACCTCGCCGGGGTTGCGAGGCTCCAGTATCCGCCTGATATACGCGTCGTGCGAGTGATGTGCTCGGGACGCGTCGATCCGGCGCTCATCCTCGAGAGCTTCCTCGCGGGCGCCGACGGCGTTTTCGTGGGAGCGTGTCTCAAGGGCGAGTGCCACTACTCGGTCGGGAACCTGATGGCCGAGGGCAAGATCGAGGTGACGAAGCGGATCCTCCGGAGGTTCGGCATCGATCCGGGCAGGCTCGTCATGAGGATGATGTCGAGCGCCCAGGGCGCGAAGTTCGTCGAGTTCGCCTCCGCGTTCCAGGACGACGTCGCCGCGCTCGGGCCCGTCGGATCGAGCGAGGGCATCGACGCCGCCGACGCGAAGCTCCGTCTCGCGGCCGCGAGGAACGCCCTCGCCGACAAGAAGCTCCGATGGGTCGAGGGGAAGTGGGTCGAGTTCCAGGAGGAAGGCAACCTGTACGGGGAGCGTTTCACGCTCCACGAGCTCGGCCGCATGTACGAGGAGATCGCGCTCGACGAGTGCGCGATCCAGGAGATCCGGCTCCGGCTCGAGGGCCGAGAGCTCTCGGCGAAGGAGCTCGCGCGACAGGTCAGGATCCCCGCGTACCGCGTGCTCCGTCACCTGGCCGACATGCGACGGATGGGTCTCGTCTCGGTCGCCGCGGTCGGCGACGGCGAGCCGGTCTGGTCGTCGTGCGAACTGGAGGAGATACCCGCCGCGTGACGCCGAGGGCGTGACGCGCGTGGGAGGATTCGGGAGGAAGCGCGTGCCGAAGGGTGAGAACGGCAGAGAGGCGCCGGCTGCGCCGGAGACGACCGAGACGACCGCCGCAGGAGGGAACGGCGGAGGGCGATCGGTCCTCGTGGTCGGGAGCGATCTCGCGGGACTCGTGACCGCGCTCGACCTCGCCGACGCGGGGGCGAGGGTCGCGCTCGTCGACGAGTCGCCCTTCCTCGGAGGCACGTTCAAGCGCCACGCGTTGCTCCCCGGCTCCGAGATGCCGGCCTTCTGCCGCGCCACCGAGATGATCCAGCGCGTGAAGAGCCACCCCGGAATCGAGGTCATGACCGGCACGGCCGTCTCCCGCCTCAGGAAGAGCGACGCGGGTTTCGACGCCGCGTTCAGGACCGCGGCCACGCGGGTGACCGACGCGTGCGACGAGTGCGGCGACTGCGTGCTCGTCTGTCCGATCAAGCCGTACGACACGTTCAACGAGGGACTCGTGCTCCGCACGGCGATCGACTGGCCGAGCACGTCGTCGCACGAGGCCCGTCCCAACATCGAGCGCGAGACCCCGATCTGCGTCGAGACCTGTCCGGTCCACATCGACATCAGGCAGTACGTCGGCCTCATCGCCGAGGGGAAGTTCGCGGAGGCACTCGCCGTCGTGCGGGAGAAGAACCCGCTCCCGGCGACGTGCGGGAGGATCTGCCCGCACCCGTGCGAGAGCGCGTGCAACCGCGGGCACCAGGACGAGGCGGTGGCGATCGACGCTCTGAAGCGGTTCGTCTCCGACTACGAGGCGGCCCTGCGACGCGAGGGCAAGCTCGACTGGCCCGCCCCGCCCAAGCGGACGCACAAGGAGAAGGTCGCCATCGTCGGCGCGGGCCCGGCGGGCCTCACGGTCGGCCACGACCTCGCCCTCGCGGGCTACGGATCGACCATCTTCGAGGCCTCGCCCGTCCCCGGCGGGATGATGTACCTCGGCATCCCCGAGTACCGCCTGCCGCGGGACATCATCGACGAGGACGTCGACTACATCAAGAACATGGGCGTCGAGATCCTCTACGACGCGCCCGTCGGACCGGACCTCACGCTCGAAGACCTCAGAAAGAAGGGGTTCAAGGCGATCTTCCTCGGGGTCGGAGCGCACAGCGGCCTCAAGCTCAAGGTCCCGGGTGAGGACGACTTCGAGGGGTTCATGGACGCCATCGTCTTCCTGAGAAAGGTCAACCTCGGCGACACCGAGAAGCCGGGTGAGAAGGTCATCGTGATCGGCGGCGGGAACTCCGCGATCGACGCGGCGCGGACCGCGCTCCGCACCGGCTGCGACGAGGTTCACATCGTCTACCGCCGGTCGCGGAAGGAGATGCCCGCGAACCCGTGGGAGGTCGACGCGGCGATGGAGGAGGGCGTCCAGATCAGCTACCTCGCGGCTCCGGTCCGGATCCTCGGCGAGAAGGGGAAGGTCGTCGGCATGGAGTGCGTCCAGATGCGCCTCGGCAAGCTCGACGCGAGCGGGAGGCGGCGGCCGGTGCCGGTCGACGGCAGCGAGTTCGTCATCGAGGCCGACATCATCGTCCCGGCGATCAGCCAGCGGCCGGACATCGAGTTCCTCGGCGACGACCACGGGCTCGACATCTCGCGTTGGGACTCGTTCGAGATCGACACGCGCACCGGACAGACGAACGTGCCCGACGTCTTTGCTGGAGGCGACGACGTGACGGGCCCGGCGACGGTGATCGAAGCGATCGCGGCGGGACACGTCGCCGCCGGGGGCATCGTGAAGTACCTCTCCGAGTAGGACGAGGGGAGCGCCGTCCGGGCACGACCGGGTCGGCCGGCAACAGCGCCGGCGACAGAGCGGGAAGAACGGATGAAGAAGCCCAAGTTCATAGCCGAGTTCGACGACATCCCGACCTCGCGGGCGAAGATGCCCGAGCTCCCGCTCAACGAGCGGAAGCTCAACTTCACGGAGGTCGAGCTCGGACTCGTGCAGAACATCGCGCTCGCTGAGGCCGCGCGGTGCCTCTCGTGCCGTCGCTGCATCGGGTGCGGCCTCTGCCTCGCGGAGTGCGATTCCGACGCGATCGTGTACGACATGGAGGACACGTCGTCGAAGGCGTCGTTCGACGCCGTCGTGGCGGCGCCGGGGGCCGAGCCGTACAACCCCGCCTCCAAGCCCGAGCTCGGCTACGCGGAGAGCCCCAACATTGTGACGACCTTCGAGCTCGAGAGGGTGATGAACCCCGCCGGTCCCTACGGTGGCCTGCCGCTCCGTCCCGGCGACGGCACGTACCCCGCGTGCGTGGCGTTCGTCCAGTGTGTCGGCTCGCGCGAAGAGGGAATCGGCGCCGCCTACTGCTCTTCGAGCTGCTGCACGCAGGCGCTCGAGCAAGCGGCCGCGCTCGCGCGGGCCGTGCCGGGTATTGCGATCACGTTCTTCCACCGCGAGATGCGGCCGCTCGGCCGGCACGGGGAGGCGCTCCTGGCGGGCGCCGAGGAGGACGATTCCACCTGCTTCGTCTTCTGCGAGGTCGTCGGCGTCTCGGGTCCCGACTGCGAGGGACCCGTCACCGTGAAGTACGACGACGGCGGGGGCGAGAAGGAGGCCGAGTTCGACCTCGTGGTGCTCTCCGTCGGACGGCGCGCCCCGCGGTCCGTGCGGCGGCTCGCCAGGTCGATCGGAGGATCGCAGAACAAGTTCGGGTACATCCAGTCGACGCCTCTGGCTCCCGTCGCCACGGGGGAGGGGGCAACGCCCGTCGCGGGAACCTCCGTGCGACCGATGGACGTCGGCGGCGCGGTCGCGGCCGGCGTCGCCGCCGCCTCGGCGGCCCTGGACGGCGTCGATGCGGCAGCGGCACAGACGGCTCCCGGGGCGGCTGAGTCCGGCCGGGTCGCTCCGGCCGGTGCGGACGGGCCCGCCGTGGTCGTCCTCTGCGAGTACTGGCTCGCGACCGCGGGCCTCGACGCCGCGAGGGTCTCGGACCTCGTCGGGAAGCTCGACGGCGCGTCCGCGGTGCTCGCGTGTCCGACGGCGTGCGTGACGCCGTCGGTGAGGAGGCTCGGGAGGCTCGCGGACGAGCGCGGCGCTTCGAGGCTCCTCGTCGTCGGATGCTATCCCGGGACGCACGACGCGTTCTGGCGGGAGCGCGGCTCGTCGCGGAGCGAGAAGCTCGCGACGGTCGACGTGCTCGGCGCCGGGAGCGGGACGGACGCTGCGTCGCTCGCGCGCTCGGTGGGCGAGTGGGTCGGAGGCGGCGAAATCGAAACCTGCGGCACGAAGGCCGTTCCCCGGGAACTCTCGAAGCGGGCACTCGTCGTCGGCGGAGGCGTGACGGGACTCTCGGCCGCCGCCGAGCTCGCCAGGCGCGGCGTGGCCGTCACGCTCGTGAAGGAAGCGGGCGATCCGGCTCCCCGACTGAGGGGGGCGGCGATGGGCGACGGCGACTCCGTGGAGGCGCTCGCGTCGCTCGTCGAGCGCGTCGAGGCCGATCCCGCGATCGAGGTCGTCCCGGGCTCGACCGTCGCGTCGATCGAGCGCACGGCCCGCGGATTCGAGACGAAGATCGAGGGACGGAGCGGCACGATCGAGCACGGTGCGCTCGTCCTCGCGGGGGAGGCCACCGACTACGACGCGGCGGCCACGAAGGGCGGCCCGTCGGGCCGCGTCATCACCCAGCTCGAACTCGCCGAGAGGCTCGCCGGCGGAGCCTCCGACGTCGGCAACGTCGTCATGATCCAGTGCGTCGGGTCCCGTACGCCCGAGCACCCGTACTGCAGCAGAAACTGCTGCGCGGAGGCGCTGACGCACGTCCACAGGATCCTCGCGGAGAACCCGGACGCCGCTCTCACGGTCCTCCACCGTGGCATCCGCGTCTGGGGTTTCGACGAGGAGATGTTCTCCGACGCGATCGATCTCGGGGTGCGCTTCGTCCACGTCAAGGCCGAGCCCGTCGTGTCGGAGGACGGCACCGGCGTCACGGCGGTCGACGAGAGATCGGGGGAGGAGCTCTCCTTCGAGCCCGACCTCGTGGTCCTCTCGACGGGCGTCGTCGCCGCTGGTGAGAACCGGCGGATCGCCGAGGCGCTCGGGCTCGAGGTCGACGGCGACGGGTTCCTTCCGCCGGCAGACGAGGCGATCGCCCCGGTGCGCGGCCGCTGCGACGGGCCCGAGCCGTGCGAGCGTCGCTGCGAGGGCGTCTTCGTCTGCGGGACCGCCGCGTGGCCCGCGAGCATCGAGGAGAGCGTCACACAGGCGTTGGCGGCTGCCGGGAAGGCGAGCCTCTATCTCACGAAAGGCCGACGATGACCCTGAACGAGGTGGTACACGTTCTCGAAGGCGAGCTTGTGTGCTGTGCCGAGAAGGACTCCATGGAGATCACGGGCGTCTGCGCGTCCGACCTCATGAGCGACGTGCTCGCCTTCGGCACGGCCGGGAGTCTTCTCATCACCGGGCTCACGAACGCGCAGTCGGTGAACACCGCCGAGGTGGCCGACGTGGTGGCCATCGCCTACGCGAGGGGGAAGCGCCCGGCCGACTCCGTCCTGCTTCTGGCGGAGGAGAAGGGAATGCCCGTCATCCTCTGCGGGCTCTCGTTGTACGAGGCCTGCGGGAGGCTGTACGAACACGGCTTGGTGTCCGGCAGCGAGATCAGGGAGCCACAATGAGCGACGATCCTGAGATCATGCTCAGGGAGAGGTTCTCCATCCAGGGCGGAGACTTCGGCCGCGCCGGGAGGGTGTCGACGACGATCAAGTCGATGCTCAAGCAGATCGGGTTCCCGGCCCCGTTGATCCGCCGCGTCGCGATCGCGACCTACGAAGCCGAGATAAACGTCGTCGTCTACGCCGATCGCGCTGACGTGACGTTCGAGGTCACCCCGACGGTCATCCGCGTGATCCTCGAGGACGAGGGCCGCGGCATTGCGGACCTCGACCTTGCCATGCAGGAAGGCTACTCCACCGCGACCGACGAGATCCGCGAGATGGGGTTCGGGGCGGGCATGGGCCTCCCGAACATCAAGCGCAACGCCGACGATCTCGAGATCACGTCGGAGGTAGGCGTCGGCACGACCGTCAGGATCACGGTGCTCGCCGGCGAGTGAGGTACCGCCATGGTTGCAGAAGGCTACTACCACGCACACGAAGTCTGCCTCGAGAAGTGCGACGGCAGGATGAGGTGCCTCCGGGCGTGCCCGACCGGCGCCATCCGCGTGCGCGACGGCAAGGCCCGGATCATCAGCGAGCTGTGCGTCGACTGCGGCGACTGCATCACGGCGTGCCCCCACAGCGCCGTCGTCCCGCTCGCCGACCGGCTCGACGAACGCTCGCCCGACTACGTCTGCCGGATCGCCATCCCTTCGCCGGTCCTCTACTCGCAGTTCCCGTCGGACACGCCGCCGCGGCGGATCCGGGAGGGCCTGAAGCAGATCGGGTTCGACCACGTGTTCGACGTCTCGCGCGCCTGTGACTGGGCCGTCCTCGCGACGCGGATCTTCTTGAGGGAGCACACGGGCAAGTGGCCGATGATCTCGTCGTTCTGTCCGGCCGTCGTCCGGCTCATCCAGGTGAAGTACCCCGAGCTCACGGAGCACATCCTCGCGATGGAGGTTCCTCGCGAGGTGACGGCGCGGGAGGCGAAGATGAAGCTCTCGAAGGAGCTCGGAATCGCCCCGGAGAAGATCGAAGCGGTCTACGTCACCGCCTGCCCCGCGAAGGTGGTCTCGATCCGCCAGCCGGCCGAGAAGCAGAAGTCGTGGCTCGATCGCGCCGTCGCGATCTCCGAGATCTACGGGCCGCTCCGAAACGCGATGGCGCATCCCGAGAACGGCGGGACGGCCGAGCTCTTCGAGGACGCCACCTACGGTCCCGGCTGGTCGAGGCTCGGCGGCATGACGAGCGTCCTCGGGCGGGAGAAGTGGATCGCCGTCTCGGGCACGAACGACGTGACGAAGATCCTCGACGACATCGAGAACTCGAGGCTCAGGGACGTCGAGTTCATCGAGGCGTCGACGTGCTTGGGCGGCTGCATCGGCGGCCCGCTCACGGTCGAGAACATCTACGTGGCCAGGAGCAGGACGATCAGACTCGGCGAGAAGCACGGCGGGAACATCGAGCGCTACGCGGGCCAGGTCGAGAGCCTCTACCGCTCGGGTTTCTTCGAGATGGAGAACCCGCTCGCGCCGAGGCCGCTCTCTCCGCTCGATCCCGACATCGGGAAGGCCATCGCCAAGGTGAGGAAGCGGGACGAGATCTACGAATCGCTTCCGAAGATCGACTGCGCGGCGTGCGGCTCGCCCAGCTGCATGGCGCTCGCTGAGGACATCGTGAAGGGCGACGCCGATCGTTCCCAGTGCGTCGTCCTCCGGGCCGGCCGTTGACCCCGAACTCCCGAAGCGATGACGAAAACGCGCTCCCGGCAGGTCGCCGGGAGCGTCGTGTCATGGCAGCTCCGGCGAAGCCTCCGAGTCGGCGGGCGTCCTCGTCGCCCCAGGCGGCAGCCCCCGCAGGAACTGCGTGATCGTCCGCATCACGTACGGTTTCCACGGGCCGCCCGGCCAGTGCGTTCCCCACAGCCACCTGAGTGGCGGCTTCCCCAGCTCGAGCCAGAGCTGCTCCGTCGCGAGGCGAGGCATGATCGGATCGAACCTCGCGTTGATCATGAGGACAGGCCGCGTCTTGAGGTGCGACGCGAACGTGAGCGGATCGAGGAGGAAGTAGTGGTAGGGAGCCGGGACGTCGAGCGGGTGCGGCGCCCGCCGAACTTCCCGCAGGTACTCCCCGTAGATGCGCCGCGCCTCGCGCCGGTGCCGAGGCTCCACTCGCGCGCGGTCGAGCTGTTCCTGGACGACCGTGCGGAGGATCCCCTTGAAGACGATGGCGTCGAGGTCGGCTCCCCCGAGAACCGAGACGACGCTCTCGACGCGGGGTTCGAGGGAGGCCGTGATGACCGCGACGAGGGCGCCCAGACTGATGCCCAGGAGGGCGGGCCCGGGCCTCCCGGCGTCGGCTGGCCGCTTCGCCTCTTCGAGGAGGAGCCAGTCGAGCGCCGCGCGCGTGTCGGAGGCGGCCTGCTCGTACGCCGGGAGGGAGATCGCGGCGTCGGCGCTCGAGTACGCTGCGCCGCGGTGAACGCCCGTGATCGCGCGCTCGCAGAGGAAGGGGAGGCACACGAGCATAGTCGGGAACCCGCGCGCGGCGAGCGACGTGGCGAACGACTCCCAGCACCAGAGCCACCTCGGGCCGAAGCCGTGCAGGAAGACGAGCGGCTGGCCGGGCGAGGGACCCGCGCGGCGGAAGAACCGCGCGCGAACCGTGTCGTTCTCCGGGTGTCCCGACGGGTGGAGGCTCGCGAAGCGGACCTCGGTCATCCGGAGACGGCCCCGCCACTTCGGTGGGAAGATCTCGTACTCCTGCGGCGGACCGGGGTAGGGGTAGTGCGCGGTGTGATCGAGGTGTCTCCTGAAGCGGGCACCGTCGACGCCGTTGTCGACGGGGCCGGTGGCCCCGGTCTCGGCGGTTTCACTCGTAGCGCGTCTATCGTTCTCGTCCATTGCGACCTCCATTTCGAAGCGTAAGTCGCACCCGCGGGGGAGTCAAGACGCGCGACCTTGTCGGGGCGCCGGCGCCGCCTCCGGCGTGGGCGTTCCGGCTTGACCGGTCCGATACCGAGGTATACGGTCGAGCGACTTGATGACGGAGGATGTGCACAGCATGAGCGACCGAAGAACGTGGGCCGACGTCGTGGCCGTCGCCGTCCTGGTGGCGTCGGCCGTCGTCGTGGCGTGGCCGATCCTCGCGGGCGGCTACCTCACGTACCTCGACAACCCCGCGCACCTCGCGGAGGCGCTGAGCCTCGCGGGCGAGGGGCGCTCCGGCTGGTCGGACATCGCCTACTGCGGCTTCCCGGTGGGCCTGCTGCACTCGCCGCTCTGGTACGGCCTCCTCGCGCTGCTCGTTCGCGTCGGAGTCCCCGCCGCGGCCGCGTACTCGTTCTTTGTTTTCTTCGGGTTCGTCGCTCCGCCGCTCGCGCTCTACGCGGTTGCGAGGAGACACCTCACGGTTCCCCGGGCGGCGCTCCTCTCGTACGCGCTCCTCGTCCAGCGGCCGGCGATCGTCGGCATGGGATCGGCCCTCGGAGGGATGTGGACCTTCTACATCGCGGCGGCCGCTCTCGTTCTCCTGGTCGGCCGTCTGGCGCGCCCGTGTCTGAGGGCCCGCGACGCGGCGTGGATCGCGGGGCTCGTCGGCGTGGCGGGGCTCACGCATCTCTTCGCGTTCGTGGCGCTCGTCGTGCTCGCGATCGTCGATCTCGTCGTCTCGTCCGTGGTTGCCGGGCGTCGGAGGACGGCGCTCCGCAGGCTCGCGGGATGGTCTCTGGGAGTCGTCCTGGCCACCTGGTACTGGGCTCCGATGCTGCTCTCCCGCGGCAACGTGGTCGCCAGCACGCAGAACCTCTCGCCAGGGGCCGCGCTGGCGAGACTCCTCGTTCCGACCGACATGCTCCGCCTTCTCGCGGGGAGGATCGGTCCGCCGGACGCGCTCTTCCTCGCGGAGGTCGTGCCCATCCTCGCCCTCGTCGGCCTCGGCGTGGCCGGGGCGTTTCTCCTCCGGCGCCGGCGGGACGACGTGCCGATCTACGGGCTGGCGCTCGCGGCCGCCGTGCTCGTTCTCGTCGCCGTCGTGGCGCCACTGAGCGGCACGGCCCTCTTGGGGCACGTAAGCTGGCGCCTGCTCTACTTCGTGCGCATCGGGCTGGCGCTCGTCGCGATCCGGACCGTCGCGTCGATTCCCGCTCCGCGCGCTCTCCGGAGACCCGGTCGGGCGAACCTGCTCCGCGCCGGCGCTGCCGTCCTCGCGGTCGTGGCTCTCCTCGGCGCGACGATGTGGGGCGGCAGGCTACGCCGCGTCGTGCCGCCGGTCGACGGACCCGAGATGGCGGAGGTCCGTTCGCTCTGGAGCTGGCTCGAGTCGAACCGCGGCGACGGCTGGGGGAGGGTCTACCTGCAGGACACCTTCGCGACGCCCCCGCGCGACGCGAAGCTCGCGCGCTCGCACGTCCTCGCGATGACCGCGCACTCGGCCGGGGTGAGACAGCTGGGGGCGGCCTACGTCATTCCGTACCCGACCGCCGGGTGGACGAGCGCGGACCTGGGGAGGATCTTCGGTCTGCCGCTCGACCACCCGGACGAGATCAAGAGACTCCTCGCGTACGCGCGGCTCGGCAACACCACGCATCTGGTCACGGCCGATCCACAGGCGGCGGCGAAGCTCTCGTCGGTCGATGCGTTCGAGGAACTCCACCGGTCGGGTCGCTTCGTGGTCTTCCGCATCCGCGGGACCGAATCCCGGTGGATCGAGCTGCTCACGGGCGGAGTCGAAGTCGAGCTCGTGGAAGGAGGGCCTGCGAGCGACGACCCAGGGTACATGGAGTTCCGCCGCAGGCCGCCCTCGCAGGAAGATGTGACGGTCCTCGTGAAAACCTCGTACCACCCGTTCTGGGAAGCGTGGGGGGAGACCGCGTGGGTCGCTCCTCACGAGTCGGGCCTGATCGAGCTGCACGATCTCTCCCCTGGACTGAAGTCCGCAGCGCTCCAGTATCGGCCTCCGTGGTGGCCGCCGATCGTCACGATCCTCGCGTTCGTCTCTCTGATCGCTATCGCGATCGCGGGGAGTCGACCGCACGCGGAGCCCGAGGAGGCTCCCGACGCTCCGCGCGATCGTTGACGCCGTCCTCGGTTCGTCCTATACTCCGCGCGAGTTATGTCAGGCCGCCGGCCATCCAGACTCCTGGGTGGCCGGTGTCTCTTTGAGAGGCGCTTCACCCACCGTCAGCAAGTGAGGGACCGTGTTCATCAAGGCAGCGATCGTACTGGGGTATCTCGCCGCCGTCATCGGAATCGGCATCGCCGGTCGCCGCGCCGGGCGACGCGGACCGGCGGGAGCCGAGGACTTCTTCCTGGCGGGGCGGACGCTCGGCCCCCTCGTTCTCGTCGCGACGATGGCGGCGACGAACTTCAGCGGATTCACGGTGATCGGGTTCTCGGGCGCGGGCTACCGGCTCGGGTTCTCGTTCTACCCGATCATGGCGTTCGGCACCGGCTTCATGGCGCTGACGTTCGTGATCGTGGGAATCCCCGTCCACCGGCTCGGGAAGCGCCTCGGCCTCATCACGCCGCCCGAGCTTCTGACGGCGCGGCACGGGTCGCGGCCACTGACCGTGCTCTTCGCGCTCGCCATGGCCGTCTTCACGCTCCCGTATCTCGCAATCCAGCCGATGGCCGCGGGCTACGCGCTCCAGGCGCTCCTCGGCATCCCGTACGCGCTCGGGGCCGGGCTCGTCACGGCGCTCGTCCTGGGCTACGTCCTCCTGGGTGGCATGCGCTCGGTCGCGTGGACCGACGTCCTCCAGGGATTCACGATGTTCGCCGTCCTCCTGGTCGGGTTCCTCGTCGTGGCTGGTGGATCGGGAGGGCCGGCGGCGAGCTACGGGCAGCTCTACCGCGAGGTGCCCGAGCTCTTCATGCGGCCCGGCGCCGGGGGAGGGCTCCTTCTCGGCGTCTGGGCGAGCTACATGCTCCTCTGGTTCCTCGCCGATCCGATGTTCCCGCAGCTGTTCCAGCGGTTCTACGCCGCGCGGAGCGAGCGTTCGCTCGTGAGAACCATGATTCTCTATCCGATCGTGACAACGATCCTCTTCTTCTTTCCGGTCGCGATCGGCGTCCTGGGTCGGCTCCACTTCCCGGGACTCGAAGGGAAGGAGACGGACACGATCCTGCCGCTTCTCATGGAGCGATTCGGGGGAAGCGGGCTCGCGGCGCTGGCTGCCGCCGGGCTCGTCGCCGCGATCATGTCGACCATGGACTCGCAGCTCCTCACGCTGGGATCGATCGTCGAGAGGGATCTCTTCGGGCGCCGCAGGGCCGGACGCGCAGGCGGCGCGGCCGACGCGCAGGCACGTCGCCGTCCCGAACTGACGACGACGCGGATCGCGCTCGCCGTCCTGGCCGTCATCGGCTACCTGCTCGCGCTCAAACCACCTGCCACGATCCTCGCCATCGCGACCGAGACCTTCGCGGGACTCGCCGTGCTCTTCCCCGCACTGGTGGCGGCGATCTACTGGCCGCGCGCGACCGCATGGGGGTCGTTCGCGTCGATCGCCGCGGGTGAGCTCGTCGTGGTGCTCTACCACTTCAAGCTCCTCCCGACGTTCGGGCTCCTGCCCGCGATCCCCGCGACGGCCCTGGCCGCGGTCGTCCTGCTCGCAGCCGGCTTCCTCGCCGGAAAGGGCGACACGCGTCCCGTCGGGTGGGGCGACGTCGCCGACATCAGGATGAGCCTCCGCGAGAAGATCGGGTGGAAGCTCCTCTTCATCGCGTTCCTCGTGCTCTCGATCGACTGGTGGCGGTGGGGGAGGCTGCCGGTCCTGCTGGGCGGGATCCCCGGGTGGGTCGCGTACTTCGCCGCGCTCGGGGTGCTCCTCGCTGTCGCGTTCGTCTTCTTCGGGAGGGCCGTGCTGGCCCGGTCGGGTGTGGACGGGGAATCGACGTCCTCCGATGCCTGAACACGTTTGCCTCAAGACACTTATGGCCGGTGCTCTTCCGGCGCGCAGGTCGAAGAAGTGCGGGGGGAGACGCCGTCGGTCGCACAAAGGAAGCGCATTGACCGGTCGTCGTCGAGCGCGGAGCCGATCTGGTGACCGTGGATCACAAATCACGCGGAAGTGCTCGCTGGAGGGAGTCGCCCGGCCGGGGAGTGTCGCCAGGAAAAGACTTGACCGTGCGGCGAGCGGGTGGTACATTGTAGTTGCCCCACTTCTAATGGAAGGAGCGTCCGGACCCCGAAAGGGAACCCCCCAAGACTGCAAGGGATCTTAGACGGCGACGCACCCATGAGACCGACAACGCAGATGCTCGATCCCGATGCGATCGTCTGGACGGACCGCCCACACCTGGACAGTCCTCATCCACGGACGCACGGCCCCGAGTCGGACTCGCGGCGAATGCGGCGCGCGTATGGTACGCCGAATGCGCTCTCTTGCCCGGACGATGTTCTGCACAGACTGAGCTAGACACGAGGCCGATGGTTCGCACCATCGGCCGACGCAGTTCTTTGTACATGAGATTGGCCGCTGGGGGTACGTCGAGAGAAGACGGGCTAGACTAAAGTGCCTTGAGCTAGCGTCAGCCGCAGCCCAGCTCCTACCCTTGACCGTGCCCTCGGAGGCCTCTTTCAGATTCGGTTTTGATCAGTTCGAGTGAACGAGCGGGGGGAGGCGACGAGCCTCCCCCCGAGCCGTTTGGTGTTGACCGGGCGTTCTCGCTTGGCTATTCTCAGCCAATCCACCAAGCTGAACGGGAACACCTCAGTCGGGGGAGACGACCGTGGAGAAGCACAGCTTCGAGGAGATCCTGGAGTTCGCCATCCAGAGCGAGCAGGATGCCGCCGACGGCTACCGGATGGCGAGCGAGATGGTCAGGAGATCCAACGTGAAGGACATGCTCCTGGAGATGGCCAAGCAGGAAGAGGGCCACAAGATCAAGCTCCAGGGGATCACGCTCGAGAAGCTCGGGCACACCGAGGTCCGCGGCGTGCCGGATCTCAAGATCGCCGACTACGCCGACAACGTGGTGATCACCCGCGACACGGACTACCAGGATCTCCTCACGGTGGCCATGAAGCGGGAGGAGAAGGCGCACAACCTGTACACGACTCTTGCATCCAACACGGATGAGCCGGAGCTCAAGAAGCTGTTCCAGGTGCTGGCGCAGGAGGAGGCCAAGCACAAGCTCTCGCTCGAACGGGAGTACGACGAGCACGTTCTGACGGACAACTGATCGACCCGCGGGGTGCGCGGGCGGAAAAGGCAGCGGGATCGGAGGCGGTTCATGATCCAGTATCTGAACGAGGACGAGGTCTACCGGGTCGGGATCTGTATCGAAGAGGCCGGCCTCAACTTCTACACGAAGATGGGCGAGAAGGCGGACGACCTCGCGACGAAGCGCGTGTTCAAGCGACTCGCGAGGGACGAGGAGAAGCACCTGGCGTTCTTCGAGTCGATGGACCTCAAGACGGCCGGCGGGATGGGCGCCAGGCCCGCGGACCAGGACGCCGAGCTGTCGAGCTACGTCTGCTCGCTCGTGGACGGAGGAATCTTCCAGAGCCTCTCGAAGATGGACAAGGTCGCGAAGGGCAAGTTCAACGCCGAGAAGGCGCTCGAGCTCGCGCTCCAGGTCGAGAAGGACGCCGTCCTCTATTACTCCGAGGCGTACATCGCGAACAAGAAGAAGCGCGCGAGAGAGGCGCTCGGGCGCCTGATCGACGAGGAGAAGAGCCACGTCGTCCAGATCTCGAAGCGCCTCGACAACCTCAGGAAGCGGAAGGCGAGCGCGGCCAGGAAGGGCAAGTAGCGCGAGGACGGGCAGCACCACGGAGGGGAACACGTGAAGAAGTACAAGTGCATGGTCTGCGGATACGTCTACGACCCGGAAAAGGGCGACCCCGACTCGGGCGTCGAGCCGGGCACGCCGTTCGAGAACATACCCGAGGATTGGGTCTGCCCGGTCTGCGGGGCCACGAAGGACCAATTCGAAGAGGTCTAGTCCGGTCGACGAGTCGGATGGAGAGTCGTGGCGTTGCCCGCCGGCCAGGTGAGGCAGCCCCGCGCCCGTATTGAGCCATGAAGATCATCATCGTCGGAAACGGTGTGACGGGAGTGACCGCGGCGAGGTCGATCCGCGAGCGCGACCCCGACTGCCTGATCGAGATCTACACGCGAGAGCCGTACCACTACTACTACCGTCCGAGGCTCCCGGAGGTCGTGGCCGGGAAGCTCGAGATCGACGACATCGTCGCCTATCCGCCCGACTGGTACGAGGCGCGGAAGATCGACGTCCATCTCGAGACGCCCGTCGCCTCGATCGACCCCGAGGCGGGGGAGATCGTGCTCGGGGACGGCGGCCGCAGAGCGTACGACCATCTGCTCCTCGCGAGCGGCTCCGATCCGTTCATCCCGCCGGTCGAGGGCGCGGATCGGCCGGGCGTCTTCGCGCTCAGAACCGCCGCGGACGCTCTCGCCATTCGCGACTGGGCGAAGGGCGCTCGCAGGGCCGTCGTGATCGGCGGCGGGCTCCTGGGCATGGAGACGGCGAAGGGTCTCAAGGACGCCGGCCTCGACGTCGAGGTGCTCGAGGCGCTGCCCTGGCTCATCCCGAGGCAGCTCGACCAGGACGGCGCGCGCGTCCTCCAGAAGGAGATCGAGAAGCTCGACATCAAGGTGCGCGTCGACGTCGCGACCACCTCGATCGAGGGGAACGGGAAGCCGACGGCCGTCGCGCTCAAGGACGGGACGAAGATCCCCGCCGACCTCGTGGTCTTCTCGACGGGGGTGCGAAGCACGACCGCGTTCCTGACGGAGAGCGGCGTCGCGATCGAACGTGGCGTCGTCGTCGACTGCGACATGAGGACGAACGTCCCCAGCGTCTACGCGGCCGGCGACGCGGCGGAGTACGAGGGCGTGGTCTGGGGGATCATCCCCGTCGCGCTCAGGCAGGCCGACGCCGTGGCCGGGACGATCACGGGGGACGACTCGGAGAAATCGTGCGACGTCGTTCCGTTCAACACGCTCAAGATCACGGGCATCGACGTCCTCTCGGTCGGCACGTTCTCGTGCGAGGACGAGGAGGGTTGCCGCGCGTTCGTCGAGGAGGACTTCGACCGCGGGCTCTACCGGAAGATCATCGTGAAGGATGGTCGACCGATCGGCGCGATCGTCATCGGCTCCAGGAAGGGCGTGCGGGAGATCCAGACCCTGATCGACAACGGCGCTTCGATCGAGCGCTGGGGCGAGGCGATCGTCCGCGAGGACTTCGACTACGCGGAGGCGCTCCGGATCGCGGTCTGAGCCGACGAGGCAGGAGTACCTGAGTGAGATGCCCGGTCGCATTGGCGGCCGGGCACTCGTTTGGGGGTCGGACGGGCGGAGTAACTCCTCTTTCGTGGACTCACGGTCGCCTGCATCACCCCGACCCGCGTCATCGGTTCATTCTTGACGCGGATTGCTGACTGTGGTACACTTTCCCCTCTTCCGATTACTCATCATTCGCAGAGGTAACCCTGTGCACCGGGAAGGACACGGGAGCCGACCGATGCCGCCTGCGAGCAGCAGCCAGCTGCCCGACGCGGGGAGGTGCACCCGGAGCCGCCACGATCCAGTCACCGCCGGCCAGTCCGGCGGTGTTTTGTTGTGTGCAAAGTGGAGTTGATCCGTGAGCCCCCGCTGCGGCCGGCGTCGCCGCGCACGATCCAAAGGAGGCGATGATGCGCGCGTTCGTGCTCTGTTTGCTGTGCCTGATCTTCGCTGCTGTCGCGGAGGCGGGGGACAACCCCGACATCCAGATCTTCCTTGAGTTCGAGAACGGCCAGAACTACATCGAGCCCGCGGAGTGGGTTCAGTTCTCCGTCTACGTCTGCCTCGAGAACCTCGGTCCCGGTGGAGGACTGACCGGCGCCGGCCTCAAGTTCAACCGGACGTTCAGCGGTTTCGAAGTCAGCCAGACGGCCGTGCCTGTGAGCTGGCTGTCCTTCGGGGATCCCGAACTTGAGGGATGGAGCATCGGTGGCCCGTGCGTGACGCCGGATCCGTCGGGGATTGTCGTCGCGGGCCGGGTCGACTACCTGTACACGGGCACTCCCGGCATCATCGAGCTCCTGCCGTCCGACATCGACGACAACACGGCGACGGACTGCTCTGGGGGACTGGACTACTGGTGCGTGCGGAGCGCTCCGTCCGGGCACGGCGGCGTGTGGATGTTCCCGCCGCCGGGCGACTGCGAGGAGCCTGAGCCTCCTGGCTCGGGATGGCCCCACGACCCGGCGGAGAACCTCCTCATCAGCGCCGGCGACGGCTATTCTCGCTTCCCAGGGGTCATTCCGGATGGAGCGGGCGGGGCGATCATCGTGTGGACCACGACGCCCGGTCTCGGCGATGAGGACATCTACTCGCAGCGCGTGGACGCGCGAGGACGCCTGCTGTGGGCGACGGAGGGAGTCCCCGTCTGCACGGAGAGCGGGGGCCAGCGGGGCGCCCGCCCCGCTACCGACGGCTCGGGCGGTGCCATCTTCGCGTGGACGGATCGGCGCGTCGCAGAGTCCGACATCTACGCCCAGCGTGTCGACGCGTCGGGCACTCCGCAGTGGACCACGAACGGAGTGGCCGTGTGCGCGGCCGAGGACTTCCAGTCCAGATCGCAGACGGTCTCCGATGGAGCCGGCGGTGCGTTCATAGCGTGGGCGGACGACCGGAGCGGCGACACCGATATCTACGTCCAACGCATCGACGCGTCGGGCGTCCCTCAGTGGATGGCGGACGGAGTTCTGATCTGCGGCCAGCCGGGCACCCAGACTGCCTCCCTGCCCGTCTCCGATGGATCGGGCGGCGTCATCATCGCCTGGAGGGACCGCCGCGGTGATGACTCCGACGTCTATGTCCAGCGCATCGACGCATCGGGCAACGCGCAGTGGACGGCCGACGGGGTAGCCGTGTGCACCGCGATCGGCACTCAGTGGGAGCTGGACGCGGTTCCGGATGGGGCCGGCGGCGCCATCATCGTGTGGGCGGACGAGCGCCGCGGAGACAACCTCGAAGATATCTACGCGCAGCGTGTCGACCCGTCGGGGGCGACCCTGTGGGCAGAAGACGGGATCGTCGTTCTCACCAATCCCAGCGATGGACTGCCCTACCAGAACATGGTGACTGACGGAGCCGGTGGCGCCATCATCACCTGGATAGACTGGAGGGGTCCTGGTGGCCCCGGCTACCGCATCTACGCCCAGCGCGTGGACACCAATGGCAACGTCATGTGGACTGAGAACGGTGAGCCCGTCTGCACGAGTCCCAGCGTCGGGGGCTTCCCAAATCTCGCCACCGACGGAGCCGGCGGCGCCGTCATCGCGTGGGGCGACGATCGCAATGGGGTGGACGTCAACATCTACGCGCAGCGCGTCAACGCATCGGGGGAGGGACTGTGGGCCCTCGACGGTGTGGCCATCTGCACCGCGCCGGAGTATCAGAGTTCCCCCGACATCTGCTCCGACGAGGCCGGTGGCGCCATCGTCGCGTGGGAGGACAATCGGGCCGACCAGGATGAGGACATCTACGGGCAGCGTGTGGAGCGGAACGGCTACCTGGGTTACCCGTCCGCCACCATCACCAGCGTCACCGATCGCCCCAACGATCAGGGCGGCGTCGCGATCGTGGACTGGGCAGCCAGCTATCTCGATCGGTACCCGAACGAGGTCGTGACGTACTACTCGGTCTGGATGCGCAGGACGGAGGATCCTCCCGCATCGAGGCTCCCCGCCGGGCCGTCTGCGGTGCTCGATGACCGGATCGCGGTGTCGCTGGAAGGAGTAGGGGCGATGGACCGCTTCGGGTGGGCCCCCGTCGACACCGTGAACGCCTACTATCTTCCGGAGTACGCGCTCCACGTCCCGACCTACGGCGACTCGACCGAGTCCGGGATCCCTCTGACCGAGTACATGGTGATCGCCCACACCGCCGACCAGTGGGTGCTCTGGGACTCCGAGGTCGAGAGCGGCTACTCGGTCGACAACCTGGAGCCCGGCGCTCCCGTCGAACTCGTGGCGCAGCCTGAGCAGACCGACGTCGAGCTCCGCTGGTCGCCGAGCGGTTTCCAGGACGACGATCTGTCTCACTACAACATCTACCGTGGTGATGTCACCGGGTTCATTCCGGACGAGTCGACGTTCATCGACGCGACGGCGGACACGTTCTACCTCGATGTCGAGCCCGGCAGAACCACGTGGTACTACGTCGTAGCCGCCGAGGACGCGCACGGGAACGTGGGGCCTCCCTCGAACGAGGCATCGGCAGAGGTCTTGACGAGCGTCGAGGAGCCCGTGGCTCCGATGGCCTTTGCCCTCCGCGGGAGTCGTCCGAACCCGTTCAGCGGACGGACGAGCGTGGCTTTCGACGTTCCGACCGGTGGTGGCGAGGTGAGAATAGAGGTGTACGACGTTTCCGGCCGGCGCGTGCGAGTCCTGGTCGAAGGCCCCGAGTCGGCAGGTCGTCGGATGGTGGCCTGGGACGGGTCCGACGAGGGCGGTCGCCGTGTGGCGTCGGGCGTCTACTACTGCCGGATGAAGGCGGGGACGTACGAAGAGACCATCAAGATGACGTTGATCAGGTGAGGCCGAGGAGCGACTCGGTACTCAAGCTCCGACAGGGGGGGGGGCGGCGGTGCTACCTGCCGCCCCTCGCCGTGTCTGGGCGCCGAGCATCCGCCCGGACGGCGGCGGAGCCTCGCTTCGCTTTCCCGTTGCCGGGGCCCCTCGGGGCCGCTAGAATCGATAGACATCCCAGCGACCAGCGCTTCCCCATGTGGCGTGCCGCCTCCGGAGCCGGAGGGGTCGACGAGGCGCGCCTCTGCACGCACGGAGGCCCCGAATGCCGAGCACAATCCAGAGGCTAGCCGTCTGTCTCGTTGCCGTCCTGATCCTCCTTCCGACCGCCGCGCCGGGTGCGGAGGGTGGGTCCGAGTCGATCCTGAGGAAGGTCCCGTTCACGTTCGCTCCGGGGGATTCCTACGGGAAGGTCTTCCTGGCGGGGACCTTCAACGGCTGGAACGCCGAGGCCACCCTCATGACGAAGGAGGGTGCTGAGTTCGTGATCGACCTTCTCCTCCCGGTCGGGGAGTACCAGTACAAGTTCGTCGCCGACGGCCAGTGGATCACCGACGAGAACGCCGCGCGGTTCAACCCGGATGGCTACGGCGGTCAGAACTCCGTGGTGGTGGTCGACGACTCCTTCGAGGCGGTACCCCTCGTGCTCGGGGACGGGCAGATCGTCACGGAGCATCTGGGCCACGGGCAGAACGCGTGGGAGGTCACGCGTGCGGCCGACGGGAGCGTGTCGCTCCGGACGCGGGTGTGGACCGGCGACGTCGAGGGGATCACGGTTCGGTGGCGCGCCGTCGGGAGCGGGTTCGGCGGGACGGAGGCACCGTCGGGAGCGGTCCCGATGGAGCGCGTCGACGGCGACGGGCTCTTCGACTACTACGAGGCTCGGCTCGCGGCGGGCGACGTCTTCGACTACTTCTTCGAGATCGAGGACGGCGGGACGGTTCTCCGCCACGGCCCGGGCGGCCTCGTCGAGGCTCCCCAGTCCGCCGGGGAGTTCCGCTTCAACGCCGTCGAGTTCCCCGTCTTCGAGACGCCGGACTGGGTGAAGGAAGGGATCATCTACCAGATCTTCCCGGAGCGGTTCGCGAACGGGAACCCCGACAACGATCCCGACTTCTCCGAGTGGTACTACGAGGGGCTCACGGACCTCCCGAACTCGGGACGCTCCAACGATGAGTACTTCCACCTCGTCCACGACTGGTACGACGTCGAGGGCCTCACGGAGAGCCCGTACCGGACCGACGACAGGCCGGACTGGTACTCGTTCTACGGGGGCGACGTCGCGGGCATCCACCAGCACCTCGACTACCTCGCGAACCTCGGGATCACGATCATCTACTTCAATCCGATCTTCGAGGCGAAGAGCAACCACAAGTACGACGCTGCGAGCTACACGGAGATCGATCCGCACTTCGGGACGAACGCGGAGTTCGCCGCGTTGGTCGAGGCGTGCCACGCGCGCGGGATCCGCGTCGTGATCGACCTCGCGTTCAACCACACGGGAGAGACGTTCTGGGCCTTCGTGGACACCCGGGACAAGGGGCCCGACTCGGAGTTCTGGGACTGGTACGAGTGGAAGAAGTGGCCGATGCCCGAGGGCTGGACGAGCGGCGGGCTCGACTACTACGACTGCTGGTGGGGTTTCGGGCAGATGCCGAACCTCAACTTCGACCTCTCTCGCCCGAATCCCGAGGAGCACATGGTCTGGGACATCGAGGACGCCGAGGTCAACTGGCCGGTCGTCGAGCACACGATCGACGCGGCGATCTACTGGCTCACCGAGATCGACGTCGACGGGTTCCGTCTCGACGTCGCCGGCGAGGTGCCGTTCTGGTACTGGGAGCTCTTCCGCGAGCGCGTCCGGGAGGCCAAGCCCGACGCCTACATCCTGGGTGAGCTCTGGGGCGCGTCGCCCGAGTTCGTGAACGGGAAGTACTACGACGCGGTCATGAACTACGCGTTCTTCCGCGACCCGGTCCTCGCGTTCATCGCGCGCGGCGAGATGGACGCCGCCCAGTTCGACAGCGCGATCGCCCCCGGGCGGTTCGTCTACCCCGACGAGGGCGTGAGGGCGATGATGAACCTCCTCGATAGCCACGACACGGAGCGGTTCCTGACGACGGCGTGGGGGGACACGCGCAGGCTCGAGCTTGCGATCCTCTTCGGGATGACCTACGTCGGCGCTCCGGCGCTCTACTACGGCGACGAGATCGCCATGACGGGCGGCGGTGATCCCGACTGCCGGCGCCCGTTCCACTGGAAGTGGCGGGACGACCCCGAGCGCGCGGACGTGCACGCGTACACGAGACGGCTCATCGCGCTCCGAAAGGAGCACCCGTGCTTCGCCTGGGGCTCGTTCCGGACGCTCCTCGCCGAGGGGCGCGTGTTCGCCTACGAGCGAAGCACCACGGGTGACGACGCGGTCGTCGTCCTGAATGCGTCCGACGCTGAGGCGGCGGTCGTGGTTCCTCTCGAAGAGGCGCCGCCGTACGGACTCTGGAATCCGATCGAGCAGACGCGCGTCGCGGTCGAGCCGTCGGGCGACGGCGCCACGTTCGCGATCACGCTGCCGCCGCTCTCGGGCGCGGTCCTCTTCCACGCGACGTCGCCGAGCGAGAGGTAGCACCCGGCGGCGGGCCGCCCGGGCGCTCCCGGCGGCGGCTCCGCCTCGAACCACCGAGTGCACGCACTTCGGATCACAGGAGAACGCCATGCGAGATCTGCTCAAGGCGATCGTCGGCGACTCGAAACACTGGGTCGAGCTCAGGGTCCACGATCGCCGCGCGCTCCAGATCCTCGTCAGGAAGGGGATCATGGAGTCGGCGGCGTACCGGAAGAACGCGGGCATCGGTGTCCGCGTCCTCGTGAACGGGACGTGGGGGTTCTCGAGCACGGCGCGGCTCGACCGGCCGGGCATCGAGGAGGTCGTCCGCGAGGCGACCGCCTCGGCGGAGAAGTCGTCGTCGGGGCGGACCGCGAAGATCGAGAGACTGCAAGATTGCGAACTCGCCGTCGGCGACTACAAGAGCGGAGACGCCGAGGAGCTCGCGAGCCACACGGCCGAGGAGAAGACCGAGCTCGTCGTCGAAACGGAGAAGGCGACGAGGGAGTCCTCGAGGTCGATCCGGTCCGCGATGTGCCGATACACCGAGCTCATCGACGAGAAGTGGATCGTCTCGACCGACGGGGCGGACGCGCATCTCGAGGACACGAAGCTCGAGTTTGCGGTGAGCGCCGTGGCGGGCGAGGGCGACGATATGCAGGTCGCCTATCAGGGGATCGGCGTGACGGGCGGGTGGCCCGACGTGTTCAGGAAGTGGACGCCCGAGAGCATGTCGGATCACGTGAGCCGCGTGGCCGTCGACCTCCTCTCGGCACCGTACGCGCCGGGCGGCCGGGCCACCGTCGTCATGAACCCCGAGCTCGTCGGGCTTCTCGCGCACGAGGCGATCGGCCACACGGTCGAGGCCGACCTCGTGCTTTCCGGGACCGCGGCGACCGGGAAGATCGGAGAGAAGGTGGCGAGCGATCTCGTCACCATGATCGACAGCGGTCCGGCGCTCATCGGGGACCGGTCGGCGGGCGGGGTCGTGCTCGTCGACGACGAGGGTGTCGAGACCGGCCGGACCGTTCTCATCGGACACGGCATTCTCAGGTCGTACCTCCACGACCGTGAGACCGCGGCGCACTTCGACGTCGCCCCGACGGGGAACGCCCGGGCGTGGCAGTACGATGACGAGCCCATCATCAGGATGCGGAACACCTACATCGAGCCCGGCCGGTCGTCCTACGAAGAGATCATCTCGAGCGTGAAGAACGGCTTCCTCCTGAAGGGCGCCGGGAGCGGCCAGGCCGACGCCAACGCCGAGTTCATGTTCGGGGTCCAGGAGGCCTACGAGATCAAGAACGGGCAGGTCGGGCGGCTCCTCCGCGGGGCCACGATCTCGGGCGACGCCTTCGAGGTCCTCTCGAGCATCGACATGGTGAGCTCCGACTTCGAGTGGGCCATCGGAAGCGGGCACTGCGGCAAGGGCCAGGCGGCGAAGGTCGACGGCGGCGGCCCGTTCGTGCGATGCGAAGTCGTCGTGGGGGGGAGGTAGACATGGACAGGCTCCTCAGGGTCTGCGACCAGGCCGTCGAGAAGGCAACGGACCGCGGCGCCGACGAGGTCGAAGCGTTCGCCGTCTGCGGGAAGACCGTCAACGTCGAGGTCCAGAAGAACGACCTCCAGATCGCGAAGAGCATGAGTGGCGACGGCATCGGGATCCGCGTGTTCAAGGACTCCCGGCTCGGGTTCGCGTACGTGAACGCCTTCGACGAGGCGGGGATCGACGAGTCGGTCGACCGGGCGCTCGGTATCGCCTCGGCCGCTCCCCCCGACGAGCACAACGGGCTTCCGGACCCGACGCCGATCGAACCCCTGGGCGATCTCTACGACGCCGCCGCTAGGTCGTTCGGCGTCGAGAGGGCCGTCGAACAGGCCCTCGAGATGCTCCACACGGCCCGCGGCTTCGACGAGCGGGTGTCGGTCGACACGGCGGAGCTCGTGGGGCAGTACGGCGGGAAGGCGATCGCGACGTCGAAGGGCGTCAGGGCGAGCGAAGAGAGCAGCGTCTTCTACTGCTACATCATCGGGATGGCGAAAGACGGCGAGTCGATCTCCTCGTTCGACTTCCAGTTCGACGGGGCGCGGACGGCCGGCGGCATCGACCCGGCGGCGGTCGCGCGGAAGCTCGCCGAGAACGTCGTCGGCTCGCTGGGCGCCGTGAAGGGGGAGAGCTTCAAGGGCCCCGTGATCCTGGCACCCAAGGCCGCGGCCGAGGTCGTCTCGTACCCCATCGAGTACTCGATCCGCGCGTCGGCCGTCCAGAAGGAGACGAGCAAGTTCCGCGGGAAGATCGGCGAGGCGGTAGGCGCTCCGCTTCTCAGCGTCACCGACGACGCGACGCTCAAGGACGGGTTCTCGTCGACGGCGTTCGACCGGGAAGGCGTCGCCCCGCATGTGCTTTCGATCATCGAGGACGGGGTCTTGAGGAACTACCTCTACGACGGCTACACGGCCCGCAAGGAAGAGCGCGCGAGCTCCGGCCACGCCGGAGGGGGAGCGGGGGCGGTGCCCTCGATCTCGACCACGAACCTCGTGTTCTCGGCGGGGGAGACCTCGCTCGCGGACATGATCGCCGGCATCGGCCGGGGCATCCTGGTCACCCGGTTCTCCGGGAACGTCGACCCGGTGAGCGGCGACTTCTCGGGCTCGGTCAAGGGCGGGAGGATGATCCGGAGCGGGAAGCTCGCGGAGCCCCTCTGCGGGACGATGATCGCGGGGAACACGTTCGACCTCCTCACGAAGATCACCGCCGTCTCGAAGGAGCGCGAGCGGCTCTTCAGCGACGTCCTGCCGAACATCCAGCTCGAGGAAGTGACGGTGACGAGCGGGTAGGCGGGAGCGACGGGAAGAGGCACGGCCCAAGGCAGTGAGCCGAGGAACCGGACGACCTGCCGTCCGCGAGTCACAACAAAGAAGGGACCCCGCGTGCGGGGTCCCTTCTTGCTGTAGCGTGGAACCTGGAACTAGGGAATCAGCACCGCCGTCATGTTGATGGGCAGCGTCTGACCGTCGTTGATCGTGAACGGCGTGAGCGTCGGGGCGCCCCACGTGCCGCTCCCGTGCCAGGCGACGAAGTCGCCCGTGTCCCAGAAGAAGTTGAAGTTGCTGTCGAGCCAGTAGTCGATGTACCACGCGCCGGCTGGCACGTTCGAAAGCGTATAGGTCACGCTCGCTCCGGTACCGATGACCGTGGCCGACATCGCCGGCGTGTAGCTGTTCCAGTCGGCCCAGCTCAGGTAGATGCTCACGACCCCGTTCGCGAGGTTGCCGGGGACGCCGCCCGGCAGGGCGACCGTGCCGATGATCTGGGTCGGTGCCACCGAAACGTTGAGCGAACCGGAGCTGCTGGCGCTGCCGCCGTTGCCGTCAGTCACGGTGACGTTGACGGAGTAGGCTCCCGCGGTCGCCGGGGCCGTCCAGGTCACGACTGCGCCGGAGCCGTTGATCGCGCCGCCGGTCGGCGTGTAGCTGTACGACAGAGAGTCGCCGTCCGGGTCCGACGCCGACACGGAGACCGTCACGGTCCCGCCGGCTACCGTCGAGCCCGGTGCCACGGTGACCGAGGCGATCACGGGATTGCTGTTCGACGGAGTGCTTGCGCTGTCTTCGCTGCACCCTCCCAGCAAGAAGCATAGGGGCACAGCCGCCAACAGACACAGCACCAGCGACCGCACCACGGGCCTCGTCAGTACTCGCACGTCCTGCCTCCCTCTTGCGGCAGAAATGCCTCCTGCCTCGCTGACGCGGGTGAGAGAAACCCCTCGCTCACCCACCGTAGTTTCCTCAATCGAACCGCGCTCACACTAGCGGGCGGGTCTCAAGCTGTCAAGCCGAATCCCCCTGCCCGCCGAGCCGCGGGTCTCTCTACTTCGTCGCCTCGATCACGCCCGGCGGGGGCGCCATCGGCGGACTGGCGTGGTACGTGTTGTCGATGGTGAAGACGCCGGTCATCGCGTTCAGGATGCCAACGTGCCACCACCAGTTCTCGCCGCAGGTCGTCGTCGGGGCAGGAAGCTCGTGGAGGAGCAGGTTCCCCGCGTAGATCTGAACGACCGCGTTCGAGGTCGCGAGCGTTCCGTCGCCCGACCACTCGTAAATGGCGTAGGTGTAGTCGCCGGAGTACTCCGGGAGCACGGTGATGGTCTCGGGGCCGTACCCCTGAGTCTCGTCGGTGTCGAGCTGCGTGTACGGGGACTCCGTGAGCGAGCCCTCGTCCCCGAAGTACACGTGGTAGTACGTCGGAGGATCGGTCGGTATCCACATGTGCGAGTCGAGGTCGCGCGGGTCCGCGCCCCAGGTGAGCACGAAGCGGAACTCGTCCGTGTCGACGATCGGCACGATCACGATGTTCCGCACGACGGTCGCCCCGGCGTCCACGTCGACCGTCGCCGCCTGCGGGAGGAATCCCTCCTTCGCGGCGGTCACGGGCACCGCGTCGCCCGGAACGACACCGGAGACGCTGTAGTCGCCGTTCGCGTCGGTCACCGTCGCCTCGCCGCCCACGACGACGTCGACGTCCGGAACCCCGAGCCCGCTCGTGGCGTTGGTCACCCGGCCGTGGACCGTGCCCGGAGTCTCGGTGTTCGGGCAGCCCGGATCGAGATCGGCCGGGATGATCATTGGCAGATCGAGCGAAGTGCCGTCGCACAGTCCGTTCAGCGTCACGAGTTTCATGGTGGCGCCGTCGCAGTAGCCGCCGTTCCCGAACACGTTCGACTTGAGCTGCGTGAGGAGATCGCCGGCTTCACCCGTCTTCGAGTAGCAGACGTAGAGGTTCGCCTTGTCCTCGCGGCCCTCGCTCTTGGTGACGGCCAGGACGCCGCCCGGGAGCATCCCCTCGAGCGCGGCGATCATCGCCGCGCCGTCCAGGTCGGACTTCTGGGCACTGGCGATGTTCGTCTGCGAGCAGGCGAGCTCGTCGAAGGCCCACTTGCCCATGGGGAAGATCCCGTGGACGCCCGTGTGCGGATTGCCGCCCCCGATCCACGGGAAGAGATCGTCGCAGCCTGGAGGCTGCATGCCGGGATCGCCCAGGACCTCGCTCTTCGGACGCGTGTTCAGGCTCGGCATCTTCGTGTGGTCGCTGACGCCGATGTAGTAGGTGTCGGTCTTCGTCTGGCTGGCCATCCCGACGACCTTGACGCCCTGCGCCGGCGTGCCGCCCACGGCGTCGCAGAACTGGGCGTGGAACGTGCCCAGCTCACCCATGTCGATGCTCACCGTCCCGTCGGTCGAGGTGGTGGCCTCGCCCGCGTACACCTGGTCGGCGCCGCTCGGGCTCGTGCTCGTCGACGAGCAGCCGCCCAGGATCAGAAGCCCCGCGGCAGCTACGGCCAGCAGGACACACGCCCGCACTCTCCAGCTTGAAGCCATGATCGCCTCCTTCGTCTCGTGGTCTGTTCCCGCGTTGCCCTCACGTCGACCGGCCGGGCGGACTCCCACGGCGCCCGGAAGGCGCTCGCCTGTGGCCGCGGACGCGCGATCGGAAGGGGCGCCTCTCGACGCAGACCGCCCTGGCGCGGAGCCTCCCGCGACCGTCGTTCGGGACCGTTAGATTCACCGCGAGCATATCACAGCCGGGAACGGTGTCAATCTCTAACCGCTTGTCCCGCCGCCGGTTCGGGCGACCGGCCCCCCCCCCGCAACCGGCGTTCCTCCGTCCCGAGCAGCGATTCTGCGGAATCCTCACGATTTTGTTGACAGATTCCAGAAACTGCGCTACACTGACCTCACCGGGGAAGCCAAGCGGACCAGGCCTTTCAGAGGCTGGGTCCGCCTTTTGCTTTGCGGCTCCGGCGACGCACGAGTAGGCTTAAGGAACCCTTGGAGGGCTTCCCATGAGGATCCGTTCCGTCCTGCCGACGCTCGTTCTCCTCTCTCTCCTCGCAGCGAGCGCGACGTCCGGGCGCGTGCCCGGACACGAGATCGATCTCGCGAGTCGCCGGTTCATTCCCTCCGAGAGGATCTTGGAGAAGGAGACCGACGGTCACGCCGTCATCCAGTTCCACCGCATCCCGACAGCCGCGGAGAGGCAGGAGCTCGAGCGCCGGGGCATCCGGCTCCTCGAGTACGTGCCGAACTACGCCTGGACGGCGTCCGTCAGGGGAGGAGCGACCTCGACTCTCGACCGATCGCTCGTACGCTCCGTGTTCGAGCTCCTGCCCGAGGACAAGATCGCGGCCCGTGCGGTCGACCGCGAGGTCGTCCGCGCGTACCTCTACGGGGACGTCGAGGACGGCGCGAGCGTGGTGGCGAGGCACGGGACGATCATCGAGGAGGACCGGGAGTCGGTCACGCTGGAGCTCTCGACGAGCGTCCACGCCCTCGCGGCGGAGGACGCCGTCAAGTACGTCGACGTCGCCCGGCCCGCGATCGAGACGAACAACGACGAGATGCGGGAGAACGTCCGCGCGAACGAGGTCCAGGCGCCGCCGTACGGCCTGAGCGGCCAGGGCCTTCCCCTCGGCATCTGGGACCAGGGCAACGTTTCGGCCGACCACGACGACTTCAGCGGCAGGCTCCAGATCCCCGATCCCGCCTTCACGAATTACCACGCCACGCTCGTCGCCGGGATCATGGCCGGCGACGGGACCCGCAGCATCTTCTACGGGGGCGAGCCGCTCCAGTGGCGGGGCGTCGCGACCGAGGCCAACATCTTCTCGTACGACTGGCCGGTCAACGTCTGGGACATGGACGAGGAGCTCGGCCACGCCATCGACAACTACAGCATCATCCTCTCCCAGAACTCCTGGGGCTGGGACCTCTGCTACGACTACTGCACCATGCTCGGCGCCTACGACGACTGGAGCCAGAACTACGACAAGATCGTCAGCGGGAGCCTGGGGAAGAAGGTCTCGGTCATCTTCTCCGCCGGGAACGAGGCCGACTGCAGTCAGTGCGCGTGGGCGCTCGACCACTATCCTTACGGCACGGTCACCGGTCCCGGCGCGACGGCGAAGAACACGATCGGCGTCGCGAGCCACGAGAGCGACACCGACAACCTGAGCGACTTCAGCGGCCGGGGACCGACCGCCGACGGACGGATCAAGCCAGAGCTCTCGGCCCCCGGGTGCAAGGACTCCGGGGGCATCACGTCCACGTACACGAGCAACAACTACAACAGCATGTTTTGCGGGACGTCGTTCGCCGCGCCGGCCGTCTCGGGGTGCGCGGCCGTCATCCAGGAGGACTTCCTCGACAAGTTCGGGCGCGAGGCCTGGCCCTCGACGGTGAAGGCGCTCCTGATCGAGGGAGCGCGGGACCTGGGCTACCCGGGACCCGACTACAGCTACGGATTCGGTGGCGTGGACGTCCAGAGCTCGGTCGACATCATCCGGGCGGACGACGGGACCGGCGACCTCATCAAAGAGAGGTCGATCACGACCGGCGAGGTCTACGAGGCCGCGATCATCGTCGAGGACGTGAGCCAGCTCATGGTGACGCTCGCGTGGGACGATTACTTCGGGAGCTACACCGGCGTGGGGAAGAAGCTCGTCAACGACCTCGACCTCGAGCTCGTGTCGCCCAGCAGGGCCGTCTACTACCCGTGGACCCTGAACCCCTCGGTCCCGTGGTCGTTCGCCAACAAGGGCGTCGACGACGTCAACAACGTCGAGAAGCTCGAGGTGAGCGCCGCCGAGGTCGGCACGTGGACCGTCCGCGTGCGCGCGACGTTCCTTCCCGAGCCCGACCAGGACTTCTCGCTCGTCACGAACATCTCCGGCATCCCCAATCCGCCGCCCGCCCCGCCCACGGGGCTCGGGGCCGTTCCCGGGCCCGACGAGGGGGGAATCTCCGTCTCCTGGGACGCCAACGCCGAGACCGACTTCCACCACTACCGTCTGGAGCGCTCGACGAGCGCGTCGTTCGGCCCGGGGACTTCCTCGTTCACGGGCACTCACACGACGTTCCGCGATTCGGGCCTCGTCCCGGGCGAGACGTACTACTACCGGGTCTTCGCCGTCGACGATCACGCACACGAGAGCGACCCGAGCGGCACGGTGTCGACCGAGGCGCTCGACCTCGTGCCGGACATCCCGACCGGGTTCGACGCCCTCTCGGGGCCCGGCGACGGTGACATCTCGCTCCTGTGGGATCCCAACGCCGAGTTCGACATCGACCACTACCGGGTGGAGCGTGACACGACGGCCCTCTTCGGGAGCGGGACGTTCTCGTTCACGACGAGCGCGACGACCGCGATCGACGGGGGGCTCCCGACGGGACGCGCGTACTACTATCGCGTGTTCGCCGTCGACAACGGCGGGAACGAGAGCGGCGCGAGCAACACGGCCTCGGCGTACTCGATCGACGCCGCGCCGGCGCCGCCGGCAGGGCTCGTGGCGGTCCCGGGTCCCGACGAGGGTGAGATCTCGCTCTCGTGGAACGCCAGTCCCGAGCCCGACTTCGCGTTCTACCGGCTCGAGCGCGACACGACGCCCGCGTTCGGTCCCGGATCGGTATCGACCGTGACGAGCGACACGACCCTCGTGGACTCCGGCCTCGTTGCCGGACAGACCTACTACTACCGTGCGTTCGCCTCCGACGCCGCCGGCCACGAGAGCGGCTCGAGCGCGACGGCGTCGGCCCCGGCGGGGGACGCGGCTCCAGCGACGCCGACCGGCCTCGCCGCGGTGCCCGGGCCCGCCGACGGTGAGATCACCCTCTCGTGGGACGCGAACCCCGAGCCCGACATCGACCACTATCGGCTCGAGCGCGACACGACGCCGGCGTTCTCCGCTCCCGCGTCGCTCACGACCGCAAACACGGTCCTCGTCGACACGGGTCTGACGCCTGGCGTGACGTACTACTACCGCGCGTTCGCCGTCGACACGGGAGACAACGAGAGCGGCCCGAGCGGGACGGTCTCCGCCGTGCCGCAGAACCTGGGCCCGATGCCTCCTACGAACGTCGCCGCCGTCCCCGGCAGCATGACGGGGCAGATACAGATCAGCTGGGACGCGAGCCCGGAGCCGGACCTCGATCACTACCGCGGCGAACGGTCGACCAACGACGCGTTCGGTCCGGGGACCGTCTCCTTCGTGGCGGGCTTCACGGCGTTCCTCGATTCCGGCCTCGTGCCGGGGGGCATGTACTACTACCGCGTCCTCGCGGTCGACACCGCCGGAGAGGAGGGCGGTCCGAGCCTGCCCGCGTCGGCCACGGCGCAGGACTTCGCGCCGGACACGCCGGCCGACTTCGACGCCTCGGCGGGACCGGGCGACGGCGAGGTCACTGCGAGCTGGCGCGCGAACAGCGAGGCCGACATCGCCCACTACGTCGTCCAGCGGCACGTGAGCCCGTCGTTCGGCCCAGGCACCGTCGAGTTCACGACGACCGACACGACCTACGTCGACGCCGGTCTCTCGTCCGGCACGGTGTACTACTACAGGGCGTTCGCCGTCGACATGTACGGCTACGAGAGCAGCCCGACCAGTGCCAAGTGGGTCGTCTCCCAGAACATGCCGCCGGCGGCGCCGACCGGCCTTGCGGTCGTGCCGGGAGCGGCGAGCGGAGAGATCACGGTCTCGTGGGACGCCAACGACGAGCTCGACCTCGACCACTACAGGCTCGAGCGCGACACGACGCCGGCGTTCGGCGGGGGGACCGTCTCGACCACGACGACGGACACGACGCACGACGACTCCGGCCTCGTGCCGGGCGGCACGTACTACTACCGGGTCTTCGCCGTCGACTCGGCCTCGAACGAGAGCGACCCGTCCGAGACCGCGTCGGCGGACGCAAGAGGCGCGCCGCCGGCCGCCCCGACCGGCCTCATTGCGGTGCCTGGTGCCGGGGACGGTGAGGTAGCGGTCTCGTGGGACGCCAACAGCGAGCCCGGCATCGATCACTACCGCCTCGAACGCGACACGACGCCGTCGTTCGGGCCGGGCACGGCCTCGTTCACGACGCCGGGCACGACGTACGAAGACGCAGGCCTCGTTCCGGGCGACACGTACTACTACCGGGTCTTCGCCGTCACCGGAGCGGGGGACGAGAGCCAGCCGAGCGACACGGCGTGGTCGGAGGCGACGGAATCGGGTCCGGCGGCTCCGACGGGACTCGCGGCAGTACCTGGACCGGGCGAGGGCGAGATCTCGGTCACGTGGGATCCCAGCGGCGAGCCCGACCTCGACCACTACCGGCTCGAGCGGGACACGACGCCGGCGTTCGGGCCGGGGACCGTCTCGCTCACGACGATCTCGACCACGCACGACGACGCGGGCCTCGTGCCCGGGGCGACCTACTACTACCGCGCCTTCGTCGTCGACTCGGACGGCGACGAGAGCGCTCCGAGCGCGACCGCCTGGGCCGAGGCGACCGATCTCCCACCGGCCGCCCCGACCGGCCTCGCCGCATCGCCCGGCCCGGCCGACGGCGACATCGCCGTCTCCTGGGACGCGAACGGTGAGTCCGACCTCGATCACTACCGGCTCGAGCGGGACACGACGCCGGCGTTCGGGCCGGGGACCGTCTCGCTCACGACGACGTCGACCACGCACGACGACGCGGGCCTCGTTCCGGGCGACACGTACTACTACCGTGCCCTCGCTGTCGACGCGGGAGGGAACGAGAGCGGCCCGAGCGGGACGGACTCGGCCGTCGCGACCGACCTCACGCCGGCGGCGCCGACCGGGCTCGACGCCGTCTCGGGTCCGGGCGACGGGGAGATCTCGGTCTCGTGGGACGCGAACGGGGAGCCCGACCTCGACCACTACCGGATCGAGCGCGACACGACGCCGGCGTTCGGTCCCGGCACCGTGTCGTTCACCGTGACCGGCACGTCGCACGTGGACCCCGCCCTGGTGTTGGGTGCGGTCTACTACTACCGCGCGTTCGCCGTGGACGCGGGCGGCAACGAGAGCGCGGCGAGCGATCCGTCGTCGGCGACCGCGCTCGACGTCGGGCCGGCGGCCCCGACGGGGCTCGCGGCCGTTCCTGGACCCGCCGAGGGCGAGATCTCGGTCTCCTGGAACGCCAACGGTGAGTCCGACCTCGACCACTACCGGATCGAGCGCGACACGACGCCGGCGTTCGGCGCCGGCACCGTGTCGATCACGACGATCGGCACGTCCCACGTCGACGCAGGCCTGGTAGTCGGCGCGACCTACTACTACCGCGTGTTCGCCGTCGATGCGGGAGCGAACGAGAGCGACCCGAGCGACACGACGTCGGCGCCTTCGCAGAACGACCCGCCGTCGGCCCCGACGGGGCTCGCGGCCGTTCCTGGACCCGGCGAGGGCGAGATCGCAGTGTCCTGGAACGCGAACGGTGAGGCTGACTTCGACCACTACCGTCTCGAACGCGACACGACGTCGGGGTTCGGGCCGGGGACCGTCTCGCTCGCGACGACCTCGACCACGCACGACGACGCGGGCCTCGCGCCCGGGACGACCTACTACTATCGCGCGTTCGCCGTCGACGTCGGCGGGAACGAGAGCGACCCGAGCGGAACGGCATCGGCGGAGGCCTCCGACCTCGCGCCGGCAGCTCCGACGGGCCTCGCCGCCGTGTCCGGGCCAGGCGGCGGCGACGTCTCGCTCTCCTGGAACGCCAACGGTGAGTCCGACCTCGACCACTACCGGATCGAGCGCGACACGACGCCGGCGTTCGGCGCCGGCACCGCGTCGTTCACCGTCATCGGCACGGCCCACGTCGACTCAGGTCTGACGCCGGGGGAGACCTACTACTACCGCGCGTTCGCCGTCGACGCCACGGGGAACGAGAGCGGGGCCGGCGGCACGGCGTCCGCGATCGCGCTCGACGCCCCGCCTGCATCTCCGACCGGACTCTCGGCCGTCGCGGGCCCCGCCGCCGACGAGATCTCCGTCTCGTGGAACGCGAACGGCGAGCCGGACTTCGACCACTACCGCCTCGAGCGCGACACGACGCCGTCGTTCGGGCCGGGGACGATCTCGGTCACGACGGCCGGCACGTCTCGCGTCGACTCCGGCCTCGTGCCGGGGACGACCTACTACTACAGGGTGTTCGCGGTCGACGCGGGCGGGACCGAGAGTGACCCGAGCGGCACGGTCTCCGCGGCGCCGCCGAGCCAGGGGCCGCTGCCTCCCGCGAACCTTACCGCCGCGCCCGCCTTCAGGCGGGGACAGATCCAGATCGATTGGGACGCGAGCGCCGATCCGGACGTCGATCACTACCGTATGGAGCGTGACACGTCCCCGGCGTTCGGGCCGGGGAGCGTCTCCTTCAACGCCGGGTACACGTCGTTCCTCGACAGGAACCTCGTGCCGGGCGACGTCTACTACTACCGCGTCTTCTCCGTGAACGGTGAGGGCGAGGAGGGCGCCCCGAGCGAGACGGCGTGGTCGATGGCGCAGGACTTCCATCCCAGCGCCCCGACCGGTCTCGTGGCGGTCGCGGGGCCTGGCGATGGCGAGATCACGACGAGGTGGAGCGCGAACCCGGAGCCCGACGTCGATCACTACCTGCTCGAGCGGCACACGAGCCCCTACTTCGGACCGGGTTCCTTCATGTTCACCGCGCCGGAGACGACCTACGTCGACTCGGGCCTGTCGTCGGGTGTGGCCTACTACTACAGGGTCTTCGCCGTCGACACCGACGGGTACGAGAGCGACGCGAGCGAGGTCGCGGGGGCTGTCGCCCAGGAGACGCCACTCTCGCCGCCGACCGGCCTCACGGCCGTGCCGGGCGCGGGGGAGGGCGAGATCGCAGTCTCCTGGGACGCGAGCGGTGAGCCCCTGGTCGACCACTACAGGCTCGAGCGCTCGACCTCCGCGTCGTTCGGCGTCGGGACGAGCTCGTTCACGACCAGCTTCACGGTCTTCGAGGACTCCGGCCTGACGCCGGGGAGGACGTACTACTACCGCGTGTTCGCCGTGGCCGCGACCGGGGGCGAGAGTCCTCCGAGCGCGAGCGACTCCGCCGTTGCGACCGACCTTGCGCCCGACGCGCCGACAGGGCTCGTTGCGCTCGCGGGGCCCGCCGACGGCGACATCTCGCTCTCGTGGAACGCCAACACCGAGTCCGACATCGACTACTATCGCGTCGAGCGCGACACGCTCGTCGCTTTTGGGCCGGGCACGGTCTCGTTCACCTCGGGCACCAACTCCACCGTCGATTCGGGGCTCCCGATGGGGGGCGCGTACTACTACCGCGTCTTCGCCGTGGACGACGGCGGCAACGAGGGCGGTCCGAGCAACATCGCCTCCGCGTATCCCCTCGACCTCCCGCCTGCGCCGCCCGCCGGGCTGACGGCGCTCTCGGGTCCCGCCGAGGGCGAGATCTCCGTCTCGTGGTTCGCCAACGTCGAGCCCGACATCGACCACTATCGGCTCGAGCGCGACACGACGCCGGCGTTCGGGCCGGGAACCGTCTCGATCGAGACGGCCGCGACATCGCAGGTCGATTCCGGCCTCGTGATGGGAGCCACCTACTACTACCGCGTGTTCGCGGTAGACGTCACCGGGCACGAGAGCGAAGCGAGCGGGACGGCGTCGGCCCCCGCGCAGGACGTCGGTCCCGCGCCGCCGACCGGTCTCGACGCCGTGTCCGGTCCTGGCGAGGGCGAGATCTCGCTGACCTGGAACCCGAACGGAGAGCCCGACTTCGATCACTACCGGCTCGAGCGCGACACGTCGCCGGCCTTCGGTCCCGGGACGGTCTCGCTCACGACGTCCGCGACGTCCCGCGTCGACGGAGGCTTGACACCGGGCGACACGTACTACTACCGCCTCTTCGCCGTCGACGCCGAGGACAACGAGAGCGGGCCGAGCGCGACCGCGTCGACGGAAGCGGCCGATCTCGCACCGTCGGCGCCCACGGGCCTCGCGGCCGTGCCGGGCGCGGGTGAGGGCGAGGTGTCGGTCTCGTGGAACGCGAACGGCGAGCCCGACATCGACCACTACCGGCTGGAGCGCGACGACACGCCGGCGTTCGGGACCGGGACCGTCTCGTCCACGACGGCCGCGACGTCCCACGTCGACGGAGGCTTGACACCGGGCGACACGTACTACTACCGCGTCTTCTCCGTGGACGCCGCCGGGAACGAGAGCGCTCCGAGCGCGACGGACTCTGCGGTCGCGACCGACCTCCCGCCGGACGCACCGACGGGGCTCGCGGCGATCTCGGGGCCGCTCGAGGGGGAGATCTCGCTCACGTGGAACGGAAGCGGCGAGCCCGATTTCGATCACTACCGGCTCGAGCGCGACACGACGCCGGCCTTCGGCCCGGGGTCGGTGTCGGCGACGACGACCTCGACGTCCCACACCGACTCGGGACTCGCGCCCGGCGACGCGTACTACTACCGGGTCTTCGCCGTCGACGGAGGCGGCAGCGAGAGTGCCCCGAGCGGAGCGGTCTCCGGGGTGGCACTCATCGTCGGACCGCTGCCTCCGGCGAACGTCGTCGCCGTGCCGGGCGTCAGGATGGGGCGCATCCAGATCAGCTGGGACGCCAGCGAGGAGCCCGACCTCGACCACTACCGACTCGAGCGCGGGACGTCGCCGCTCTTTGGTCCCGGGACCGTCTCGTTCACCGCGAGCTTCACGTCGTTCCTCGACAGGGACCTCGTACCTGGCGACACCTACTACTACCGCGTCTTCTCGATCGACGGGAGCGGCGAGGAGGGGTCCCCGAGCAACACCGCCTCGGGCATGGCCCAGGACTTCGCTCCCGATCCGCCGACCGGCCTCGCGGCGGTGGCCGGGCCCGGCGGCGGCGAGGTGACCGTCACCTGGAACCCGAACGCCGAGGCCGACATCGACCACTACCGGCTGCAGCGCCACATCAGCCCCTCGTTCGGGCCGGGCTCCGCGGAGTTCACGACGTCCGGGACGATGTATCTCGACTCGGGCCTCGCGCCGGGCACGGTCTATTACTACCGGCTCTTCGCTGTGGACGAATCCGGCTACGAGAGCAACGCGAGCGGCTTCGTCTGGGTGGTTGCGCAGGGCGGGGCGCGGTCGACGCCGTCCGCCGACGGGCCGTCGCTCTCGCTTCTGGGGCCGAACCCGTTCGTGGGGGAGACGCGATTCGCTTACGCGGTGCCGTCGCAAGGCGCACGCGTGACGCTCGCGGTCTACGACATCACGGGACGTCTCACGCGCGTGCTGGTCGACCGCCGTGTCGGCGGGGGCAGCCGCGAGGTGCGCTGGGACGGCAACGACGAGAGCGGCCGCGCGGTTCCTTCGGGAGTCTACTTCTGCCGGATCTCGATCGGGGAGTGGACCGACGCGAGGAAGATCGTGCGAATACGATAGGGGCGGAACAGTGACGGTGCTCGCGTCGGACGCAGCCCGGAGGGGATTCGACCGGAACGGGACGCCGTCCGACAGATTCTCGGATCATCACGACGAAGCCCGCCCCGAAGGGGCGGGCTTCGTCATCTTCGAACCGGTCATGCGGCGACCGCGGACCCGCGCGACAACGCGCTCGGCGTCCCCGACCTCGCCGTTACGACTCCGGAATGGGATCCGGGTACTCGCCCTCGTGCGGGATGATGATCTGGATCTGGATACAACCCTCCCACTTGAAGAGCAGGGGCGTCTCGTCGGACGGAGTCGGCGTGACGGTGTCCTGCTCCGTCGTGAAGATGAGCGTCGGGTTCTCCCAGTCGAGGTAGTCCGCGAACGCGCGGTTGATGAGCGCCACGCCGGCGCCGTTGAGGGGAGCGTTGTAGACGATCCCGACCACGCCCGGGTTGATGGCCTGGCTGTCGTAGTCGACGACAACATCAGGACCGTCGCTGATGTCGCCTCTCTGGACCCTGATCATCCCCGAGATCGTGAAGTCGTCCGTGCTCGTGACCTCCGTGATCTCGTAGGTCGCCTTGACGACGTGCACGGAGATGATGTCGTCGCGCGTCATGGGCGGGTCCATGTCCGCCAGGATCTCGTCGAGCTCTGCGGCGTAGTCCAGCGTGTCCGCCGGGTTGTTCGATACGCTCGTGTGTATCTCCGTGAACTTGACGCACGTCCAGCCCGAGACCACAAGCTCGAGCACCTTCGTCTCCATGATGCAGCCGGTTCCACCCGCCATCAGGAAGAGGAGCAGGAGAACCGACGCAAGCAGTATCTTCTTCATGGCAATTTTCTCCCTCCGTGGTCGCGGCTAGAAGCCGACGCCGACTCCGGCCCCGAAGCTCATCGTCTCGGCGAAGTTCGCCTCGAGGTTGGCGAAGACGATCCCGAGCTCGACGTTGAGTCCGATCGTGATGTGCGTGTAGAAGCCCGAGTCGAAGTTGAGCGTGGTCGGCACGGACTCACCGGTCGCCTCGCTGTCGTACTTGACGTCCATCTTGAAGGAGTCCATGGCGAACCCGCCGTACGTGTCGATGATCCAGACCTTCTTGCTGATCTGGAGCCCGAACGAGAGGGCCGTGGCGTCCCAGACATCGCCGCCCTCGAACTTCTGGTAGAACGCTCCGACGGTGAGCTCTGCGGGGATGCTGTCAGCGAAGTACTGCGAGATGTTGTGGCGGGCGCCGAATCCCATGAGCTTCATGTCGCCGATCTCCACGTCGTCGGCGAAGGCGCCTGCGATGTACCTCACCAGAACCTCACTGCCGGTCGGGATTCTGACACGGAGCTGCGGCACCGCGAGGCCGAACGAGTTGAGGTTGAATCCGCCCGGGAACGCGAACTGCGTGTTGTTGTCGCCGTCGACGGTCACGGCGTCGCCGGAACCGACGACCGTCGGGGCGTCGACGGTCTGCTGGGGCGTGAACCCGTCTTCCGTCGTCGCCGAGAACGTGGCGTCGGAACTCGGGAAGATCAGCGCCATCGCCTGGAGCTCGAAC
>JALGWI010000060.1 GCA_025774245.1 bacterium
AGCGAGGGGGCTCGCGCACCGGAGCCTCATGTGTTCCCCGTGAACCGCCGGATACGGAACCGTACGTCCGGTGGTGTGGGAGGGTGGGGCCGCGAGGCCCCGCCCTACCCGCTGTTCGTCCCGGCTCCTCGAACTCCGCTACGGCGTGTACCAGATCGGCGACGTGTACGCCCGCTCCTTTGTCGTCATCGACACCTCGGGATCCATCGTGAGATCGAGCGCTGGGCGTCATACGCGGTCCAGCGCAGGGTCGGGATCTCGATCACGCGGGCGTAGTAGAAGGCCGGCTGCGACGCGTCGAAGTCCGGATCCTTCCAGACCGTGATCAGCTCGGGATCGCCGATGGTGTTCATCCAGGTCGCGCTCTCAACGTCCACTGTGTTGCCCACCGGCGGGAGCTTGCCGTGCGCGTCCGGCTGTCGGCTATCCGCGTCGCCCGAGACCACGTCGTAGACCTTCTCGTGGGTCTCGCCCTTCTCGTCGAGCCACCCCCTGATGATCTGGATGCGGTCGAGGTTGCCGCTGTACGGATCCTCGAGCGCCGCTAGACGCGTGCTGTCGTTGGCTCTCCCGTCGGGTGTCGACGCGACGACCGGCGAGACTCCCGGGATGGCGATGCGTCCCGAGAGGACCCTCACGCTCGCGTTTCCGGAACTCGGGCTCGCCCGCCTCACGTGCGAGCTGTTCGCTGCCGACATCGGCATCCCGCCGGAGGTCTTCGCTAAGGCCGGGATCCCGCTGCCCCCTCCCTCGAGGGGACACTTCCTCATTGCAGTTAGTGGGGACATAGTCTGATCGCTATGACAGGCCGCCCCGCGGTGCTTGACGTGAATCTCCGGTGTTGCTACGATGAAAGTCCTCTCAGCCAGGGGCGTCAAGCAGTCCGCTGAGCATACCTGCCCGAGGGCAGGAAGTCAGAGGTTGAGCACCTCTCGCCCCGACCAAACGATGCACATAGCCCTGATTGCGGGGTCGTTGCCACGGTGGCGGTCACATCGCCGGTCCGCCGTGGCGTCCGTCTTTTCGAAGCCGGTCGAACTCCACGGCACCGACCCTTCAGCCGGGTGGCCGGCGGTGATCGGTGCCCCAGTAGAGGGGCGGCGTGAATCACGCGCTCCGTAGACTGCCACGCGCTTCCGCCTGCACAGAAGGAGCCTGACGATGACGCGCACGAAGCGAACGAGGATCGTTGTCCTGGGAGGCTCGTTCGGCGGGATGACCGTCGCACACGAGCTCCGCCGCCTGCTTCCTCGGGAGCAGCGTGAGATCACTCTCATCTCCAGGGACCACTCCTTCGTCTTCATCCCGTCGCTGCCATGGGTGGCCATGGGGCACCAGACCTTGAAAGACATCTCGTTCGACCTGGGCAGCTCGCTCATCTCGAAGGGCATCGAGTTCGTCCGAGGCGAGGCTGAGCGCGTCGATGCTCAGGTTCGTGCCGTGACTGTCGACGGCAAAGAGATCGACTACGACTTCCTCGTTGTCGCAACCGGGCACCGCAGCGCCAACGAGGCGGTTCCCGGGCTCGGTCCCTTCGACGGACCAGGGCACTCCCTGATGTCGCCGCCCGAGAGCGAGGAGGCGGGCGATGCATGGGAGCGCTTCCTGGACGATCCAGGGCCCATGGTGATCGGCTGCGCGGCCGGCGCGAGCTGCCTGGGTCCTGCCTACGAGTTCGCCTTCGAGGCCGACCACGCGCTCAGGCGGCGGAATGCTCGACACCTCGTTCCGATCACGTTCGTCACGCCGGAGCCCGTCCTCGGGCACTTCGGCGTTGGCGGGTTCGGTCGCGCGCGGCAGTTCCTGGAGGGCGAGTTCGAGGAACGAGACATCCGGTATCACACTTCGGTAGCGGTGTCGAGGATCACGGACTCGTCTGTGGAACTCGCCGACGGTGAGGCCTTCGAGTCACGCTACTCCCTGATCATTCCCCCTCTGGCCGGCGCCCGGGTCATTACTGCTTCCCCGGGCCTCGGCAATCCGAAGGGATTCGTACCGGCCGACGACGGCTACCGGCACAGGGAGTTCGACAACGTGTACGCGGTGGGAGTCACGGTGGCCTACCCCCCGGTCGACCAGACCCCCGTGCCCGTCAACTTCCCGAAGACGGGTCACATGACGGTGCAGATGGCGAAGGCCGCCGCCCGGAACATCGCCGCCGACGTCCGTGGGGGCGACCGGGTAGTCCGCCCGCTCTCCGTCAGGTGCATCATGGATCTTGGAGACAGGGCGGCCTACATGGCGGCATGGCCCGTGAGGCCCCCGCGCAACCGGGTCCGAATGAGCGTGGGGCGGCGGTGGCTCTGGGCCAAGCGCGCCTACGCTCCGTACTTCCTCCAGCAGATGAAGAGCGGTCGGACCTGGCTCCTGTAGCTCGGCCCGTCCGCGGGAGACGACGGGGAGCGACCTGGGGGAGCAGGTGCAGAGGTTGTTGTGCCAGGGAGCGAAGGAGGGACGAAGAGACGAGGTACTCGCCGGTTGCTGCGCTGTGTGTTGCCTTGCTGCTCGCCTCTGCGAGCGCTATCGGATACCCGCCTGCAGTAGGTATCGTGGGCAAGAGCCGTTCATGCGCGGTCACCCACGCGGACACCGGACCGTGGCAGGATGAGGCGAAGACCATCGTGGACATCCTCGATGCGACGACCCGTCTCTCGCTCCGCCAGCCCGACGGACGGTTTCTGCTCGAGGTCCCACGCGGCGAAACCCGGACCGTGATCACGGTCATCGGGCGACACGCGGGCGACGAGGCGCCGGCGCCCCTGCGGAATGCGTGGCTCTATGTCGACCCGCAGCAGATCGAGACCGGTGCGCTGTCCAAGTTCGCCCCGGGATGGGGCGTGAACCTGCCCATGTCATGTCGGATCGTGGGCGACAACGTACCGGAGTATCCTGGAGCGGCAGTGACAGCTGTTCCGATGACGGTCCGGCCGGGCGATGCGGCACGGGACAGCGTGCTCGAGCTCCAGGTCATGCTCACCTCCGGCGAGTCCGCCAAGGGAAACCCCAACGCGTGGCTCAAGGGGAACTACCTCGTCCGCACGCTGGCTCTCGTCGTGCTGGACCCATAGAGAGACGATCACACCACCGGCGCGATTGTGAGCCGCGTCACCTCCGTCTGCGCCGGGTTGATGTACTCCCGGACGAAGGAAACCCGCCCCGTGAAGGAGCGGGTTCCCGAGTGTGAGTCCGAAGCGAGGTCTAGCGGAACAACTTCTTGATCCAGCCCCACGATCCTTCCGTGGGCGTCTCCTCTATCGAGGTCGACGTCGTTGACTCCGGCTCCGCCCTCAACTTCACGTTGAAGTAGCCGTCCTCCACAGTAATGGTCACCGTCCAGCCACTCGCGTGCCCGATGGAATTCGCGAGTATCTGAAGAAGCGTGTCCCCTTCGGCCCCCTCGGCGGCTCGGCAGCTGAAGATCGAGATGTCGTCGACGTACGCGTCGATGGAGTCCTGGAAGGCTCGGATGTCGTCGCCGTCGGGCCCGATGGCGTTCTCGTCCTCCCAGTGCTGGTTGTTCATGCTGACCTCGCCGGGCGCACCGTGCCCGACGAGCTCGACGTGTATCTTCTCTCCCGCTGCCTGAGACGCGGTCCGGATCTTGTTGATCGCGTCCTGAACGCTGTCCACCCTCTCTACCGTCTTGCCTTCGTCCGTGATGTTCTCGGCGGCCTTGTCGAGGGTCGAGTCGCCCTCGGCCACGAGGATGAGATCGCCCTCGGGACCACTGATCTTCTCGCTGGGGCCCGTCGGATCCTCGCTACCGGGCTTCTCGAGCAGCCCGGTTTCAGCGAGCACGGTGTGGATCTCAGAGGCCCCGCTGTCTCGGTGGATTCGCACCAGGTACTGGGCGGACGCCAAGAACGTCGCAGTGAGGTTGCCGTCGGTGAGGTCGGCGAAGTAGTCGACGTTCGGGGTCTGCTCGCGGCGAAGTAGTCGACGTTCGGGGTCTGCTCGTAGTCGCTCTGATCAAATGCGTAGCCAATCGGATAGGGTCCGGGTTTCAGAACCGGCAGGATGTCAGCATCCACAATGGGGTCACCCTCAGCCCCCCACATGTGGCTGTTCTCGATCACAAGGTCGGGCAGAAGAACGCGGGGGTAGAAGTCGAAGTCCGCGCTCTCGGGGTCGAAGTAGAGCTCCTCGTCTGTCAGCAGCACGGCGCCGGCCTGCATGACCGGGAGGACCACCAGCAGGCAGGTGATTGCCAGAATCCGCCCGAGCATCCTCATCGAGAATCCACTTCTCATCACGCACGCTCCTTCTGCCGAGATGAAGGTGCCTCCGGGGCACCAGCCGAACACCAGTGCGAAGCATAACCCGTGTAGGATACTGCATTTATGAGGGGTAAGTCAAGTGATAATGTCAAGGAAGAGCGCATCGGCTCGGGTTTGGCAGGGAGGGGGGGCGTCGCCAGGTCGTGACGGCCGGTCCGACTGAAGGCGGAATGAGCTATAATAGTAAGCACACACCGGCCTCGACCACGGGATCGATCATGACCAGAACCACCTTCCGACCAATGCTCTCCGCCCTGATTCTTGTCTGCCTGTTGGGCCTCACGACAGCGGTGACCGGCACGGAGGCTCTTCGGGACGGTTCCGAGGGCCCGCTCGGCGAGTGGCCCGACTTCGAGCCCATCGGTTTCATCACCGCGCCGCATCCCGACTACCCCCAGTATCAGACTCACCTCTACGGGGATTGGGGCGGCATCGTCGGGGAGGAGTTCATCTTCCTCCAGGACAGTTTCGTCAAGCTCCTCTACCACAGCTACCACGAGACCTACCTGACCCGGCACCTCCACGAAGAGGACGTGCTCTCCGACTGGGTGCTCGGCTACGATGCGGAGACGAAGATCAAGTTCACGCCCCTCGTCCGGCCGGGAGGACCGATCCCCGGGCCGGCGTGGGAGCACACGGACACGCCGGGCTACATCCAGCATCCGATCACCGGCGAGCATCTCCTCTACAACACCGTGCGGCCGGGGACGAAGCACCTGCATCCCGAGTGGGACGGGCTTCCCGGTCACGAGAGCGCGATCCAGGTGGCAACCAGCTCGACGCCTCCCGCCATCGGCGTCCCTTTCAGTCAGACGTACGAGAACATGCTGGTCGCGGAGTACTGGTGGGAGCAGGGCTGGAACAACGACGGTGTCATCAAGGGCGGACTCTCCGAACCGACCCCGGTCTGGGTTCCGCACCTGGGGACGGAAGGGAAGGTGCGGCTCTTCTACCGCGGCCTGCACGGCTCGCCCAGCTCCTACTGGAACTGGCGCATCTCCTACGCCGACAGCGAGGACGGGAAGGCGGGCTGGGTGAAGAACCCGGTGCCGACCTTCGATCCTTCCGACCCGGGCAATCCCGCCTATCGGTGGACCCAACCGCCGCCGGTCGGCTTCCACTTCCGCGGTTCCTGGCAGGCTCACTGCACGGGCGACACGCTCGGCGGCGGCGTGCACATGATCCTCATGGTCTCCAACCAGAACTACGCGGGATACGGTCACCTGGCCTACTACTGGTCTCCCGACTGGGGGGACACGTGGTTCGGCCACCCGGACAACCCCATCATCGCGCCGGGTCAGTTTCCGGACGGCGTTCCCGCCGCGGGATTCCAGCGCACGCCGACGCTCCTGGTCGACGAGGAGTACCATCGCTACATCCTCGCCTACAACGCCGGCCACGACACGATCGAACGCTGGCGGCGGTGGACCTATCTGGCGATCGCGAGTCGGCCCGAAGCGACGTCGGTCCCCGAGGATCTCCCCGGCGACTCCGCCTTCCGCCTCGCGGCCGCGACGCCCAATCCCGGTCCCGGTGAGACGCGGTTGGAGTTCCTCTTGCCTGCGCCCGGTCGCCTCGGCGTCAGGATCTACGCCGTGACCGGCCGACTGGTCGCCGACCTCGGCGAGCGGGACTGCGCCGCGGGCCGTCAATCGGTGTTCTGGGACAAGACCGCGGGCGACGGCCTGCCGGTTCCCTCCGGAGTCTATTTCGTGCGCGGCGTCCTGGAGGCAGACGACCGCGCGGTGGGCGAGGCCAGGGGCCGAGTCGTGGTCCTTCGGTAGTTCCCGGCTGACAGCCAGCCCTTCATTGCCATCTCCTCCAAGCTGTGTTATGGTTCGGGTTTGTGGGGGAGTGCCATGCCTTCAACCGAGTCTGCGGAAGCATGGTGACGTGTGAAACCGAACGGAAGGAGAGCCTATCGGCATGAGACTGTGCTAGAGGTCCATTCACACCATGCAGAATCCCCGGTTCCTCCTGCCTGGGAGGAACCACACTCAAGGAGCTGACAATGCGTTTCTTCGTTACCGCTGCCTTGATTCTCGCGCTGGCCGTAACAGCCGGCGCCGCCGACCGCGCTACCCTCTCGAACAACCCCGGTGCCTATCATCCGACCGGCGAGGTGAATCACGGCCCCCAGAATGGCGAGGGCTTCGTCATCACCGAGCAGCGCACAGCCACGGTCTACTACAACCTCGCCGACTTCCTGGCTGTCATCGATGATGATTACTACTTCGACGACTTCTCGTGGTTGAGCTGGGGCACGATCGGCGGCGAGCTGACCTACCAGTTCGGTCCGGTGAACGGCTACAGCTACACGGCGTCCGCCCCTAACGGGCTGTACAGCATTCCCGGGGCGGTGTCGACCAACACCGCCGAGGATCCCCTCACGCTGACGTTCGACGGCCTGCCGGTGACGGCGGTCGCCGGCGACTTCCTCGCCACCGACTTCGATGGCGTTCCGATGCCGACCACTGTCACTGTCACGCTCGATGATGGGACCATCGTCCAGCTGGACTACCCGACGACGTTCGTCGGTTTCACGATCGCGACTGAGATCGTGGAGATGACGATCACCACCTCGGCCGGCGACGGCCTGTGGCCGACCTTCGACAACTTCTACTGTGGCCAGGTGGGCACCGTGCCGGTCGAGGAGCAGAGCTGGGGCCGGATCAAGGGTCTGTACCAGTAGGCTCTTCCGAACCACGGATGTGTCAACGGAGAGAACCCGGCCCGCGAGGGTCGGGTCTCTCCGTTGGGTCATCTGCCGCCGGCCCGAGCGGGCGTCCCTGGACGAGCCTGCCGGTTCCCGAATGCTCGCGACGCCGCAATGGAGTACCATAGTCCAGTAGCCGGGAAACACATCCCGGGCGTTCGTGGTCCGGCAACCTGCGTGGGATCTAAGGAGGATGAGCATGAGAAGCCTGATCTGTGCCGCCGTCTCGGTCGTGCTGCTCTCGGTGCCGCTTGTCGACGCGGTGGGCTTCGGGCCCGGCCCCGGTCCCAACCTCTGGGGCGATCTGGACTTCAAGCCGGTCGTCGGACACTGGGCCGAGTACCGGATGACGCCTGAGGGCGAGAAGCCGATGACCATGCGCGTATCGATCGTCGGTCAGGAGGACGACGACTACTGGTACGAGACGGTCATGACGACCGAGAAGGGCGAGAAGGTCATCACCAAGGTGCTCGTCTCAGGCGATCCGCAGAGCGAAGAGAACACGAAGAGGATGATCGTCAAGTCGGGTGACGAGCCCGCCATGGAGATGCCCATCCAGATGATGCAGATGATGGGAGGCATGGGCGAACCCGAGGAAGAGACGCCCGAGGACGAGGCGCCGGAGACCGAGATGGTCGATCTCGGCGTCGAGTCGGTCGAGGTTCCCGCCGGCACCTTCGACGCGCACCACTGGCAGCTCACCTCGGAGGACATGGTCTTCGACGCCTGGATCAGTGCCGACGTGGGACCCTACGGGGTCGTGAGGAGCGCGGCCGGGGAATTCGAGATGATCCTCCTCTCACACGGTGACGATGCTGTCAGCCTCATCACGGAGACGCCGGAGTCGCTCCCCATGAAGGGCTTCCCGATGCCGGGGAAGGGCGGGGAGTAGCCCGCGCGACAGGACCGCCGGCTTCGACTGACGACCCGATTACGCGAACCGCCCGGACCTTTCGGCCCGGGCGGTTCTTCGTTGGTGGCGGGGGCTTGCTGCAACGCTACTCACGAGCCGCGCGTTCGAGGCGAGTGACCCGTGGCGGAGGACCTGGCCATGCATGACCGGGTCTCCGCGAGCCGGCAGCGGGCGGCTACTTCAAGAGAATCATCTTCCTTCGACTCGAGTAGTCTCCCGCGCGCATCCGGCAGAAGTACACACCGCTCGACACGAGCGATCTCGCGTTGTCCCTGCCGTCCCAGGTGGCAGTGTGGACACCCGGTGGCACGACTCGATCGACCAGCGTACGAACCAGACGCCCGGACGCGTCGTAGACGAGGATCTCTACCGCGCACTGCTCGTCCGAGTGAGGCACTCGATACGACACTTCGGCCGTGGCGGTGAAGGGGTTCGGGATCACCGGACCCAGCCAGTAGGTGGCGGACTGCCCGCCCGGCACACCCGTTCCGACGACACCCGCAGGCGCAGAAGGTCCGCTCTCGTTTCCGCTGAAGTCGGTGGCCGTCACCCGGTACCACCACTCGGAGGCCTGCGGCGGGTCCGCGTCGTCGAACGACTCCGTGATGGCATACCCGATCGGCGTCCCGGGCACGAAGTCCTCGACGGTGTCCCGATAGACCGCGTAGTAGTCGAGGTCTTCCTCCTCGTTTCGATCCCAGCTCAGCGCCACGAGCGCCTCGTCGCCGTCCGCCATCAGCCGGCCCGGAATCGCAGGCGCGAGGTTGTCGACGGAGTAGCCACTGTCCGGGGGACTGTCGATGTACTCAGCTGGGGCACCGTACCCCGCTCTCACGAAGAAGACCGACCAGCAGATGCCCTCGGCGGCCGTGGAGTCGCACACCGTCTCGCACGATGCCGTGTAGGTGTCCTCGCAGAACGCGGGGACCGTTCCAGCGTAGCACCAGCTTCCCGGCGGGTACCTGTTGCCGCCCCCGGAGGCGGCGTCGTTGACTACCTGCTTGCCTCCGTCTCCCTCCCGCGCATCGATGCGTCGCCAGAGCGTGTACTCCGTCACGGGATCGGTGGCCCCCTCCTCATCGTCGTGCGCTCGGTTCCACGTCACGTAGACTCGCCGGCCCTGGTCGTTCCCGACATCCACGATCGATTCGACCTGGAGGCCGCAGCCGAGTCCGTACGCCCCGATCTGGCCGCAGCTGCCGTGATCCCTACACGGGGATTCCCACGCGAGGTGGAAGTTGTACTCGAAGTTGGCGCAGAACAGGGGGTCCACACTCAGGTTCCCGTTGCTGTACTGCTGCCCAGCCAGGCAGTCTACCCAGTCGCCGGCGCCGCCGTTGTTGCCGAATATGTCGCAACAGGAGGCCAGCGCGCCTCCCCCCCCATAGCAGTGGACGCCATCCCCGAGCAGTGTGCTGGTGATGATGGAGTTCTCCAGAAGGGCGTCGGTGTCCACGAAACGCGCGGCCGCTCCTCCGCCCGGACTCGGCGCGTTCCAGTCGAGCGTGCAGTTTCTGATAGTCAGTGGGCTCGCGGTGTGGGAGGCGATGGCCGCCCCGTCGGTGTCCGAGCGGTTGGATGCGAACACACAGTATTCGAAGATCGAGCTGTCCGCCTCCGCGATCGCGGCACCGCCGCCCGTGAGCGACGACTCGTTCTGGAAGAACCGGCACCCGTAGAGGGTCACGCGGGCCCCGGACGCGTACAGCCCGCCGCCGTCCTGGTCCGCGTCGTTCCACGTGATCAGGCAATCGCTCAGTTCAAGCGGCGAGTTGCTGGCGTAGATGGCACCTCCCTGGAGGGGCGTGTCGTTGTCACTGAAGTAGCAGCCGCCGATGACCGGAGCGGAACCTTCGCGGCAGTAGAGAGCCCCGCCGGAACCGCTTGTGGTGCTGTTGTAAGTGAAGTCGCAGTCGGTGAGGCGCGCGGAGGAACTGCGCAGGTGCACAGCGCCTCCGTTGATGTCGGAGCTGTTATGATCGAAGTCGCAGTTAGCGAAGACACATGTGGAGTCCGCCGCGTAGACGTAGGCGCCACCGCCTCCCTGTTGGGCCGTGTTGAGATCGAACGCGCAGTCCACGAAGGTGACCGCCACGGTGGAACTCAGGACGATGCCGGCACCCTTGTCGGCGACGTTCTCGGTGAAGGTGCACCCGGTGAAGCTCCCCGAAGCCCCGGAGGCGAGATAGGCACCACCGCCATTGGCGGTGGCGTCATTCCACTTGAAGCTGCAGAGATTCAGCGCCGGTGCCGCGCCGTTCCAGCAGTAGACTCCGGCTCCGTTGGCGGCGGCGATGTTGCCTTCGAACCTGCAGTCATCGAGCACCGGGTCCGCACCGTCGCAGGCAACTCCCGCTCCGCGGTCGGCCGAGTTGGCCCCGAAGAAACAGGAAACGAAGCTGGGGGCGCTCAGGGAGTCGCAGTAGGCCGCGCCGCCGTACTGCGCCGCGTCGTCGTGGGAGAAGCCGCAGTCGGTCAGGCTCGGCGAGCTGTCCACGCAGTGGAGACCGCCGCCGTTCACCCCGGCGGTGCAGTAGGCGAAGGTGCAGTTCGTGATCGTCGGTGAGGAGCCGATGCACTTGACGCCTCCGCCGACGTCCCCGTCTCCGTACCAGAACGCGATACCCTCGAGAACGGAATCGGCCCCCTCGCCGCTTGTGAACGAGACCCCGCGATAGCCGGCGCAGTCGATCGCCGTGTCCTCCGGGTCTCCGCTGGCGGAGCGGACGGTGATCGCCTTGCCTCCGTAGTTGAGGTCCCGGTTGCCGGTTCCGGTGAAGCTGCCGAAGGTCAGTTCAACGGTGTCGCCAGGTGCGGAGGCGTTGATCGCCGCCTGAATCGTGGGGTAGTCCCCCGTGCCGCCCGGGTCGACGGTGTGGGTGGTGGCCGCTGCACCCGTGGCAAGCAGCATGAAAAGGCACAACGCGAGACCAGTGGAGCGCATGCTGTCCTCCCTTCCTCAGCTGAGACTCTGGCGCGGTCAGTCCCCGATACTGGTGCTCACGCTCGATTGTACCTGCTGAAGAGCGATATCGCACGCGATTCTTGACATGCATCGAGTTTAGTAGTCCCGGACGCAGCCTATGTCGCGGCCTCAGCCTGTCCGGTCGCGTCGAGCCCTGCCAGCACAGCGATGGCCGTGCGGTACGCCGGGATGGTCAGGTACAGCACCGGGTGGAGGACACGGGCTGGCTCCGGAGCGGCCGGACGCTCGGTCACCGCAGCGTCCGGGAGCCCATAGAGCGAGAGGCCGCAACCGATGGTTGCGGCCTGTTCTTCCGTAGCGGGGGCACGACGGGCGCGTGGCGCGTCTTCGATCCAGGCATCGCCGGCGGCTACCTGCCGAGCTGCGTCTCGAGATCGGACATGCGACGGCGCGCTGCGATGCCCACGCGGTTCTCGTCGAGCTCGAGCGCCGCCTCGTAGTGGGCGAGGGCCTCACGCGGCAGGCCCTGTCGCGCCCGGATGTCGCCGCGGAGGAGGGGCACCCGTCCGTCGCGGGCATCGACCGCCTCGTACGCCGCGAGCACCTCCTCCGCTTCTCGATACCGCCCCTCCAGGATGAGAAGCTGAGCGAGCGACCGGATGAGGTAGACGTCGGGATTCCGCTCTACGGAGTCTCCGAGGAGGGCGACGGCGTCATCGGCGCGGCCGAGTTTGAGGTAGCTGAACGCCAGCACTCGGACGGCCATCGTGAAGCCCGGGGACCGCTCGAGAACACTCTCTGCAAGCGCGGCCGCTTCCTCGATGCTGCCGCCGGAGTAGAGGCGCTCGGAAGTGAGGGCATCGTTGTAGACGGACATCATCGCCTTCGGGTCCGGGGGCGAATCCCGTCGGGGCCGCTCGAGCGAGACGATGTAGCCGAGGGCGCCGAGCCGCTCGATCTCCTCGTCGCCCAGTGGAGCACCGGCCCTGGTGTCGAAACTCCCCCCGCTCATGAGCTCTGCGAGGGCTCGCTCGAGAGACGCGCTGACCGGGTCGTCAGGCGCGTAGACGTTGCGCGACTCGCCCGGATCGGAGGCAAGGTCATACAGCTCGGGTACGGGCGCAAGCACGTACTTGTGTCGGTGAGTGCGGAGCCCGTAGAGCGGACTCCAGCCCGCAAGGCTCAGGGGACTCTCGGTTTCGATGTAGATCGATCGTTCGGGCCGGAAGTCCGGCTCGAGCAGACTCATCCCGTCTCCTGGATGGGGGGACGCGATCCCGAGGAGATCCTCGATCGTCTCCCGGACGTCGACGAGGCCGACGACCCGATTGCTCACCACGTACGCGCCGTCGAAGAGCGCCGGGCACGAAACGATGAAGGGCACTCGCAGAGTTCCCTCGTAGAGAAGCATGCCGTGGGTCGGCTCGCCGTGCTCCCCAAGGGCTTCTCCGTGGTCGCCGACGAGCACGACGAGGGTCTCGTTGAGGGTCCCGTCCCGTCCGAGCCGCTCGATGAGGCGACCCATGTGATAGTCCGCGAAGGCGATCTCGGCGTCGTACGGTCTCGATGCGAAGCGTGGCAGGCGCTGGTTCGGCGAGCTGTAGGGCAGGTGCGGATCGAAGTAGTGGACCCACATGAAGAACGGCGAGGTTGCGCCTGCCGCCTCTCGCCGGTCGAGCCAGCCGATCGCCGAGTCAGTGACAGCGCTCGCCGGCCGCTCGTTGAAGTCGGGCATACTCGCGCGATAGCCTTCCATGTCAACGTCGAAGTCGTAGACGCTGAAGCCCTGGTCGAGCCCGAACGACGCGTCGAGCACGAAGCACCCCACGAACGCACCCGTGTCGTATCCGTGCGACGAGAGCACCTCCGCCATCGAGATGTGCTCCTCCGCCAGTCGATGCTTCCCGTTTTCGCGGATGCCGTGGTTGTACGGCAGGAGTCCGGTGAGGATCGTCGCGTGGGCGGGAAGCGTCAGCGGTACGCTCGTCACTGCGTCGTCGAATCGAACACCGCGCGCTGCCAGAGCATCGCACGCAGGAGTCTCGGCCGAGGCGTACCCGTAGCAGCCGTACCGGTCGGCCCGCACGGTGTCCAGGGTGACGAGGAGGACGTTGAATCCCGCGGCCGCGCCCGGTGCAACGAGCTCGTCGAGCCCCACCTCGCCCCCCCGATCTCCGTCTCCGCAGCCGGCGCCCACTGCGGCGACCATCGCGATCGCCCCTCCCAGGCCCACGACGGCGAGCGTTCTCCGGACCCATCCAGCAGGTGCGTTGTGGCGTCGACGCATCTCGATCTTCCCCTGGTACACTGGTTCCGACACTCGAGTACTTGACTCTGGAACGGCCCCACAGGCCCAGCAACGAACCCCGAGGCCCCGGCACGGGCGATGCCCCGCTGCGGTCCGATTTGATCTCAGTGGTGGCTCACGCGAAGGCAGGGACGTCGAGTGCTCAGCGGTCTGCCATCAGCATAGTGGTCCCTGGCTTCCGCGTCAACGGACCTTGCGGCGTTCACCATGTTCGCCGGAGCCAGATACGCTCCAACAGGAAGCGGCAGGGCACGCTTCGTTCAGGGAGCACGGACTGTATCTGGCAGCGGGGGTCCTCTGCGAAATCCGACAGAGGAATCACCTGCGAGAGCCTGAGGTGGTTCCGCTGACCCTCGTGACGCGGGGGAGGGCGCTGATGCCGGCACGCTGCAGCGACCAGGCTCCGCTCTCGCCGCACATGGGGCCGGCCTGGCGCGCTTCTGGTGCCATTCAGCGGGGTGATGGTCCTCCTGCCCATCCTGAGCGGGACAAGACCGTGGGTCTGCCCGTTCATCGTGGCATGGCTCCGTCCCCGAGCTCTTCCAGCACAAGCGCTTACGGGCTGTCAAGTTGCCGCCATGCTTGACTTTCCGGCGATTATAGTGTACTCTGGCAAGCAGATGTCCAAGAGGGCGGGGCTGCCCATGATCCAGCCGTCCCGCTCCACACAACTGACTGCCGTCGGTCCTGAAGCCCGGCGGCCGTGTGTTTGGTCCCAGCCGACGAGGTTGGGGGCGCCCCGTGAGATCGGGGTCGAACTGGACGGCGTCACGAACGTCGGGAAGGGAAGTCGCTCATGAAGAAGGCTCGCTCAGCGGTCCTCATGGTCGTTGTCCTCCTGCTCGCCGGCACGGCCTGGGCCGGGGTCATCGCACCCGGACTGGAATCTCAGATGCAGTCGCTGAACGGGGATGACGAGCTGAAGGTCCTCGTTGTCCTGCGCGATCAGGCCGACATCGGCACTCTGAACCAGCAGCTGCGGGACGGTCGGGCTACCCGGCAGGATCGGCACGAAGCCGTGCTCGGGGCGCTCCAGGACGCCGCCGACAGATCGCAGGAGGCGTTGACGGATTACCTGCAGGCCCGTCAGAGCGAAGGCGACATTCGCGGCTACACGCGTCACTGGCTGATCAACTCGGTCGTGGTCGTTGGCACGGTCGACGCCATCCGCGAACTCTCACTGCGGGACGACGTGGAAGCGATAGAGGCGGATCTGAAGGTCGAACTCATCGAGCCGATTCACAGCGAGAAGGGCACCCCTCCGGGTGGTCACCGCGGTATCGGTACGGCGCCGGGCATCGAAGCCATCAAGGCTCCCCAGGTCTGGCGAGAGCTTGGCATCGACGGCACGGGCGTTGTCGTCGGCATCATGGACACCGGCGTGGACGGCAATCACCCGGCGCTGGCTGCTCGCTGGCGTGGGCTGTTCGCCGACCCGAGCGAGTGCTGGCTCGACAACTCCGGCCAGGGCAACCCCGACTTCCCGGTCGACAACAATCACTACCACGGGACCCACGTCATGGGCACCGTCACCGGTCTGGCGCCGGATGATACGATCGGCGTCGCGCCTGGAGCGCTCTGGATCGCTTCGAACACGATCAACCAGGGCGTGGGCTCCGAGTTCGACAACGATGTTATCGCTTCCCTCGAGTGGTTCGCCGACCCCGACGGCAATCCTCTGACGACCGAGGACGTGCCGTGCGTGGTCCAGAACAGCTGGGGCACCTACGAGCCCCTCGGCTATCCCGACTGCTTCAGCTACTGGTGGGATGCCATGGACAACTGCGAAGCCGCGGGCGTGGTGCTGACCTGGTCCGCCGGCAACGAAGGGTCGGACCCCGCATCGCTGCGTTCGCCCGCCGATCGTGCCGACAGTCCTTACAACGCTTTCAGTGTCGGCTCGACCCAGTACTACGCACCGTATGAGATCAGCGGCTTCTCCAGCCGCGGACCGAGCGCGTGCGGCGGTCCCTACGCGATGAAGCCCGAGGTCTCCGCTCCGGGCTCCAACATCTACAGCGCGCAGCCGGGCGGCGGCTACCAGAACCTGAGCGGCACCTCGATGGCCGGTCCCCACGTGGCGGGGGTGGTCGCCCTCATGTACGCGGCGAACCCGAACCTGGACGTGGAGACGGTCAAGCAGGTGCTGATGGACACCTGTCTCGACCGGGGTGACGAGGGCGAGGACAACACGTACGGTCACGGCTTCATAGATGCCTATGAGGCGGTCTTGGCCGTCATGGGCGGTCTCGGCACCGTCAGCGGGACGGTCACCGATGCCGACACCGGTCTGCCGATCGCCGGTGTGTTCGTCGACGTGGTCGACCGACCGGTCAACCGCGTCACCGAGGCCGACGGGACGTTCCAGTTCATGCTGCCGGTCGGAGAGTGGACCCTCGCGTTCGACGTCTTCGGCTACGGCGACGAGACCGTGGTCGTGGAGATCATCGAGAACGAGACGGTCGACGGATCGACCACGATGACGCCGCTGCCGTCGGCCGTGCTGTCGGGACTGGTCTACGACTACGAGGGTGGACTGGTCTCGGGCGCCGTCGTGCGGGTGATCGACACGCCGCTCGACCCGGTGCAGAGCGATGCGGGCGGTTTCTACTCCATCAATCTGCCCGCTGGCGCGGTCTACGATGTCGTGGCGCGAGCCACCGGCTACGGCGCCGACCAGCACACGGTCGACTTCCAGGGCGCCACGACCCTCGACTTCACCCTGCCGGAGCTCACCGCCGAGGACTTCGAGACGGCGGCCTTCCTGGCGTACCCGTGGGTCATGGGCGGACACGCCGACTGGATCATCGACGACGCGAACCCGTACGAGGGTCTCTACTGCGCTCGTTCCGGCGACATCGGCGACAACCAGCACTCCGACCTCGAAGTCACGGTGGAGGTTCTGGCCGCGAGCGACATCTCGTTCTGGTACCGGGTGTCCACGGAGGCCAACTACGACTATCTGCGGTTCTACATCGACGGGGGTCAGGTCGCGAGCTGGGCGGGAACGGTCCCCTGGACGGAGTTCACCTACCCGGTCACGAGCGGCGTGCACACCTTCAAGTGGGTCTACGACAAGGACGTGGGGGTCAGCAGCGGTGACGACGCCGTCTGGGTAGACTTCATCGAGTTCCCGACCCTGGCTGAGATTCTGTACCCGAGCGTGACCGTCGCCCCGGCTTCCATCGAGGAGACGGTCGCTCAGGGCGACGTCCAGGTGACCGCCATCATGTTGGGTAACGAGGGCGAGGCCGATCTCGAGTGCGCCCTCTCCATCCAGTATCAGGGCGGCCCGGACGGCCTCCCGGCAGCGTCCAGCGCTCCGTACCACGAGCTCGAGAAGGGCGAGGCCGACATCTACACCGGCGAGCCGCCGGTGGCCGGCTTCGGCGGCCCCGACGCGTTCGGCTACAGCTGGATCGACAGCGACGAGACGGGTGGTCCGGTCTATGACTGGCAGGACATCTCCGGCATCGGCGTTGTCGCCGGCGGCGGCGACGACGACAACCTGGGGCCGTTCCCGGTGGGATTCGACTTCACGTTCTACGGACAGACCTACAGCTCGATTCGCATCTGCACCAACGGATGGCTGTCGTTTACGTCGACGGACGACGAGTATCTGAACCAGTCGATCCCGAATGCCGCCGAGCCGAACAACATGCTGGCGCCGTTCTGGGACGACCTGAACCTCGAACCCGGCGGCACCATCTACTACTACGCCGACGCCGCGAACGATCGCTTCATCGTTCAGTGGGACGCGGTGCAGCATTGGCCCAGCGGCTCGCCGGAGACCTTCCAGATCATCCTGAACGCCGACGGCTCCATCGTCTACCAGTACCAGACGGTGACCATCGACAACAGCTGCACCGTCGGCATCGAGACGCCCTCGGGAACCGACGGGCTGCAGGTGATCTACAACGCCGGTGGCTACCTGCACGCCGGTCTGGCAATCCGGATCGCCGTCGACGCGAGTCTGAACTGGCTCAGTGTCTCGCCATCGTCAGGCACCCTCCCGCCGCAGGGGTACGCCCGACTCGACGTGACCATGGACGCCACCGAGCTGGAAGAAGGCGACTACCACGCCGACGTGCTCCTTACGACCAACGATCCGGGCAATCCGGAGGTTGCCATCCCGGTCACCCTGACGGTGACCAGCTCGACGGGGATCGTCGAGGGGCAGCCGGGCGCGGCAATCTTCTTCGGCGCCGCCCCGAACCCGTTCAGCCCGGAGACCAACCTCCACTTCAGCCTGCCGGACGAGGCCCGCGTCGACCTGAAGATCTACGACGTCGCGGGCCGTCTGGTTCGTTCGCTCGTCTCCGGGTCTCGGCCGGCCGGTGCCAACAAGGTGCACTGGAACGGAACGGACAGTGCCGGCCACGCCGTCGCGTCGGGCACGTACTTCGCCCGCCTCGTCGTCGATGGTCACGCGGAGATCAAGTCACTGACGCTCGTGCGGTGAGTCCGGGACTCGCGTTACATGGACGAACACTCTAGTCTGGAGATGTCGGCCCGCTGCCTTCTGGGAGCGGGCCGAGGTCGATTCCGCTGACTGCGGGACTCATGGAGGAACGAGATGAGATTCCCTGCCGCCGCGCTCCTGTCTGTGCTGGCCCTGTCGTTCTGCCTTCAGAGCCTGACTGCCGCCGAACCCGAGACCTCGGACGACCGAGGGAGTGACCCGAAGACCGCAGCCGCCGAGACCGACATCCTGCCTGCGGACCGGGAATGGGCGCTCGTCCCCGCGGGGGAATACACATCCGGAAGGAAGGACGAGACCCGCATCATCGATCACGGCTACCAGATCATGAGGCACTGCGTCACAAACGCGGAGTACGCCGCGTTCCTGAATGAAGTGCGAGGGCGCGAAGACGTCGAGGTGAGCGAGACCATAGTCAGGGGCGGGTTCGCCGGAGACCGTTACTGGGACGCCGGAACATACCAGTTCCTGTTCCACGGGCGGAAGGCCTGCCGGATCATCTACGACGAGGGTGGGTTCAGTGTCGAGAGCGGATTCGAGGACCATCCCGTTGTTCAGGTGAGCTGGTTCGGCGCGGACGCGTACGCGAAGCACCGCGGTTGGCGGCTGCCGACCGAAGAGGTGTGGGAGAAGGCCTGCAGCGGCGACACTGGTTGGGACTATCCGTGGGGAGACACGATCGACGGCACCCGAGCCAACTACTGGAACAGCGGCGATCCCTTCGACAACGACACGACGCCGGTCGGCTACTACGACGGCACCGCTCACGGGAGCCTCACGACCACCGACAGCGCGTCGCCGTACGGTGCCTACGACATGGTCGGGAACGCCTCCGAGTGGACCGCGAGCTACTGGACGGAGACGGAGCGCACCTGCGAGGTGGGTCGTTCCAGAGCATCAAGGGTGAGATCTCGTGCTGGGGCCGGGGAGATATGAATCCCTGGCAGGGCTACCCGCACGTGGGATTCCGTTGCGCGAGGTAGGTGAATCGGAGCTGGCGAGGCACTGGTCTCTGCCAGGAAGCGGTCGCGGGGTTCCCTGTCGGTCGCGTACCAGTCGATGGTCAGCTCAACGCGCGCACTCGAAGCTCTCGAAGTGTTGCATCAGCCAGACGGTGCCTTCCTCCGAGACCTTGATTCCCCATCGCTCGCAGAACGTACTGAAGAGCTCCAAGTTGACGTCGTAGTCGTAGGGCGTGAAGCGATCCTCGACGTCTCCCTCGAGTGCGGAGTTCACGTTCAGCATCAGCAACGGAGCATCGCAGGAGAAGTCGAGAGAGTCGAGCGAGATGTGCTTGTAGGTCGGGCTCTGATCGGACCTGAACCAGAGCTCCCGGCCCCCGATGCCGTGAACGATGTTCCATCTGGTGTGGGGCGCGGCCACGTAGTAGACCAGCGTCCCGAACGCGTAGTTCACCGCGCTGGTGTCGCGACTCGCATCGAAGTTCCGGCTTCGAGTCTCCGCCACCAGCGGGTGCCGCCCCGTTCGTACGCCTCGGCAGAACGGGCGTAGGGCATGTTCGCCATGGCCCTGACCGGCAGGCTCTCCCCGGTGTGGCAAAGGAACTGGCCGTCGATGTACTCGATCGCGGCGCAGTTCCCGCTCTCGTCAGCGAGCAGGTAGTGGCTGGGTGCGCCCTTGTCTTCCACCCTCACGAGCGAGCACATTCGGATGGCCTCATCGACGCTGCCGCAGGTGTCCAGCATGTACTGGAGCACGTTGCCATCGCTCAGAGGTAGCTTCTCGTCGGGCTTCGGGTACTCTCCGGATGCGAGTTGCATCGAGCTCACGACAAGGCCGGCCTCGTTCATACCGCTCCACGCAAACTCGCGCCCGCACAGGTTGAAGGTGACGCTGCCGTACTCGGAGGTCCACTTCGCCGTCTCTCCGGTCGTGCTGGTCTGCCAGCCCTCCTTCTCGATGCCGCGCTGGTTCACGAACACGAGTCCGTCGCCGGGGATGAAGAGATCGCAGTTGGCCCCGAAGACAGGGCCGTCGGGCGTGTCCATCACGAACGACGTGCAGGCGTGGGCGGGGCCGCCCTGTGAGCAAATCAACAACAGACAGCAGAGTACAGATGTTGCGAGTGCGCGCATCGTCGGTCTCCCATTCAGGAACACGGACTGGCCACGTTGACCTGCTGCGAGCGGGGGAGAGGCACCCTCCGACCACCACTCCATTCTATCACAGAGAGTCGAGTTATCGCCGGTGATGTTCGCGCCCGATCGGGACGTGGACGCACGCGACGAAGCCCCCGAGATTGCTTCCGGGGGCTTCTGATCTGGTAGCGGGGGCCCGGTTCGTAGCCGATTCGGACAGGCTGGCCGTCGTGACAGCACACTGGCTCTACGATGGGATCAAACACTCAGCGCGGGAGATGGCGAGGGTCGGGCTGGTGGTGTGCTGGAGCAGCCGATCAGAAGATCGGGGGATGCCGTCACTAGCGTCACTAGCGTCGAAGCAGCCGGGGGAGAGGCGCGGGTGCTGACGGAGGAGTGGCGCAGGGAGTACAACGAAGACCGACCGCACAGTTCCCTGGGCAATCTGACGCCCGTTGAGTATGCTCGAGAACACGAACCAGAAGGGACCTCAGAAACGGAAGTACTAACCCCTGGGCGTGGTCTAGAAAAGCGGGGCGGGCCAGCCAGCTGCACCCAACCTCTGGAGATGGTACAGCTACTGGGGGCAGGTCAGGTTGGTCCGGTCGCTCATCTTCGCCGACGAGCACCGACGGAGCGGGGGAGCAGCGGATGTCCTGGTTCACGCGCCACCGTCGCAAGAGGCTTCTCGAGAGCCCGATAGCAGAGCGCTGGAGTGAGATTCTCGCGCGCAACGTCTCCCATGTGCGCTTTCTGTCTGAAGACGAGCGCCTGGCGCTCCTGCGGCTGACCCAGGTGTTTCTGGAGGAGAAGAACT
>JALGWI010000061.1 GCA_025774245.1 bacterium
GCGGGAGTGGTCTGCCCATGGCGTCTCCTCCATCTGAGATGTCCCCAATCGGCTACCTGAACATCGCTTCTCTTTCATTCACGGCACCCCGTGACTGGCGCTCGAGCTGATCGGTCTGAGGAAGCTCAGGCCAAGGGGACTCCATCGCCGTCCAGTGGCCCGCCGCTCCTCGAGCCAGGATCGGGACGTACTGCCTGCCGCGCACCAGTCGGTGTGCGGTGCCTTGAGTGTCTGGTCGGAGCTCCCTCGCACGCACTGAGGGAGCTCCCAGATCGCTGTGTCGTGCGGGGCTCGCCCGCTGTGTCGCACGACTGCGATCGTCTGTGTTCCCCGTTACTGCTGTGACATCGAGGTAGATCAGGGAGCGAAGAGGCTCCGTGCCTAGGAGGCTCGTGCGTCGGTCAAGCGCAGAGATCTCGCTTGGTAGTGTACTACGCAACTGGATGAGTGTCAATCAGCTTATAGTGCAGAGCACTCCGTTATGGGGCTGCCTGGCTCCGGGGGTGCTCTCCCATCCAGCGTGGTGCCCGCAGGAGGACCGAAGCGAACCTCCATGGCTCCCTCCGGTGGATCGTTCCATACACCGGCCGCTGTCGATGCGGGTCAGGCGCGCCTCCGTGCGGGGGCCCAGTACCATACCGGGCCGGCGCTCGGATGCCGGGGACCTCATGATTCTCAAGGGCCTTCAGTGGGCGCCCCCAGCAGTCACAGCCGGGGCCGCGCGTCGTCAAGCAGACGTTGCGCCTCGCGGATGACCGCGAGCATGCCGTCGTCCGGTGCCAGGAACAGAGTTCGAAATGAGTCTCGTCGGCCCCGCCATTTCTTCTCATCGATGTTCGGGCAGGCTATCGGAACATCGCCTTGATCGCGCCCCAGCTGACTGCCTCGACTACGGTCACCGCTCCACATCCCTGACCGAACGCCCCGACGAGTTCCCCGCAAGGGCTGTTCACCGGCAGGCAGGGTGAGCCCTCGTGCAGGCTGTATGGCTCCCCCGGGTTGTCCTCCAGACAGAAGAGCGGGTCGCCGGAGAAGTTGAAGTTCACCCCGTACTGATCGGCGATGCAGCCGACCCAGTCGCCGTCGGCGTTGCCGTAGATGTCGCAACAACGCAGCGCGGGGTCCGTGAACGCTCCAGAACAGAGGATTGCGCAGCCTTCACCATTAAGGGCGACTACACACGCGCTGAGAGTGAGACCCACCGGGTAATTGACGCCATTGCATGACACGGCCCCGCCCTCGGGCGCGCAGCTGTTCCCGGCGATGGTGCAGTTCATCAGCAAGGCATCCACCGAGTTCAGTTGCGCCCTGAGATACACTCCGCCTAGCTCGTTCCCGGTGATCGTGCAGCCCGTGAGTGTGAGGTCTCCCGACCAGCACACCACCCCGCACGAGCTGTTCTCGGAGACAATGCAGTCCGTGAGCGTTCCGCCTGTGCAGAACACCCCGCTGCCGCTGTTCCCCTCGATCCTGCAGTTGGTGAGCGTTGAGCCGCCTCCGCACTTTATCCCGCCTCCCCTAAAGGACGCGAAGTTCCCGTAGAACACGCAGTTCGTGAGCGTTACGTCTCCGCAGAACAAGCCACCGCCAGACGACTCCACGGCAGAATTCCCGTAGAACACGCAGTCCGTGAGCACTGGCGATCCCGCGCAGTACATGCCGCCTCCCCTAACTAACGCGGAGTTTCCGGAGAACGTGCACCCCGTGAGCGTCACGCCTCCGTGGCAGTACAACCCGCCGCCCCATCCCATGGGCTGAAACGTGGGGTCCCCCCCCCATCCTGAGACAGAGCAGTCCTCGAAGCGGCAATCCCTGATCGTCGGGGCGCAGCCGGGACCGGCGTACATCCCGCCGCCCTCCGGCCAGCGGCTACATGCGTTCAAATCCACTCGGCCGTTCCTGATCGTCAGCCCCTGAACTACCGAGGTCGGTCCCTCTCCGTTGTTCATGTAGATCCCGCGGTAGCACTGTCCGCAGTCAATGATGGTGCCCTGGGGGCCGACCTCGGACATGAGTACGAGGTTCGTCCCACCGAAATCGAGGTCTCTGTTGCCCGGGCCGGTGTAGGTCCCGGGCGCCACCAGCACGGTATCGCCCTCGCTGGCGGCGTCGATGCCGGCCTGGATCGTGGGATAGCGGTCGGCTCGGACGTGGATCGTGGCGGCGTGGGACGGGAGAACCGCCGCAAGGACAAGAGCGATCGCGGTGACGGCGAGTGAGGACTTCGGCGCGCAGCGCATGGGTAACCTCCTTGCTCGATAGGGAAGAGCCTACGGCGGGGCGGGGGGAGTCATGGCACCTCCTGGTGCTGGGGATTGGTGCGTAGTAGAACGAAGCGAGGAGCTGCTACCTGATAGGCTAGCGAAGAGAGCTCACTTGGCACTGTACTCCGTAACTGGGCGAGTGTCAATCACTTTATAGTGCAGAGCGCCCCGTTATGAAGCTGCCTGGACCGCGGGTGCTCTCCCATCCAGCGTGGTGCCGGCAGGAGGACCGAGGCGAACCTCCGTGGCTCCCCCGGTGGATCGTTCCATACACCGGCCGCTGTCGGTGTGAGTCAAGCCCACCACCGGTTGAATCCAGTGCCCCACATCGGGCCGGCGCGCAGATGCCGGGGAGGCCATGAGCTCAAATGGCCTCCAACAGGCGACGCCAGCAGTCACAGCCGGGGCCGCGCGTCGTCAAGCAGGCGTTGCACCTCGCGGATGACCGCGAGCATGCCGTCGTCCGGTGCCATCAAGAGAGTTCGAAATGAGTCTCGTCGGCCCCGCCACAGGAAGGGCCCGCTCATTCGAGCGGGCCCTGCTTTTTCGTTCAGTGGTACTTCCCAGGACTACCTGAAGACTCCCTTGATCGATCCCCACGTGGCCGCCTGCACGGGCGTCACCGCACAAGCGACGCCCCACGCGCCGATCTGCCCGCACTCGGGGTTGTTCTCCGCGGCACACGGGGAGTCGGTGAAGAGCGTGAGGGGCTCGTCGGGGTTCTCGTGGAGGCAGAAGAGCGGGTCCTCGCAGATGTTGCCGTCGATGCCGCCCTGACCCTCGATGCCGTCGACCCAGTCGCCGCCCGCGTTGCCGTAGACGTCGCAGCAGGTGAGCAGCGTCTTGCTGTCAGAGCAGGAGACGGCCCAGCCTTCCTCGCTGAAACTGATGATGGAGTTCTCGATCACCAGGTTGCAGTACTCGTAGCTCGAGATGACCCCCGTGTAGGTGCAGGCGTTTCCCCAGAGCGTGCAGTTCACGAGGGTCGGCGCGCACTCGATCGAGACGTCGATGGCGGCTCCGATCGGCGCGGAGTTCCCCGCGATCGTGCACCCGGTGAGCACTGGGTAGCAGTGCTGCTCGATGTGCAGGCCGCCCCCGGAGTGCGAGGCCGCGTTTCCCTCGAAGAGGCAGCGCGTGAGGCTGGGGGAACAGCTGCTCCGGATGTAGATCCCGCCCCCGTAGGTGGCCGCGTTCCCGACGAACTCGCAGTCGGTGAGAACCGTGGAGGGCGCGCGGCCCAACCCGCCGCCGCGAACGGCCTCGTTCTCGATGAACGAGCATCCTGTGATCGTCGAGAACGCGCCCCCGCACATCCCGCCTCCGTACGCGGCCTCGTTCTTGAGCAAGGTGCAGCGCGTGATCGTGGGGGAGGCGTAGTCCTCGCAGAAGATCCCGCCTCCGTACATCTCGACCCACCCGTGCACGACGGTGATCCCCTCGACGCCGGAGTCCGGCCCCTCGTCCGTCTGGAAGATGAACCCGCGGTGCGGGTCGGTCTCGCTCCCGTTGCACTCGATGATACACGTTCCCGGGTCGCCGCTCTGAGAGCGGACGGTGACTGCCCTTCCCTGGAAGTCGATGTCACGATTGCCGTCCCCGGCGAAGGTCCCGTCGGTGAGCTCGATCACGTCACCGTCCGCGGCGGCGACGAGCGCGATCTGGATCGTGGGGTAGTCGCCGGTCCCATCCGGTGTGACGACGTACGTGCTCCCTGCGGCGGCGAGGACGAGGGCGAGGGTCGTGAAGGTGATCGAGAGCGCATGCCGCATGGCCGACCTCACCTCCTTCGGTTTCCGGTCAGACCGGTTGCCTCATGGGGTTCCTCGCCCTTGTCGGCGCCTCATCGCTCTAGCGCAGCAGGACGAGCGTGGTGCGTACCGTCTCGTGTCCTGCGTCGAGCTTGACGAAGTAGATGCCCGCGGACAGGGGCTTCCCCGCGTCCGAATCCCCGTTCCATATGATCTCGTGTCTGCCGGCGGGCACCCGCTCGTCGAGAAGCACGCTGACAGCGCGCCCGCGCACGTCGTAGATTGCGAGCCTCGCGTGCCGCTCGGCCGAGAGCGTGAAGGAGAGGGTCGCCGATCCCCTGAAGGGAGTCGGGCTGGCCGAGAGCGCGAGGGTCGATGGGGCGGCATCCACGCCGGGGTCGACTCCGCTCGACGGGTCGATCTGGAACGCGTAGAAGCCGTCGGGCGCCGATCGTGGCAACATCTCCGTCCGCCCGCTCTGGTCGGAGGCCGTGACGTAGTACTCGATGACCGCGCCCGGCGCCTGGCCGGGAATCGTCCCCGTCACGGTGTCGCCCCGGACGGGGAGCAGCGCGACGTCGTCCCACTCCGAGGCGCCGGCGAGTCTCCACCGCGCGAGCTGCGCGCCGGGAACGAGGCCGCTCTGGCTCATGTCCTCGACGACCGCCGTCACCTCATGCTCGGGGGCGAACGGCACGATGCCCGGAAGGCGCGCGTGCGTGATGCGGAGCATCCCCGGATCGAAGATCCCCATGGTGCGACAGTGGAGCGCGTCGTAGTAGTACCACGAGCCGTAGTAGAAACCGATGACCTCATAGCCCGGCATCGCATCCTCGTACGTCTGGAGTGCGTCGGCGTCGGAGGCGATGCCGAACGTCGGGACGAGGACCTTCCGGTTGAGGATGAGCGAGTTGGTGTAGGCGGCGACGTCGTTGCCGGAGTATGACGCGCACCACACACGGAAGATCGTGTACGGGCGTCCGTGGCAGGTGGTGAGCGACGCGAAGGCGTCGACGAGGTCCTCCACGCAGTCGTACTCGGGGTGCCACGCGGGCACCTCCTTGATGAGAACCGTCTCCTCGTCGAGGAGCTTCGCGTAGCAGTCGATGTGCTGAATGCCGTGGATCTCAGGGTCGGGGAGGATCTGGTAGTCGGCGATCCCCATGTAGCTCTCGATCCGCAAGAAGAACGTCGCCGGGTTCATGTACGGGGCGTTCTCGTCGAGCATCTGCTCCGTGGAGAACGCTCGGCCGTGGCCGTCGGTCATGATGTTGCCGCCGGTGCAGTAGCCCGGGAGCTCGTGGAGGGGGAGGCCGAGGGCTGCCGCGACATCGGCGTTGATGGCGTCATCCTCGTCCCAGCCGCGCGGTCCGGCGCGCGCGACGTCGCAGGTCGGGACGTCCCCGTGTTCGGGCGCCGCGCCCGTGCAGCCCGGCACCCACGGGTATCCGTCGAACCACGGATCGGCGATCCCCATCTGCCCGTCGGCGCCGAACACGCACTGCGGCCCCCAGTCGCGCGTCCACATGGAGTATGTGCTCGTCCTGATGAAGCGGACGTGCTCCATGTCGACGCCGGCGCTGGTGAAGGCGTTCCGGGCCTGGTTCTCGTTGTAGGCGCCCTCAACGAGCGTGTAGAGGGTGTCGTCCTCTGCGAGCTCGACGGCCAGAGCCATCGGGAACCCGAGCGGCCACCGGATCAGCGTCCCGGTCGCGGGCTCCCACTCGGCAATCATGCGCGCGGGAGGGTCCGGAGGAGTGAGGTCGCCGGCGCTTGCGCCCGCCGGTGCAGCACAGCAGAGGAGCGCGGCGCCCAAGGTGGCGGCAGAGAGAGACCGCATGACGAACGAACGGCCGGGTGAACCGCTGAGTGTCGCTGCAAGGACGCGTGGCACGGGTGTTCTCCTCGGTGGTCCCGTCGCTTCGGAAGGAGTGCGAGGCTCTACCAAACCTCACGAGCAAGAATAGCACAGTCGAACGTAGTTGGGAAGAGACCCAGTCCGGAGCCTATCGAAACGAGCCCCCTCGCGAGAGCGGGCCCGTTCTGTTCTCCTGCGTGTTCCACCTGCGAGGCGCGATTGGTGAGGAGCGGCCGCCTCGTCCCGATCTCCGATCCCTAATCGAACTGGTAGAGCTCCTCTACTTCCTCGTGCGTGAGCGCCCGGTCGAAGACCGCCACCTCGTCGATGCGGCCCTTGTAGAAGCCCGCGGGCTGCGAGCCACCGATGCGCAGCGCCTGGTCGGTCACGCCGATGGAAGCGCCGATGTTCCCGCTGTCCACTTGGCTGCCGTTGAAGTACAGGCGCATCCTGTCCGTGGCGTCGTCGAAGGTCACCGCGATGTGTGACCAGACACCGGTCCCCATGGGGAGGAGGTACGGGGAGTTCTCGAACTCGCCCGCGATGTAGCAGAAGAAGAGCGTCGTGTCGGGGTCGGCGATGCCACCCCACATCCCGAGCGAGTAGGCCTCGTTGTGGTTCTTGTCGATGAGGCTGGCGTGCGCCTGATCGGACGCCTCCGGGCTGACCCACGCTGCCAGCGTCACCGCCTCCGTGATGTCGAGGTCGGCGTGATCGGGCACGCTGATCACGTCGTACTTGTCGACGTGGATGGCGCCGTCCGCGGCACCGTCCCGGTCGGGGACGTAAGTCACTGCACGGCTCGCGGTTCCGTGGTGCTCGTCGGCCACCTCGTTCTCCAGGTCACCGTCGAACTCGTAGAAGACGACGAGCCCGGGGATGTCCGGATACGGCGGGTTGTCGGAGGGTCCCGAGGAGCTGCTGCAGCCGGCGATGGTGAGGGCCAGGCTGGCGAGCAACACGAGCGCGGATTTCACGACAGACCTCCTGGTGGAGTGATGGGCCGTCTGGGCGGCGCGGAGTCGATTCCGATGGTCGCACCGGAGACTACACCCGGCTGGGGTGGGGGGCAAGGGCGCGCCGTGTTTCCCTGCCCCTCAGATGGTCGCATCCTGTCCTTGAATCTCTCGCCCTGATGTGGTAAACTGTGTAATGTTGGGCCGTGTATGGCTTGCGGGCCAGCGTGAAAGCCGAAGCACATTTCTTCGGAACAGCAGGCGAACAGATCAACGGGCAGGAACACTGCTTCCCCAGCGAAACGGCAGCAGGATCCTTGCGAGCGAGAGCGGCGCTGCCGCGGAAGGAGTTGGATGTGCAGAAGCGATTGGCTGTGGTCGGGATCGTTGCCCTGATCCTGCTCTCGATGGCCGCTCCGGCCGTTGCGGCCACGAGGGCCGTGCTGGCCGAACTCTTCGGAGCGACGTGGTGAGGCGCTTGTCCGAGCGCCCGTGCGGCGCTTGTGACGCTTCAAGAGGAGTTCGGTGACGACCAGCTTGTCAACATCTACTGGCACGTTTCTGACAGTTACCAGATTCCTGGAGGTTCCGCACGCGCCAGTCTGTACGGCGTGGGCGGGATCCCGGAGGTCGACTTCGACGCCGTGATCAAGGTGATCGGCGCCGGAGGGAGCTCGTACGGCGTCTACCAATCCCACATCCTTACGAGGCTCGCTGTCGAGACACCCGTGATCATCACGTCTACCGGGTACGTCACGGACGGCGGCGGCACGGTAACGGCGACCTTCAAGGCCGTCGACACGGTGACTCACGGACCCATGACGGCTCAGTTCGTCGTCGTCGAGGAGATGTCGCCCTCCTATCCCTGGAGCGCGCGCGAGGTGGCGACGCCTGCCACCGTGAACCTCTCGGCAGCGGGGGACTCCGCTGTCGTGACGAGGGACTTCGACATCGCGTGGGGACCCGAGGGTGAGATGCGCGTCGTGATCTTCCTCGAAGATCCCTCGCCGTGGGAGATCGTCAACGCTGCTCTCATGCCCGATCCTTTCTCCGTCGAGATGGCCACGACTCTCTACGCGAAGGAGATCGGCTACCTCGAGACCGCCACCTACCCGGCGACGGTCGAGAACGTCGGAACCGCGGATGACGTCATCACCGTCAGCATCGCCCAGGACATCCTGCCGGACGGAGTCGGACCGACGGACTGGGAGGCGAGCTTCCGGGAGCCGGGCGGATCCTGGCTGACGGATCCGACCGAGTTCACCGTCGACGCCGGCGAGGAGCTGGCGCTCGAGGTCCGCTTCATCGACAACATCGGCACGACGGCCGGCATGGCCCTGACGACCCTCCACGCTCAGAGTGGTGGCAACCCCGGCAGGATGGCGGAGACCGCTTTCTCGACGTTCGTCGAGACGCCGTCGCTGCTTCTTGTCGCCGACGACTCGGGATGGGGCTTCCACACGTACTGGGAGGAGCCTCTGTCCGATCTCGGGCTCTCTGCGCGAGTCTGGGTCACTGACGAGATCGGCCGGCCCGACGTGGATGTGCTCTCGTCGTACTGGACGGTCCTGTGGACCAACGGCGGCGGGAACGCGTTCGACCTGACCTACGAGGACGAGGACGCCATGACCGCGTACCTGGACGGCGGCGGGAACCTCTACCTCTCGAGCATGAACTACCTCTCGAGCCGTACCGGCATGACCACGATGATCAGCGACTACCTCCACATCAGCTCCTGGACGGATGACGTCGGCGCCTTCGTGGTGGAGGGCGTTACCGGCGACGAGATCTCGGACGGCATGGTGCTGACGAGCCTCTACTACCCCGTGGCGAACAGCGGCGACGCCATGGTCCTGAATTCCCCTGCGGAGACGATCTTCACGAGCACCGCCGGGATTCAGGGTCTCAAGGTCGCTGAGGGCGGCCACAAGATCGTCTTCACCACGTTCCCGTACGAGGCCGTGAGTCTCACCGACCCCGACCCGAGCAACCGGACGACGCTGCTCGCCAGGATCATGGACTGGCTCGCTCCGATGGCCGGCGTCGAGGAGGGCGAGATCCACAGGCTGGCGATTGCGCCGAACTTCCCGAACCCGTTCAATCCCGTGACGAAGATCGCTTACACGGTGCCGAGCGGGGCCGAGCGCGTGACGCTGACCGTTCACGACGTCAGCGGGCGCGTGGTGTGCTCGCTCGTGGACGAGGCGCTTCCCGCCGGTCCGGCCCTTGCCGTCTGGGACGGGAAGGACGACGCCGGGCACCGTCTCGCGAGTGGTGTCTACTTCGCGAGGGTGAGTGCCGGGAGCGAGAGCGCGTTCACGAAGATGACGCTCCTCAAGTAGCACGAGGTCTGTAGAAGATCTCTTGAGTTTGGGAAGGGGGCCCGGGACACATGTCCCGGGCCTCCTTTTGTGCTTTGGGGCGCGGACTCTGTTGACGGCAGCCGCCCTGACTCGATAGAATCACGCGGTCTTCGTGAGCGCGTGAGGGGCGGGCAGCTCGATTCCACCGCGGCGTCTGCTGGCCCGCGCGCTTGTGAAAGGAGAGCGAATGTGGGTTCCGTGAGAGCGTGCAGACACCGAACGACCACCGGCTCCTGCGTGCTGCTGGTCCTCGCCCTGTGCGCGCTGGCAGCGTCCCTGCCGGCCCAGGAAACGACCTGGTCGCCACCGCTGCCGGACGCGGAGGAACACGAGTGGATCAAGCTGACGTCGGGGGAGTGGTTGCGGGGTGAGATCAAGTCGATGCGCGACGAGGCCCTCGAGTTCGACAGCGAGGAGCTGGACCTGCTGAAGCTGGACTGGGATGACATAGCGGAGATCCGGTCGCCCCGAAGCCTCCAGTACGTCTTCGAGGACCGTCGGACAGCGACGGGGCCGGCGACCATGCGGGACGGCATCGTCAAGGTCCGCGTCGGTGGCGAGGTCCTGGAGTTCCAGGCGGCACAGGCCGTCTCCATCGTCGAGGGGGCCAGCAAGGAGTGGGATCACTGGTCGCTCAAGGCCAGCGTGGGGGTCGTGAGCCGTTCCGGCAACACGAACCAGCTAGACTACAACGCGCTGGTGCTGCTGCGACGGGAGGGGGGGACGACGCGGTTTGACACGAACTACGCGGGCAACCTCGGCACGGTACAGGACGAGGAGAGTGTGAACAACCACGTTGTGAACTTGAGACTCGACGCGTTCGTCACTCGGAGGTTGTTCGTCACGCCCGCGTGGATCGAGCTCTACACCGACAAGTTCAAGAACGTCGACCTCCGAACGACGCTCGCCGCCGGCGTTGGTTACGATGTCGTCAGGGGAAAGAAACTCGACTGGTATCTGCAGCTCAGCGCCGGTTATCAGCAGACGCAGTATGTGTCCGTGGAAGAAGGCGAGGCGGGCGACGAGCAGACCTGGGTCGTGATCCCCAATACGTTGCTGGAGTGGGATCCGAACGACGACATCGAGACGAGCCTGAAGTACAACGCGACGATCGGCATTCCGGATGTGAAGAACACGGTCCATCGCCTCGTGGCGCTGTTGGAGGTGGAGCTGACCGGGGCGCTCGACCTCACGTTCTCGGCCACCTGGGACCGGAACGAGAACCCCAAGGCGAGAGCGGACGGCAGCGTTCCGGAACGTGACGATCTTCAGCTTTCCTTCGGGCTGGGGGTCGATCTGTAGGCCACGTTTCTGGTTCCGCGCCCCAGGCCGACTCAGTCAGCCCCTCGTGCTCTCTTGGGAAGCCGCGTTCTCCTACAACTCCGGGTTGGCCTCAGCGATCCTCGAGCACCCTGAGCAGATGCTCTCCCATGTCGCGACGCATACCCCCGAACCAGACCATCGTGCTGTCGGACTCGTCGAGCAGGACCGTGAGGGGGAGATGATCCTTCGGGGTCTTGATCCCGAAGACCCGCTCCGCGGTCTCGGCGTCGATCGTCAGAGCGCCCTGGTCCGGCGGATGATCCGCCAGGCCCGCGACCTGGATCGGGACGAAGGCCACGCCCAGCGGCTTCCAGTCAACCTCCCTCAGTGCCGAGAGGTGTCGGAACGACGACTCGTGCCCCGAGAGCGTGAGCACGAGGAGTCTTGTGCCCGCGGCGACATCGCCGAGGTCTCGGGTCTCTCCCTCCTGAACCATCTCGATCGACGCCTCCGGGTCCCACTCCCGCTGGATCAGGTCGGCAGAGTCCCATTCGGCGAGGGGGATGCCGACGTCGAGACCGAAAGTGAGCGAGTCGCCGGGCGCGACAACCACGCGGCGCGCGACGAACCGGGCCTCGCCTCGAGGGTTCCTGAGGCCACCGAAGAGCCAGTACTCGTCTTCCGCCAGCGACCATTCGACGAGACCGTCCCCCTCGGAGAGCTGTCCCAGATACCAGGTCTGGAAGTGACCTTCCTTGAACCGGGTCAGGCGAGTCTGCCTCCACGTCTCGATGTTTGTGAGCGGCGTCCCCTGATCGAAGTAGCTCACCGCGAGGTATCCTTCCTCCGGAGTCGCCTCGACAGATTCGGTGCCCGCGTCCTCGGCGTCCTCTTCGAAGGGCACGAGTCTCACCCAGGCTCCGTTCTCCCACGCCTCGACGTAGTCGACGCCCCTCTCGGCTCTCGCCGGGATCCCGTGGCGCCGCAGAAGTCCGACGAGGCAGGCGCGGGCGCTCGCGGGTGAGGCGTACCCTGAACGCCACGTGTCCTCCGGGGGCGCCACGGGTCCGAGACGGGTTGTCTCGAGCTTCGTCACGTGCGAGCGGAGGGCGTCCAGCAACTCCCTCGGAGCGGGCGTGTCGTTCCCCCGAGCGAGCCACGGAAGGTCGGTCCACCAGTCCATCGTGCCCTCCTGGAAGTAGAGCCGCGGGGAGAGGACGAACTCGGCCCAGAGGCTGTCAGGGACATCGGCGGAGACCATATCTCTGACGCGCAGAGCCTCGCTGAGAATCCCGCCCAGGGCCCCGCGCTCCATCTCGTAGAAATCCTTGAGGTCCATCTCGAGCAGGAGGTCGACCGCGACCTCCAGTGTGTCTCCGTGGAGCGCAAGCACGGCGGAGGTCCAATCCTCCGTGAGCGGCCCGGCCAGGCCCATCTGTTCATCGAGCTCGCGGGCCTCGGGGCGTCCGGAGAGGAAATCGATCCAGTCAGCCGAGGGGCGCGACCGCCGGCAGCGGTCGAGGTCCCTTCGTGCAATGTCCCTCTGGTGGCGCAGCCAGACGGGATCGTCCTCCTCGATGGGGCACGAGCCTGCCCGATCCTCCTCCGGCATCGGGTAGTGCAGCCAGACCGGCTCGTCCAGCACGGCGAAGCCGGGCGCCAGTTCGAGCGGCGTCTTCCGCCCGGGGTGGATCGTCGCCAGAGCGGACCACGGCTGGCTGTCGATCTCCGCGGTGACGAGGTAGTCCCCGGGGCCGAGGAGGATCTCTGTGCCGAGCGCCTGGCGAACGAGCGCCACGGGTCCTCCCCAGTTGAACGTGTGGACGTGGGCCTCCGGCGGCTCCTCGTCCGATCCGTCCGGCAGAGGGTCGTGGCCGTTCGGGAAGGCCAGGATCAGAGTTCCCGGTGTGTTGTACACGCCTATCGAGTTGAGCGTCGTGACGCCGTCGGCCTGGCGATACAGCGTCTCGGCATACTCGTCGGGTACGGGCGCCTCGCCGTAGCCCCCCGAGAGCACCGTCCCGGTGCGGCTCGCGACCCGGGTGAACCACGCCTGGTCGAGACACGCGGCGGGCTCGCACGATCCCAGGTAGCGCCAGCCCCCCTCCTTCCCCGTGTAGACCTCCGTCCATGCGTGGTTGCCGTCGCTCGTGCACCAGCACGGAGCCGAGCAATACCGGGCGGGGATGCCGGCGCTCCGGAGCGCGCAGATGGTGAAGATCATCTCCTCTTCGCAACGACCGATGCCCCGTTCCATCGTCGTGAGGGGGCCCTGGTCGCGGCGCGAGCTGGGCTTGTAGGTCACCCACTCCCTCGCGAAGCGGTTGACCTCGAGCGCGGCCTGCGTGAGGTTCATGTCGGCGACCCGCGGTGCCACGAGGTCGTGCAGCCTCGGTCGCCATCGCTGAACAGGCTCTTGAGTGACGCGGTGGGGGAGGACGTACGTGTGGAAGATGTGAGGATCGATGTCGTCCTTCCACGAAGCCCCGTGCCAGCTCGCGAGGGCGAGCTCCACGTTCTCGATGAGGATCTCCGCCGGTAGCCCTCCCAGATCGGACGGCGGCAGCCAGGCCAGCAGGAACTCGAGAGATTCTCTGTGTTCGGCGTCGGCCTCCTCAAGATGGCTGCGCAGCGCATCTGCCTCGTAGTGTCTGGACAGGTTCGCCTCAACCTCTTCCACGACTCCCTCGTTCGGAGGCCAGGTCCATTCCGCCTTGACTCCGCCCGCCGATGCCAGGAGCAGCGCGGTCACGATCACAGAGATCGCTCGTGTCATGGGACTTCCCTCCCTGGTGGAACACCTCTCCGACTCGTCCGGGCAGCCTCCCCGTGAGGCCATCATCCTGGGAGCATACCGCGCGGCAAACGCGCACGCAAGGCGAGGGCCCGCGGACGGCCGCTCGTCGACAGAGGGCCGCGCCGGCGCTGGTGGGTCGATTCTTCGAGGGAATGCTTGAAACTCAGGCGGCCGCGGGGCATACTTAGCGACGTTTCCGCACCCGTTCCGAGCCGGCCCGCTTCCGCTCTCTCCGGAGTGCGTGGCCGGCGAGGATTGCATCGACGACGAGGAGAAGCACGTGAACGCTCTGCTCATCTACCCAGAGTGCCCAGAGACCTTCTGGAGTTTCAGACACGCTCTCAGGTTGGTCCGCAAGAAGTCCGCGCAGCCGCCGCTCGGCCTCCTGACCGTGGCGGCCATGCTGCCGGCGGAGTGGAGTCTGCGGCTCGTCGACCTGAACGTGACCAGGCTGACCGACGAGGATCTCGAGTGGGCGGAGTGCGCGCTCGTGAGCGGCATGATCGTGCAGAGGGACACGGCGCACCGGGTCATCGCCCGCTGCAAGGAGGCCGGCCTTACCGTCGTCGCCGGGGGTCCGCTCTTCACGTGCGAGCCCGAGCGGTTCGAGGACGTCGACCACCTCGTGCTCAATGAGGCGGAGGTGACGCTCCCGCCGTTCCTGGCGGACTTCGAGCGCGGCCTCGCGCGGCGGGTCTACCGATCCGCCGAGTTCGCCGACCTCCGCGAGACTCCGGCACCTCTGTGGGAGCTCGTCGATCCCCGTCAGTACGCCACCATGGGCGTCCAGTTCTCGCGAGGCTGCCCTCACAGCTGTGAGTTCTGCAACGTCACGCAGCTCTTCGGGCACCGGTGGCGAAGGAAGACGGCGGCCCAGGTCATCACGGAGCTGGACGGCCTCTACAGGCTGGGCTGGCGTGGGCCGGTCCCCTTCGTCGACGACAACCTCAGCGGGAACAGGAAGTGTCTCCGGACGGAGCTGCTGCCCGCCCTCGTCGAGTGGCGGAGGGGCAAGCGCGGTGTGACTTTCGGCGCGCAGGTCACGATCGATCTCGCCGACGACGAGGAACTGATGCAGATGATGGTGCGTGCGGGATTCGACACGGTCTTCGTGGGAATCGAATCGCTGGACGACATGAGCCTGAGCGAGTGCAACAAGAGGCAGAACCGGAACCGGGATCTCCTCGAAGACGTCAAGCGGATCCAGCGGGCAGGTCTCGAGGTTCAGGGAGGCTTCATCGTCGGCTTCGATCACGACACACCGTCGGTCTTCCAGCGATTGACCGACTTCATCCAGGCGAGCGGTATCGCCACGGCGATGGTCGGGCTGCTCCAGGCGCCGGTCGGCTCGGACCTCTACAAGCGGCTCAAGCGCGAGGGCCGCATCAGCGAGTCCGTCTCCGGCGACAATGCGGACGGCACGACGAACATCATCCCACGCATGGGCCTCGACTCGCTTCAGGAGGGCTACAGGAAACTGCTGCAGGATATCTACTCACCGAGGAACTACTACCGGCGCCTGAGGACCTTCCTGCGTGTGTACAGGCCGGGGGGGACCGGTCCCGGGCTCAGAGGCTCGCAGGTCTGGACCTTCTTCCGCTCCCTCTACTACCTGAGCATGGTCGGAAAGGAGCGATTCCGCTTTCCGGGTATGCTCCTGTGGACGCTCCTGACGAGACCGCGGGCGCTTCCCCTCGCCTTCGGGCTGGCCGTGTACGGCTATCACTTCCGCAAGTGCTACGAACTCACGACTGCCTCGGGAGCGTGCGACACCCGTCACAACCAGGCCTGAGGAGGATCGGCTCTCCGGCGGCGCGCGCCTCCTCCTGTATGTCAAGAGGTCACTCTTCCAGCCCGGGCCGGGCGTGCGAGCCATCCCGTCGCGGATGACGAGCCGACCCCTCTCGCTTGGAAGATGTTGCCGTCTCCCCGCGACCGTTGTCATCGCGATCGGCATCCTCACCGTGCTTGCGCGTCCGCTCGTGGACCGATGGACCGGCGGGGGACGAGTGATCAGCGCTCTCCCGCGGATCAGCGCCGTGGTCATCATCATCAGGTCAATCTGTAGATCTCGTCTCGGCGCGCCGGCGGACGACGGCGGGTGCGGAGGTCGCGGCGTCTGGGGGACAGGGAGTTCGGAGCCCCTCTCCACTGCCGTTAAGAAGAGCCCGGTCCGGGAGGACCGGGCTCTTCTTCGAGATCGCAGGACCTGCGCGCTATCTGAACATCCCCTTGATCGCGCCCCAGCTCGTCGCCTCGACCGGGACCTCGCAGCCGACGTCGCAGGCACCGACGAGCCCGCATTCGGGGTTGTTCGCGGCCGCGCAGGGGGAGTCACTGTGAAGCGCGAGGGGCTCGTCGGGATTGTCCTCGCCACAGAAGAGCGGGTGCTCGCTGAAGTTGCCATTGGTTGCGGCCTGGCCTGCGATGCAGTCGGTCCAGTCGCCCCCGTCGTTTCCGAAAATGTCGGAGCAGATGAGAGCGACGGCGGCGTCGTCGACGCAGCGGACGGCGCCACCGCTCTCGCTCAGCGCGATGACGCAGTTGCCGAGGCCGACGAGGGCCATGCCCTCGCAGTAGATGCCTCCACCGGCAACGGAGGCGGCGTTCCGGCAGAACGTGCAGTTCCCGAGCAGAGCGTCCGCTTCGTCCTCGACGAAGAGGCCACCGCCGAACGTGGCCTGGTTTCTCCCGAACACGCAGGACGTGAACATGCTCTGTCGGCCGGATGCCCGCTGACCCACGCTGCCACCGACGAGGCGTGAGAACCTGCGCTCCGCGCGCGTGAGGTTTCCCCCGGAGTGTATCCACACGCCGCCGCCTTTGTTGGCGGTGTTGTATGTGAATCTGCAGTTATCGATCACCGCGAGCTCGTTGGCGCCGATGCGCAGACCACCGCCGCACTCGGTCGCGGTGTTGTCGGTGAACGTGCAGTCCGTGAGCGTCGGCATGGACTCGGAGCTGGTCATCCCGCCGCCGACGCTTGTGGCGGTGTTGCCCGTGAACTCGCAGCCCGTGAGGGTCGGGTAGGAGAGGAAGCCCATCATCCCACCGCCGTCGTAGGCGGTGTTCCCCGAGAACGTGCAATCGGTGAGCTCGGGGAAGCAGCCGATGGCACAGCACATCCCACCGCCTTCAAAGGAGCTGTTGCCGGAGAACGTGCAGTTCGTGATCTCCGGGTCGGCGTTCCACCAGCAGCAGAGACCGCCGCCCGCGAGAGCAGCCGTGTTGCCTGCGAACTCGCAGTCGACGATCGCGGGCGACGATTCCACACACATGATTCCGCCACCGAGGCTGTCCTCCAATGCCCTCCCACCCGGGGCGGCTCCGCCTGCGATGGTGACCCCCACGATGCTGGCGTCATCATCGACGTCCATGCAGAAGATGACCCGCCCCAGTTGCTGCGCGTCGATCGTGACGCAGTCGGCCTGGCCCGTCTCGCTCGTCAGGCAGACGCCCGACTTCATGATGATGTCGTGCTCGTAGTAGATGTCGCAGGCGACGAGCACGGTGTCGCCGACGGCGGCCGAATCGATGCCTGCCTGGATCGTCGTGCACTCCGACGGAACGTGCCAGGTGATGGCGTCGGCGGGGACCGCGAGTGCTGCGGCGACCAGAGCGAGCGCCAGCGGTGGCGAGGAACGCATGGCTGACCTCCCTTCTGGCGAGCCTGAGGAACTGCGAGGATGGAGAGCAGACGAGCGAGTGAGCAACAGTCAGAGGGTAGCACGGTCGAGCGCCCGGCGCAAGAGCTGGCCAGGGAAGCACCTCCGCAGCTCGCCTGCCTGCCGGCACAGTCCCCACGCGGGAGGCCCGACCTGTGGGAACGAACCCTCCCAGCACTGGTCGCGGGAGCAGAGCGCTATCTGAACAGCCCCTTGATCGCGCCCCAGCTCGTCGCCTCGACCGGCGTCGCGCCACAGGCGACGCCCCAGGCGCCGACCTGGCCGCACCCCGGGTTGTTCGCCGCCGCGCACGGCGACGCGTCGTGCAGCGCGAAGGGCTTCTCGTCGCTCAGGTCGCCGCAGAAGAGCGGATCCAGGGAGAAGTTGCCGTTCACGCCGTATTGATCGGCGATGCAGCCCACCCAGTCGCCCCCCTCGTTGCCGTAGGCGTCGCAGCAGGTGAGATCGAGGGAACAGGCGTCGAGGCAGAAGATGGCCTCCCCGGTCTCGCTGAACGCCACGATGCAATTCTCGAGGATGACGGTGGACGAGACGCAGTACATGCCACCGCCGAGGAAGGCGCTGTTGTCGGAGACGGTGCAGTTCGTGAGCTCGGCGTAACCACTCTCGACGAAGGCGATCCCACCGCCGATTCCCGCTTCGTTCAGGACGAACGTGCAGCCCTCGAACGAGGGGGAGGACTCATAGCAGCACACGCCGGCGCCCATGGGCGAGCTGTTTGCCTGGAAGAGGCAGTTCTCGAGGACCTCGAGGCTGCCCAATTCGAAGCTCATCCCGCCGCCCCGCGCTTCGGCGGAGTTCCCGGAGAACGTGCAGTCCGTGAATGCAGTCTGGGTGTACCTGCAGCAGGCTCCACCGCCGAACGGTGCGCTGTTGCTCGCAAACGAGCACTCGGTGAAGGTAGGGGCCGAGGCGATGTTGATGCAGAAGACCCCGCCACCGAAGCGGGCCGCCGTGTTGTTGGAGAACTTGCAGCCCACGAGCGTCGGTGAGGCGCCTCCTGCGCAGAACATCCCGCCGCCGTCCTCCGGAGAGGTGTTGCCGTAGAACGTGCAGTCGATGAGCGTGGGGGAGCTGGCGCTTGAGCGGCAGCTCATCCCGCCCCCGAACGAGGATGTAGTGAGGGTCACGTTGTTGGTGAACAGGCACTCGGTGAACGTGGGTGCGCAGAAGTCGCAGTCGACGCCGCCTGTCCTGTCGGCCGTGTTGTCCGTGAAGACGCAGTTGACGAGCGTCGGGGCGTTGGATCCGATGCAGTACATGCCGCCACCTCGGCAGCGATATCCTACCGCTCGGTTTCTGGAAACGACGCAGTTGACGAACGTGACGAGGGAGTAGCGGCAGCTGATGCCGCCCCCGTTCGACGCCTGGATGTCTCCATTCGTGAGCGTGAGACCGACGACCATCGTCCCCTTGTCCAGTCCGTAGCAGGAGAGGACTCTTCCCTCTCGCTGCGCGTCGATCGTGACGCAGTCGGCCTGCCCCGTCTCGCTCGTGAGGCAGATGCCCGACTCCATCTCGATGTTGTGCTCGTAGTACGTGCCGCACGCGACGAGGACGGTGTCTCCGAACGACGCGGCGTCGATGCCGGCCTGGATCGTGGGGTGGCCACCGGGGACGTGAATGGTGGCGGCGGTCGCGCAGGTCGGGAGGGCGACGAGGCAGAGAACGAACCACACTCGAGCTGTCCAGCTCATGGCGGCCTCCTTGGATCAGGTCCGTGCCCGGACGTGTGGAGGCAGGGGGGAGGGTCAGGTACGGGAATCTCTCATCTTCCAGATGTACCCGATGATACCACAAAGCTGACTAGGAATCAACCATACTTGTTGGGGGGCGGGTTGTCGGGCGATCCCGGTGAGGATCCGGTGCTCCGCTCGCCCGACTGAAACTCAGTGTCCTCGTGCGCATCAGTACAAGTGGAAGAAGAAGGCACCGCTCACAGCCTCCACGGAGTTGGCCGGCCTCCCCCCCTGCAGAGCAGCCGACCGCGGGACCTTCAGTGGATACGAGGCGCTACTTGCCTGGGGCAGCAGTGGGGACTCCGCGCTGTTCCGCCAGAAGGAACCAGCACCATGACCGGACGATCCAGGCAGATGGCAGAGGCAAGAGACCCGGAGTCCCGCAGGAGGTGGAGAATGGGCACACCCCGCGCCCTTACCGTTGCACTGGCAGTTGCGCTCGTCGCCGCGTTCGCTTCGACCGCGACGGCCGAACCGTCTCTCGCGTACGAGACGGTGATCGACGGCTACACCCTGGCCTCCGGCCGTGGTCTGATCGTCGACGAGGAAGGGAGCGCCTACGTCCTCGCGAGGACGGTCGGCGACCACAGCCAGAGCAACGCTCTGATCGCGAAGCTCGACCCCGAGGGTACCGAGGTCTGGACGACGTACATCGACGGAGACGGTCACGACTACGCAGAGGACCTGGTGCTGAACGGCGCCGGCGAGCTTCTCGTCACCGGCTGGACCGACTCCGACGACTTCCCGACGACGCCCGACGCGCTCGACAGCTCACTCACCGGGTTCCGTGACGTCTTCCTCATGAGGTTGTCGACCGAAGACGGATCGATCCTCTACAGCACCCTTCTGGGCGGTGACTACACCGACGAGGGCCACGGGATCGCGCTGAACGACGAGGGCGAGATCTACCTCGTGGGCAGCAGCGGCTCGACCGACTTCCCGACGACGCCCGACGCGTTCCAGGAAGAGCCGAGCTTCCCGCTCTACTTCTTCACCGACGCGTTCGTCGCGAAGCTCAATCCGACCGGAACCGCCATCCTCTACGCCACGTACTTCGGGGGACAGCACGACGACGCCGGCAGGAAGATCGCCGTCGATCCCTGGGGCGACATCGTGATCGCGGGCATTACGTCGGCCGACGACTTCCCGCTCGTCGATCCGATCGCCTCCGCTCCGAACGAGATGTTCGTCTCGAAGCTCTCGGCCGACGGCAGCACGCTCCTCTTCAGCACGTACCTGGGCGGCGAGGACGACGACGGACTCGGCGCGATGGCGATGGACGCCGACGGCTTCGTCTACGTCGCGGGCTACACGCGCTCGGTCGGGTTCCCCACGACCCCTGGCGCGTTCGAGGACGTGTTCGTAGGGGAGATCAACGGTTGCCAGACCGTCTTCCCCGTCACCTACTACAACTGCGAGGACGGATTCATCACGAAGCTCGCGACCGACGGGAGCGGCCTCGTCTACAGCACCTATCTCGGCGGCACGCGCCCGGATTTCATCCGCGACATCGAGATCGGCAGCGACGGCAGCGCGTACGTCGCTGGGTACACAAGCTCTGAGGACTTCCCGGGGTCGGACGGAACGACCTACGGCCTGTTCCTGTCGAAGCTCAATCCCGCAGGCGCGGAGCTCGCGTACACGGTGACGGTGTGGTCAGGCTCCTACAACGCGGGTCACGGGGTCGCCGTCGACACCGCAGGCGACGCCTACTTCACCGGAGCGGTCAACGTCCCGGCGGACATCTACGTCGCCAAGGTCGCGAGCTCCCAGCTCACGGGGGTCGACGAGGGCGAGTTCGCGTCCGGCTACAGGCTGCACCAGAACAGCCCGAATCCTTTCAACCCGTCGACCACGATCGCCTTCGAGATCCCGGCGCCGGCACGCGTGACCATGCGCGTCTACGACGCCTCCGGCCGTGTCGTGAGGGCGCTGATCGAGAGCGAGCACCGCGACGCGGGGGGCCACGCTGTCTCCTGGGACGGTCGGGACGACGCCGGTCGAAGCGCCGCATCCGGCGTCTACTTCTACCGCATCGAGGCCGGCGGCCAGACCCTGAGCCAGCGGATGGTGTTGCTCAAGTAATCGGGGAGGGGCGGCGCTCCGGCCGTCCGGCCCGGTGGACAGAAGGCAAGAGAGAAGGCCACCCCTCGGGGTGGCCTTCCTGTTTCATCGGCCGGCGCCTCCGGACCCGTCAGCGCAGGAGGTTCACCTTCCTCGTGACGACCTGTCCATCGACCTCGGCCTTGATGAAGTAGACTCCCGACGGAAGGCGCTCCCCGCTGCGGTTCCTGCCGTCCCACGCGACCCGGTGGGTGCCGGCGCTCCCCGCGTCTCCGCCAGGAGGGTCCGCACCGGCCGACCCGCGGCGTTGTAGACCCTGACCGAGACGTGGCCGGCCTCGGGGATCTCGAGCGCGAGTTCGGTCCCGGCGGGGGAAGGATTGGGGATCGGAGGGCCGAGCCGGAGGAGCGAGCCCGTGTTCTCCATCGGATCGACACCCGTCGGATCGGAGACGATCTTGAAGACCTCGCCGTCGGTGGTCCCGGCGCGGCTCACCAGGTAGAGCTCGCCCGCACCATCCTCGCCGATCCCCGAGAGGCCGTCGATCTGACCGGTCGGATCGAGAAGCTCCGTCAGCTCGAGGAAGGTCCCGATCGACGCGCCGTCGTAGTCGAAGGTCCAGATGCGATTCGTGCACCAGTCGCCGAAGAGGTAGTAGCCGTTCAGCTGAAGGACTTCACCGCCCCGGTACACGTAGCCCCCGGTGACGGAGCAGTTCCCCCCGGCGTGCGAGTACTCGTGGATCGGGAGGTCGAGCGTGTCGGCCCCGCAGTCCACGGGCGGGTTGAAGCAGTGGAGCCCCTCCATGAGCCTCCACCCGTAGTTCTCGCCTCCGTCGCTCGCGGCGGGCTGGAAGTCGATCTCCTCCCACTGGCTCTGCCCGACGTCGGCGATCCAGAGGTCGCCCGTCAGGCGGTCGAAGCTCCAGCGATATGGGTTTCTGACCCCGAACGCCCAGATCTCGTCGAGCACGCCCGCGTCGTCTGCGAACGGATTGTCGATCGGGCTCGTGTAGGGAAGGGGATGGACGTCGATCCGGATGAACTTCCCGAGCAGCGTCGTCGGATCCTGCGCCCGGTTGCCGGGGTCGCCGCCGGAGCCGCCGTCCCCAAACCCGAAGTAGAGGTAGCCGTCGGGCCCGAACTCGATCGTGCCGCCGTTGTGGTTCCCGAACGGCTGGTCCTGCGTGAGAACGATCTCCTCGGACGAGACGTCCGCCTGATCGGGATTCGTCGCCTGGACCTCGTAGCGCGAGATCACGGTGTTTCCGTCCGTGTCAGTGTAGTGCACGTAGAAGTAGCGATTCGTCGTGAAGTCGGGATCGAACGCGAGTCCGAGCAGTCCCTGCTCGCTGAAGCCGGACGGGTTCATGACGATCGCGTCGATGTCGAGGAACGGCTGGGGGAGGATCGACCCTTCCTTCAGGAGCTGGATGGTTCCCTTCTGCTCGACGATGAAGAGCCTGTCGTCGCCATCGGGCGCGCCGACGTAGACCGGCCGGTTCAGGCCGGAGGCGACGAGCTCCATCGTCACGAAGGCACGGGCGTGAGTCGCCGAGACCAGGAGAGCGAGGGCGAGAAGCCCCCACGATCGCAACGGGCTATGGTACAGCATGGCATTCCTCCTCACGGGAGAACCGTGACATGTCGTTGACTCAGAAGTAGCGCTACTCGTGGAGCGCCTTGATCCGGCTCCAGGAGAGAGCCTGCGGCTCCTCTTCGGCGGACGCCGCAGGCCTACCGCCGCGCGCGTCGCAGCTCGTTTCCAATGGTCCACTCTCGTGCTCCCTGCTTTCCGACAGCCACCGCGCCCGCCCGAGCAGTTCCTGGGCTAGCGTGCCGGTCGCCCCCCCTGTTTTGTCCTACACTGATACTGATTCGCGCCGCGCGAAGTGGATTCGGCGACAGAGGCCGTTGAGGGGTCCCCGGAGGCCTCGCAGTCATCTTCCTCGACGCCTTCACTTGCGGGGGGGGGTACCATGGCGGAATCTGAAGAGGCCGTTCCCGATGGGAACGGCCTCTTCAGATGTAGTCGCCGGGCGGCCTCGAGTTCGGGACGCGCCGCCTACTCCTCCATCCGCGCCAGAGCCGCCCGTGCGTCGTCCACGTCCGGGGCGCCGGGGTCGGCGTCCTTCCATATCTCGAGGAACGTCTCGTACTGAGCGCGGGCCTTGTCGCGCCAGCCCTTCGCCTCGTACACCCGGGCGAGACGGAAATGGTAGCGAGGGTGCGCGAGGAACCGGTCGACGGTGGTGTGGTCGACCCTCAGAAGCCGCTCGAATTCCCCGATCGACTTGTAGAGCTCGCCCTTCACCCCGTAGGCGCGCGCGAGGGCGTCCTTGAGAGGGGGGAGATTGTATGCCAGCATCCCCTCGACGTCGGTCATGTACGGCGTCCTCCTGGGCGGCGCCTTCTCGCAGCCGGCGATCGCCTCCTCGATCGACCCTTCCGCCAGCAGCACCTCCGCCCGCAGGGTCTCGGCGTACTCCGGCACGTGCTCCTCGATCTCGGCAAGCGCGGCGCGGGCCCGTTCGAGGTTCCCCTCCCGGATGTCCAGGAGGGCGATCGAGAACGTGTACGCTCCCTTGAGCGCAGGGATCTGGTCGAGCGAGCCCGAGGAGTAGCTGGTCGCCGTCGGGATGAACTCCCTCGGGTTGCGGCCGACGGCGTCGAGGCAATCGGCGAAGTGCTTCCGGCTGACGTCGAGCTCGCCGTGATCGCTGTGGATCCAGGCTCTCATCCTGTCCGCCTCAACGCGCCAGAACTCGTTCTTCTCAGAAGCGGCGAGGCCCGCGATCTCCTGCGCCTCGGCGAGCGCGTCCCGGTATCGGCCCAGCCAGTACTCGTAGAAGCACTTCCACCGGAGCCCCTCCACTCTCGTCCCGAACGACGGGGCCTTCTCGATGAAGAGATCGATCCAGCGGAGCGCCTCTGGGTAGTCCTCCTTGAGCGCCGAGACGTAGGCGATCTCCCAGTATGCGTAGTAGAAATCGGGTTTGAGCGCGAGCGCCTCCTTGTACTTCTCGATCGCGCAGTCCGGTCTCCCCATGCGGAAGCAGAGCTCGCCCATCGAGTCGATCGGGTTGGCGTCGCCGGGAGAGACCGCCGCGTACCGCTCGAAGTACTCGGCCGCCTTGTCGAAGTCGCCGACGTCGGTGTACATGTACGCAAGCTCGTTCATGGACCACCCGAAGGTGGGATCGAGGGCCAGCGCCTTGTTGTACTCCTCCACGGCCTGGTAGAACCGTTGCTTCGCGCGGTAGTACCCGGCGAGCCGGTGGTGGACCAGCTTCTCGCTCTGGTACTCCTTCGCGATCTGCGCGAGGATGTGGTGCTCCTTCTCCCTGTCCTGTTCGACCGCGCGCGCGTACGCCGCCTCGATGATGAGCTGCTCCCTGCGCGTCGCGCGTGAGGAGAGCTCCCTGGCCCTCTCGAACGCCTCGTCGCCCGCCTTCTTCTCCCGCAACCTCAGGTAGGTCCAGGCGAGGTAGAGGTGGGCGACCGCGAAGTCCGGGTCGAGCTCGAGGGCCCGCCGGAGGTGCGTGGCAGCGTCAGCGTTGTAGAGCCTCTCGAAGCTGTCCCTGCCCCGGAGGAAGCAGTCGTAGGCCTCCATGGACGACGTCGTCACTTCGGACACCGGCTGGCCGGGCGGTTCGGCGGCTCCTTCGGCGATGCCGAGGCCTCCCAGGATCTGGCCGGCGAGCTCGTCGATCTGGGCCCTGAGGATGCTGTCCACGCCCTCGCCCCGCGATCCGGAGCTCGCGAGGAGGTCCTTGGTCGCGACGTCGAGGACCTTCGCGTCGGTGGCGAAGGTGTTCCCCGCCTTCGTGATGCTTCCCGTGACGACGGTCTCCACACCCTCGAGCCCGCAGAGCTCGAACCCGAGGTCCCGGTCGATCGTCTCGACGTCGTCCTTCCCGAGCTGCTTCGCGAGATCGCGCATGCGTTCCCAGGTGAGGACGCGCAGGTGCTCCGACTGCTCGAGGCTCGTGATGAGGAGGTTCGGTATCGCCCTCCTGAGATAGTCGTAGGAGGGGTCCCCCGTGAGGTTCTCGAAGCTGATGACGGCGATGGGACGTCGGGACTCGGCGGAGGCGCCCGTGCCCGAGCGCGCGGCCTCGAGGACTTCCAGGAACTCTTCCATCGTCTGGTAGCGCCCGGCCGGGTCCTTTCTGAGCGCCCTGGCGACGATGCGATCGAGCTCCTCGGCCAGATCCTCCCTGAGCGCCATCGCGGGCTCGGGATCGACGTTCAGGACGCCGTAGACGATCGCCTGGTCGTAGTCTCCCGTGAAGGGCCGCTGCCCCGTCAGCATCTCGTAGAGAAGGACCCCCAGTGCCCAGACGTCGGACCGGAAGTCACCTCCCTCTCCCCGGAGCTGCTCGGGCGACATGTAGGCGATCGTGCCCGAGGTGGAGAGGCGCTGGTCGATCGACTCCGGCTCGAAGAGCTCCGCGAGCCCGAAGTCCGTGATCTTCACCTGGCCGTCCGCCGTCAGCATGACGTTCGCGGGCTTCACGTCGCGGTGGAGGATGCCCTTCCCGTGCGCTTCCTTGAGGCCCCGCGCGATCTGCGTCGCGATGTCGAGCGCCTCGTCGACGGGGAGAGGTCCCGACGCGATCTTCTGTCTCAAGTCTGCTCCCTCGATGCACGCCATCGCAAGGAACGTGCGTCCGTCGGCCTCGTCGATCTCGTAGATCGTGCAGATGTTGGCGTGGTCGAGCTTCGCGGCGGCCCTGGCCTCCCCGATGAGCCGCGCCGCCTCGCGCTCGTCGCCGCTGAACTTGGGCGTCAGGAACTTGAGCGCGACGTGGCGGTTGAGCCTCGTGTCCTCAGCTCTGTAGATGATCCCCATGCCGCCTTCGCCGAGCACCTCGAGGATCCGGTAGTGCGATATCGTTTTCCCGATCATGTTCCCTCTCTCTTTACCACGACGAGCGTCATGTCGTCGAACTGGCCGGGCTCGCCCTCGTGTTGCCTCACGGCCTCGAAGATCGATTCGATGAGCCCGGCCGCGGAGTCGGAGCGCCCGCCCGTCACGAGCTCGCGGAGGCGGCGCTCTCCGAACGGAACGTCGTCGGCGTCGGTCGCGTCCGTGATCCCGTCGGAGTAGACCACCAGAACGTCTCCGGGGTTCATGTCCACGCTGGCCTCCTCGTACTCGAGCGGCTCGACGAACCCGAGGACGAGACCGCCGGCCGAGAGGGTGTCCGTTTCTCCGTCGGCGGAGACGAGGAGCGGCGGCTCGTGCCCGGCGTTCGAGTGGAGCAGCCGATGGGCGTCGGCGTCGAGCACGGCGTAGAAGCACGTCGCGAACTTGTGCGGGTCGGTGCTCCGCGAGAGGAGGACGTTCGCGTTCTCGAGGCACGCCTGCGGGTGAAGCTGGACGAGCGCCTGGGCGCGGATCGTCGCCTGGAGGTTCGCCATGAGGAGCGACGCCGACAGTCCTTTCCCGGAGACGTCACCGACGCAGATCGCGACGCGGCTCTCGTCGATGCGGATGAAATCGAAGTAGTCGCCCCCGACCATCTCGGCGGGAACGCTCGCGCCTGCGATGTCGTAGCCCGGGACGCGCGGAGCGATATCGGGGAGGAGGCCGAGTTGGATCTCTGACGCCAGCCTGAGTTCCTCCTCCATGCGCCGGAGCGATTCTTCCTCCTCGTGAAGCCGCGCGTTCTCCACGACCTGCGCGGACTGCGACGCGACGATCGAGAGGATCCGCTGATCGTCCTCGTTGAACCCGTCGGTGCCCTTCTTGTTGAAGACGGTGAGCGCTCCCGTCAGCTCCGACTTCATCAGAAGCGGAACGCAGAGGATCGAGCGAACCGTCTCGTCCCACCGCACGCCGGGGAACCTGTCGTCCGACGGCGGGTCTCCGACCAGGAGCGGCCTCTTGTTGATCTGCATCCAGCCGAGCAGGCTCTCCTCCACGTGCAACGCCTGGCCGCCGCGCGGGCCGGCCTCGGT